>NZ_JBFBLI010000004.1:0-57652 GCF_040702545.1 Citricoccus sp. NPDC079358
CTGCAGGAGGCCCTGAAGCGGGACGGCGTGAAGGCCTCCCGGATCGGCGTCGAAGACGACTTCCTGCCGGGCCTGACCCGCCAGCGCATCCAGGACGCCTTCGCCGGCGCCGAGCTGCTGGACGTCTCCCAGGACGCCATGCGCCAGCGCATGATCAAATCCGCCGAGGAGATCGAGGTCATCAAGCACGGCGCCCGCATCGGCGACCTCGGCGGTGAGGCCATCAAGGCGGCCATCCGTGAGGGCATCTCCGAGTACGAGGTCGCCCTGATCGGCACCGAGGCCATGGTGCACGAGATCGCCAAGACCTTCCCGGACCGGGAGGTCCGGGACACCTGGGTCTGGTTCCAGTCCGGCATCAACACGGACGGCGCCCACAACTGGGCCACCACCCGTCAGCTGCAGCGCGGGGACATCCTGTCCCTGAACTGCTTCCCCATGACCTCGGGTTACTACACGGCCCTGGAGCGCACCCTGTTCCTCGGTCAGCCGGACGAGCGCAGCCTCGAGCTGTGGAACGTCAACGTGGAGGTGCACCGCGCTGGCCTCGAACTGATCAAGCCCGGCGCGGTCTGCCAGGACATCGCCCATGCGCTGAACGAGATTTACATCGGCCACGGCCTGCTGCCCAACCGCACCTTCGGCTATGGCCACTCCTTCGGGGTCCTGTCCCACTACTACGGCCGCGAAGCCGGCCTGGAGCTCCGCGAGGACATCGACACCGTCCTGGAGCCGGGCATGGTGGTCTCCATGGAGCCGATGATCACCGTCATGGACGGCGAGCCGGGTGCCGGCGGTTACCGCGAGCACGACATCCTGGTCATCGGAGAAGACGGCGGCGTGGAGAACATCACGAAGTTCGGCTTCGGCCCGGAGAACAACATCATCGACGCCTGAGTGCCCCGCGGGCACCCTCCCGCACCAGCACCACGGCCCGGGTTCCCTGCAGGGACCCGGGCCGTGGCATGGTGGGACACAGAGACCGCCACACGTCCCAGGAGGACCACCATGGGCACCACCAGCACCACGCCCGACGCCGGCCGCACCGGTTCCGGAACTCCGTCCGGTGAGGCCGTGGCCGGGGCCGGCGGCGGAGCGCGCGGCACCTCCGTGATCGTCAACGTCCTCCAGGTCATCCGCTGCTTCACCGTGGAGGAGCCGGTCCTGGGGGTCACCGAGATCGCCACCCAGGTCGGCCTGCACAAGTCCAGTGTCTCCAGGATCCTCGCCACACTGGAGCAGGAGAAAGTGGTCGAGCGGGACGAGGCCTCCCGCAAGTACCGGCTGGGCCTGGGCCTGATCGCCGTGGCCGGGCCTCTGCTGGCGGGCCTCGATGTCCGTCGCATCGCCCTGGACGATCTGCGCGAGCTTTCGGAAACCACCGCCGAGACGGCGGCGCTGAACATCTGGGACGGCACCGCCGCGGTCACCGTGGAACAGGTTCCCAGCCGACAGCAGGTCAAGCACACCTCCGTGTTGGGCAGCCGCTACGCCACCGGCCTCAGCGCGAGTGTGCAGGTGCACCTGTCCCATGAATCGCCCGAGTGGGTGCGGCAGCTACTGGAGGATGGGGCACTCCAATTCGACACTCCGCCGGACACCGACGCCTACCTCGAACGCCTCGCCGAAGTCCGGCGTCGCGGCTACGCCGTCAACTACCGCGAGACCTCCGAAGACGAGGTGGGAGTCGCCGCACCGGTGTTCGATCACCGAGGGCACGTCGTGGCCTGCGTGTTGGTCGCGGCGCCGTTTTACCGGGTCCCGGAGGCGTCCGTGGCCGCCCTTGCTTCGGAGTGCCGGGACACCGCCCGGAGCATCTCAGTGCGCATGGGGGCACCGGCATAAGCATTGGCCCCGCCGACTCGGTATGAGTCGTGGTGGCAGGCCCGGTACGAGCAGAATGCCAGACGCCGACGCGGTCACCGTCGCCGGGGTGTGGAGCCCGCCGTGGAGGTCGAGTGGTCGAGCCACAGGGTCAACGGCGCGTCGCCAATGCTCGGCCCATGCGCGCGACCGAGGCCGCCAGGATGGGGTGCGGCGTGGCCAGATTCAGCCGGACATGTCCCTGTCCGGCGGCACCACACGTGGCTCCGTCGTTGACCGCGACGCGCGCGTGTTCGAGGAAGAAGTCGGCCGGCCGCTCCCCCAGCTCGAGAGCGGAACAGTCAAGCCAGGCCAGGTAGGTTCCGTGGGGCGGCCTATAGTCGACGCCGGGCAGATGCTCGGCGAGGAGGCTGCTCAGGAGCTTGCGGTTGCCGTCCACGTAATCGAGTACCTTCGCCAGCCAGGGACGGCCTCGATTGTATGCGGCCGTCGTCGCCACCGCCCCGAGCAGGCCGGCCCCGTGTTCCGAGAGGAAGGCGATGTCACCCCAGCGCTCGGCGTCGCGATCGTTGGACAGGATCAGCTGGGCGCACTTCAGGCCGGACAGGTTCCACCCCTTGGATGCCGAGGTTGCCGTGATCGCGTGCCCCGCAGCGGTCGGCGACACCGATGCATAAGGCACGTGCCGGTGACCGTCGAAGACGAGCGGGGCATGGATCTCATCGGAGAACACCCGGGCGTTGTGGCGCTCGGCGACCTCGGCGAGAGCGGCCATCTCCTCACTCAGGTACACCTTGCCGATCGGGTTGTGCGGGTTGCAGAACACCACCAATCCGCCGCCGGAGGCCAGCGCCGCATCAACGCCCTCCAGGTCGAGTCTCCACTCCCCCCGCGCCTCGCGGAGCATGGGCACCTCGCGGACCGAGCGGCCGAGTTGTCCCGGAACCGAGAGGAACGGCGCGTGGGTGGGAGTGAGGAGCACGATGTCGGACCCGGGGCGGGAAAAATGCTCGATGGCCATCTCGAGTCCGCGCAGCACGTCGGGGAGTGGCCTCACGAACTCAACGGGCAGGTCCCACCCGTACACATCGCGGTGCCAATCCGCGCAGGCCTGGCGCATGGCCAGTTGCTCCGTTGCCGGCAGGTATCCCACCGAGCCACTGCGCACCCGGGCGCTGAGGGCTTCCTCGACCTCGTCGGCGATGCCGAAGTCCATCTCTGCGACCGTTGATCCGATCACGCCCGGCGGCGTCGACCACTTCTTGCTGCCCAGCCCGCGCAGCTGTTCTTCTGTCATCCGGGTGGCTTCGTGCAGGGATGTCATGGCTGTCCTTGGCGGTTGAAGGGAAGCTGGGCAGAGGGCGGCCATCACGCCTCCGCGAGAGATGTCCGTGCTTCACGGTACCCACGGGAAGCAACCCCCGGACGACGCCCGTCCGACGCTTGGCTGGCTTCGATCCACGAGGCGAACCGGAGTCGCCCCCAACACATCGCCATGCGAGATCAGCAGCCAGCGCCTCCGAGCGTCGCGCGCTCCCACTCGAGAGATCTCACACCGCCTCACCGGGCGCACCTGGACCTGGCCTTGAGCCGATCCGAACCCTTGACGTGATCCAGCTCACGTTGTCATGCTTAGTTCACTCACTGCAACTCCAGTGCATCCAACGCAACATTAATGACAGGCGCCACTATGGAACATGAAGTCCCCCGGGCGACGGCAGGAGCTGCGGCCACCGCATCGACGGCCCTCAGCCCAGAAATTCGCAGCACCCTCAGCGGGCAGACCCATACTCCGGTGGACTCCGCCACGCGCCGCAGGGTGGTGACGGCCAGCTTCATCGGCAACTTCGTCGAGTGGTTCGACTACGCCATGTACGGCTACCTCGCCGTCACCATCACAGCGGTGTTCTTCCCCGACTCGGACCCGGCCACGGGCCTCATGCTCACCTTCTCGCTGTTCGCCGTCTCCTTCCTGGTGCGGCCCCTCGGCGGCTTCTTCTGGGGGCACATCGGCGACCGCTTCGGACGCCGGATCGCCCTGTCCTGGTCCATCCTGCTGATGTCCCTGGCCACCTTCCTCATCGCCCTCATCCCGGGCTACGTCACCATCGGCATCTGGGCGCCGCTCCTACTGCTCCTGCTCCGCCTCATCCAGGGCTTCTCGGCCTCCGGCGAGTACGCCGGGGCCTCGGCCTTCCTCGTGGAATACGCCCCACCAGGGAAGCGCGGCGTCTATGCCGCAGTGGTCCCCGCCAGCACGGCGACCGGCCTACTGCTCGGGTCACTCATCGCCACGATCCTGACGGCAACGCTGGACAGCCAGCAGATGACCGATTGGGGATGGCGACTGCCGTTCCTGCTCGCCGCACCCATGGGCCTGATCGGCCGGTACATCCGCAGCAAGCTGGAGGACACCCCGGCCTTCCGCGAGATGGCCGTCAAGGATGAGGCCGTCAAGGCCCCCGTGAGCTCCCTGTTCCGCGATCACTGGGCCAGCCTCATGCAAGCGGCCGGTGCGGTGCTGCTGAACGCCGTGGGCTTCTACGTCATCCTCAGTTACATGCCGACCTATCTTTCCGAGGAGCTCGGCCTCGACCAGACCTCGTCCTACTTCGCCACCACGGTTGCCCTGGTGACCTACATCGGCTTCATCTTCGTCACGGGCGCCCTCTCGGACCGCTTCGGCCGCAAACGGGTGTTGATGAGCGCCTCGGTGGCCTTCCTGATCTTCACCATCCCGGCGTTCCACTTCTTGGACACCGGCAACTTCATCGTGGTCCTCCTGGTCCAGATCCTGCTCGGCGGGATGCTCACTCTCAATGACGGAACCCTGCCGAGCTTCTTGGCCGAGATGTTCCCCACCAAGGTCCGCTATTCGGGGTTCGCCGTGAGCTTCAACCTCTCCAACGCGCTCTTCGGCGGGACCGCACCCCTGGTGGCCACCTGGCTGATCGCCACCAGCGGCAGCACCATCGCTCCTGGCTGGTATCTGATGGCCGCTGCCACCGTGTCGTTGATCGCCGTTGCCCTGGCCAAGGAGACCAGCAAGCAGCCGTTGAGCATGGAGTGACCACCGGCTGAACCCCCGATGCTCAGCCCTCGGATGCTGGAGCCCCTCAGGACCCGGACCGCACCGATTCCTCGATGGCCGCGCCCACGGACATCAGATGCTCACGCATGGCCCGCGCCGCCTCTTCCGGCTCGCGCGCGCAGACGGCGTCGATGATGGCCAGATGCTCCGGCAGGGACTGCTGCGAGCGCCCGGGCTTGGCGAACAGGCGGTACTGGAAGCGCACGGCCTGGGCGCGGAGCCGGTCGATGGTCGCGGCCGCCGTCTTCTGCCCGGACAGACGGATCAGGGTGGAGTGCAGGTCCGTGTTGCCCTGGGCGTAGGCGGCCTGGTCCCCGGTCTCGACCGCGGCTTGCATGCTCCGGCCGATCTGCCGCAACTCCTCCGCCTCGGCATCGGTGATGCGGGTGGCCGCCCGTGCCGCACACAGCGCCTCGAGGGCGGAGCGGACCTCCACGATCTCGATCGCCTCCTCCACGGGGACGGACCGGACACGGGCACCGCGGTTCTGGATCCGCTCGACGAGGCCCTCGACCGTCAGCTCGGACAGGGCGGTGCGCACGTGGCCGCGGCTGGCCCCGTACATCTCAGCCAGGTCGGCTTCGACGAGCCGCTGGTTCGGGACCAGCTCGCCGGCGAAGATGGCCGCGCGAATCTGGTCGGCCACGTCGGTCGCGTTCACCGCAACACTGGCCCGCGTTGCTGTTGCCACTGGAATCTCCCCCGCTCGTCAGCCATGATGGAACTGATTGTAAACAATTTTGTCACAGATGATGCAGGCCGCAGCCGATTTGGTGAAGGAATACACCGTGAGCCCAGACCCCGCCTCCCCCACCACCTCCGCGCACCACGGCAGGGACACCCTCCAGGGCGGGCCCGCCACCGAGGTCCGGTGCATGGTCATGCGCGGCGGAACCTCCAAGGGACTGTATTTCCTGGCCGAGGACCTGCCCGCCGATCCGGCCGCCAGGGATGCCCTGCTGCTCCGGCTGATGGGCTCCCCGGACGCACGGCAGATCGACGGGCTGGGCGGAGCGCACCCGCTGACCAGCAAGGTCGCGGTGGTCTCCCCGCGGCCAGACGGCGGAGTCGACTACCTGTTCCTCCAGGTCTCCGTCGACGAGGCGACCGTCTCCGACCGGCAGAACTGCGGCAACATCCTCGCCGGCATCGGCCCCTTCGCGGTCGAACGCGGCCTCGTCCCCGGCCGGGACGGCACCACCGAGGTGGTCATCCACATGGTCAACACCGGTTCGGTGGCCCGCGCCCGGGTCACGACGCCGGCCGGTCGGGTCGCATACGAGGGCGATGCGGAGATCGCGGGGGTGCCGGGGACCGCGGCCCCGGTGGTCCTGGACTACCAGGGCACCGCCGGTTCCAGTTGTGGAGCCCTGTTCCCCACGGGGAACCGCATCGATACTTTCGCCGGGGTCGAGGTGACGTGCGTGGACAACGGGATGCCCGTCGTCGTGATCGATGCCGCGGCACTGGGCGTGGAGGGGACCGAGGAGCCCGCCACGCTGGAAGCCGACGCCGAGCTGTGTGCCGCGGTCGAGGCCGTGCGGCTCGAGGCCGGCGTCGCCATGGGCCTGGGGGACGTCAGCGAGACCACGGTGCCGAAGGTCTGCCTGGTGGCCCCCGCCCGGGGCGGGGGGACGTTCAACACGCGGTGTTTCATCCCGAAGCGCGTCCATGAGGCCATCGGAGTGTTCGCCGGGGCCTCGGTGGCGGTGGCCTGGCAGGTGCCCGGCACGGTGGTGGCGGGTCTGAGCGGTGACCATGAGGCGGCCGAGACCCGGGTGGAGCACCCCACGGGCCACACGGACCTGGTGGTGGAGGTCGATTCGGGGGACGCCCCAGAGTCGGGCCGGTCCTCAGCATCCGGCGAACCCACCGTCCTCGTCACGGGCAGCGTGCGCACGGCCCGCAAACTGATGGACGGCATCGCCTTCGCCTGAGCGGGCGGACGCCCCCGCCGGTAGACTGGCACGGCCCCTCCGCCACCGCCACTACTGGAGCACGCCCATGACCACCCCCATTCCGGTCAAGCCGAGCCGCCGCAAGCGGCCCGCCGCCGGACCCCGCCCACGCCTGAAGATGTCGCTCTACGGCTTCCTCGTGGCCTGGCTGGCGCCGAACCTGCTCATGGCCGCCATCGTGCTCGTGCTGAACTTCATCCCGGCGCTGCAGGCCTATGGCTCCCTGACTCCGCTGCTGACCACCGTCGGTCTGGCCGGACTGGTCATCGGCCTGCCCCTGTGTCTGCTGGTGAACTGGCTCTTCCGCCACCAGACCAACCAGTGGATCCATGTGATCGGCTACGCCCTGGTCGGCATGCTCTACGGACTGGCGGTGCTGTTCTCCGGCGTCGGCGGCCTTCTGCCCATGCTCATTCCCATCATCGGCTTCCCGGCCGCCATCCTGATGGCCTTGGGCCGCGCCGTGGCCCAGCCGCTGGTAAAGGTCGTCCGCCCCGAAGCGACCTCTGCCGCAGTCTGAGCCGCCGCCGGCTGAAGGGGATTAACATGGTGCGCATGCCTTCCACTGATCAGTACGACATGCACACCCCCGCTCTCGCCTTGACCATCGCCGGTTCTGAAGCGACCGGCGGGGCCGGCGCCCAGGCCGACCTGAAGACCTTCCAGGAACTGGGCACCTTCGGCATCGTGGCGTTGACCTGCATCGTCGCCTTCGACCCGAAGGACGATTGGAACCACCGTTTCGTCCCGGTCCAGGCAGACGTGATCGCCAACCAGTTGGAGGCCATCCAGGCCGACTACGCCGGGTCCCTGAAGACCACCAAGCTCGGCATGATGGGCTCCCCGGAGACCATCTCCACGGTGGCCACCGCCCTGAGGAATCAGGAGTGGGACCACGTGGTTCTCGATCCCGTGCTGATCTGCAAGGGCCAGGAGCCCGGCCATGCCCTGGACACGGACCGCGCCCTCAAGGCCGAGCTGCTGCCCCTGGCCACCTTCACCACCCCGAACCACTTCGAGTCCGAGCAGCTGTCCGGGATCACCGTCCGCACCCTGGAGGACCTGAAGGAAGCGGCGAAGCGCATCCACGAGGTCTCCGGTGCCGCCGTCCTGGCCAAGGGCGGCATGAAGCTCGACGGTCCGGACGCCCTGGACGTGTTCTACGACGGCGAGACACTCGAGGTCCTCTCCGCGCCGAAGATCGGCGACCATGGGGTCTCCGGCGCCGGCTGCTCCCTGGCCGCCGCCGTCACCGCGGAACTCGCCAAGGGCGCCACGCCGCTGGAGGCAGCCCGCCGCGCCAAGGAGTTCGTCACCGAGGGCATCCGCCAGCGCGTCACCGGCAACACCCCGTTCGACGCCCTGTGGCAGGGCGGCCTGCGCCGCGCCTGAGGCGCCCGGCCGGCGTCGTATTCCTTCCCGACGCCGGCCGGCCAGGAATACCCTCGCCTCACCCCGGGTTGTGCCTGGAGTGAAGATTGAGATTTTTTCCGACGTCGGCTGCCCGTGGTGCTTCATCGGCAAACGGCGGTTCGAGAAGGCCCTGGAAGCGTTCGAGCACCGTGACCGGGTCGAGGTGGAGTGGAAGAGCTTCCAGCTCGACCCCACGTTGCCTGAGCACGATCACCGCCAGGAGATCGACTACCTCTCCGAGGCCAAGGGCATGCCCCGCGAGCAGGTGACCGCGATGCTGGCGCACGTGACCGAGCAGGCCGCCGCCGAAGGCTTGGACTACGACTTCGACCGCCTCGTCGTCGCGAACTCATGGAAGGCCCACCGGGTCATCCAGCGGGCCAAGGCGGTCTCACTGCAGACGGCCGAGCACCTTGAGGAACAACTGTTCCGCGCCCACTTCGAGGGTGGCAGGAACATCGGCGACGAGGATGTCCTGGTGGAACTCGGCACCGCTGCCGGGCTGACCGCCGAGCAGGTCCACGAGGCCCTGTCCGAGGACCGCTGGGAGACCGCGGTCCAGCAGGACCTCGCCACTGCGCGCGCCCTGGGTGTCACCGGGGTCCCCTTCTTCGTGCTTGAACGCACCTATGGCATCTCGGGCGCCCAGCCCACCGAGGTCTTCGCCCAGGCCCTCGAGCAGGCCTGGGCGGAGTCTCAGCCGCTGCAGATGGTGCAGCCGGCGGCCGGAGATCCGCAGGGTACGGGCGGTCAGGATGGTCTCCACGGGCAGGCCTGCGGCCCCCAGGGCTGCGACTGATCCCCTCTCAACCGCGGTGCTGGAAGTCGATGCCCAGTCGGCGTGCGGAGAGGAATCGCCAGGCCAGGAGGATGCCCAACAGCGTGGCTGAGACGGTCATGACCCAGGAGAAGTGCCAGCTGCCCGCAGCGGTGGCGATGGTGGCCAGGATGATGGGGCCGACGAAGTTGGCCCCATTGTAGATCTGGACCATCAACCCCATCGCCGCTGCGCCGGAGCCGTTGGGCGGGGCGATGTCCACGGCGATCCGGTTCAGGCTGGCGGGAACCAGGGCACCGACACCGGAGAACAGGGTGACGGCGAGGATCTGCACGACCAGCCCACCCGGCACACCCGACCAGTCCGGCGCGAAGGTGATGATTGAGGCGACACCCATGGTGGCCAAGCCGATCAGCACCAGCCGCCGCATGGGGATGCCCCGCTGGTGCAGCCGGCCGGTGAGGATGTTCCCCACCCCGTTCACCCCGCCGACGATCGCGGTGAAGATACCCGGCCAGAGCCCTCCGACTCCGGCCTCATCGAAGATCGTCGGCAGGAAGCCGATGACCGAACCCCATTGCAGGGTGTAACAGGCGAAGACGATGCCGGCCATCCACGGGGTCAGGGTCTTCACGGTGGCGCCCACGCGCCGTGCCGCCAGCCTCACATTGGAGTCACGGTCCGACGGCGGTGGGGGGACGAACACCACGATCAGCGGGATGGTTGCCGCGGTGACCACCGCCATCACGACCCACCACACCTGCCAGCTGACGCTCGTGAGCAGCAGGGTGGAGGCCAGGACCGCCACAAAGGTGGCCAGCCCCTGGAAGGATCCCCACCACCCCATGGCGATGTTCGTTGTGGCGCGCGGCGTGATCAGGCGGATCAGGGGCGGCGCCACCACGGTGGCCATGAGGAAGCCGACGCCCTCCAAGGCGCGGGTGGCCATCAGGACACCGGTGGTCTCCGCGAAGGCTCCAGCCAGCGAGCCCACGGTCAGCAGGGTCAGCCCGATGAGCAGCGTTCGCCGCAGCCCGAGGACTTCCGAGAAGAGGGAGATCGCCAGGCCCAGGGCCATCGATCCGACCTGGACGATGCCCAGCAGTACTCCGGATTCGATGAGGGTCATCCCCAGGTCGGCCTGAACGAACGACAAGGCTTCGGGGAGTTTCCAGATGTGCATGGCGGCAGCCACACCGGCGATCACGATGGGGATCCAGGAAAAGCGCGTGGGTGCGGGCTGTGCAGCGTCCGCGCCAGACGGGGCGTTCATTCTTGACACCCTAATGCGGAGGTCAGACGGTGCCGCCTGTGAGACGTGCCTCACTGAAAGCGTGACCCTTAAACACCTGAGAGGCGGTGGCTAGGCCACCGCCTCTCAGCGGATATTGGATTGGTGGGCCCGTATCCCCCCGGGCTTATTCCACCGTCCGATCCGTGTGCACCGTCTCATGGGGCCCTTTCAGGTTAACCCGTGTTGTGACCTGGGTGCCATTGGACCTTTGGCTAGTCTTGTGACCCTATATGTGACGCAGATCACATCCGTAGCCTGGCTAGGCATTGGCTCCGTGCAACGGGACCTCGGCGCGGACCCTCCACCACTGACCGTCGCGCGCCGAGGACATGGTCCCCCCGAAAGCGTCCACGCGGTCCCGCATCCCGATCAGACCGCTGCCGGAAGAGTTCCAGCCAGCACGCGTGGCCGGTCCGCTCATGGGCAGAGTATTGTCCACCGCGAGTTCCAATTGCCCCTCACGGACATGCACGGCGATGCGGCATTCGCCACCCTCCCCGGAGTGCTTGGCCACATTGGTCACGGCCTCCTGGAGGACGCGATAGAGGGCGGTCTCAACACTCTGGGGGATGTCCTGCTCCAAGTCGCCGGTGTCCACGGTCGTATAGATCCCCAGGCTCTCCAACATCCGTCCGAACTTCACGGCGCCATACTCGAGGTCCAGCGCGGAGGCCCCTTCACCGAGGTCCCGTTGCGCGGATTCCTGGTCACCCGCCACCAGTCCTTCAGCCTGAAGCAAGGACAACATCCGCCGCAGGTCGACCAGGGCTTCGCCAGCCGAGCTGCCGATGACGTCCACCGCCGTCTTGGCGGCCTCATCCGTTCCGGCATAGGTGGCGGCGCGGGCCTGCATCGAGATGATCGTCAGGTTGTGGGCCACGATGTCATGGAGGTCGCGGGCCAGAGAACGTCGTTCCTCCTGGGCTGCACTCGCTGCACGGCGAGTGGCCTCAGCTACGCGAATGCGGTCCTGAGCGCGCCGATCTAGCATCCAACCGATGAAAAAGCCAATGCCCCAAGCGGCCAAAGTCAACGGAAGTGTGATCCAGACGATGTCTCCGATATCCGGCGACGTCACGGGGATAAGCAAGACCCAGACTATGGCGACGGTGAGCGCTATGTAGCTGAAAAGCTTCGACGTCATAGCGGCCACTACGGCAAGCATGAGTGGGAGAACCAGCAATACGAAGGCGACAGAGTCGCTCTCGCCCACTAAGTGACTTGCCAATAGGGCTGGGATCAGACTGACGAATGCATACGTCGTCCGCATCCACAGGACGTAGAAGGACAAGCTCGTCAACATGTTGACGAAAGAGGCTTGAGGTGAGAGTCGCGGATCGGTCCCCAACGCTGTCACGACATCCGAGACCAGGGAAAACGTGATGAAAATGGACACCAGCACGAGCAGGATCCGGTTCAGTGGCCGCGAATGCCAAAAGCCGGCCGGTTCCGCTAGGGATCCGGCCGGCACGTTGGGAGTCATCGTCTATTAACTAGCAGAAGAACCCGAACGTCACGCACCAGAAGGTCGAAGCGCCATTTCCCGCACCCATGGTGGACATACCACCAGTGGAAGCCTTGGGTGCAGGCTGGAACGAGGCGGGGAGAACGGAACCGGAGGTCGGGGCGGCCGCGGCGGAAGCCGGGGCAGCGAAGAGGGCGGAGGAGACGAGCACAGCGGCCGCTGAGGCCAGGAGGGTGCGTTTCATTCCTTCATTATCAACGGCGACTGGGACGTTCTCCACATTAAGAGGACTTTTACAGGGTATTCCTAGGTTCAGGCACGGCGTGGCGCCATGAACACCCATCGCGCCCTTCCGACCACGTCAAGCGCGGGCGGGTGATTTTCACGACTACGCTGATCCCATGCCGGATTCCTCCCCTTCCCTGTCAGTGTTGATCGTCGACGACCAACCGTTGATGAGCGGAGCACTCAAAATGTTGGTTGAGAACACCGCGGACATGGAATGCGTGGGCATCGCCGCCAACGGTGAGGAGGCACTGGAGTCCGTTCGCGCCGCTCGCCCGAATGTGGTGCTCATGGACATGCAGATGCCCGTCATGGGCGGCGTCGAGGCCACCGAGCGCATCGCCGCGGAGTTCCCGGATACCAGCGTCCTGGCCATCACCACGTTCACCTCGGAGCCTTATCTCGTGCCGGCGTTGAAGGCGGGCGCGGCCGGTTACCTGCTGAAGGACGCCGACCCGGAGACGATCATCGGCGCCATCTGGAGCGTGCACCGCGGGGAGTCCGTCCTCTCCCCCGCCGTGACCCGCAAGCTGCTCTCCTCCATCGAGGATGACCGCCCCGGCGTCGGGACGGCAACGGTGGCTCCGGGAGACCCGGACGGCTCGGACCTGACACCTCGCGAACACGATGTGCTGAGGTTACTGGCCCGGGGCCGGTCCAACCCGGAGATCGCCGAGGAGTTGCATATCTCCGAATCCACGGTGAAGGCCAACCTGTCCAAGATCATGGACAAGCTCGAGGTCCGGGACCGCGTCCAGGTGATCATCCGCGCTGCGCAGCTGGGGCTGGTCACCCTCTCCCTGGGCTGACTCCGCCTCAGGCCCGGACGACGGGCAACTCCGAGAACCTCGTGATGTACTGCGGCGAGGCGAACTCACGGCGCATGGTCCACGTCCCCTGCTCGGCCAGACCTCCAGGCCCGAGACCGATCGAGGTCCCGCCGAACCGCCCGCGGACACGCTCCAGGACATCCTCCAGATGCCGGTCGGGGCCGCCGTCGGATCCGTCCGGCCCCTCGATGTCCTCGAATCCGGTCAGCATCTCCTGCCCCGTTACCGCCGGTCCCAACCCGGACAGCATGACGCCGGCGCGGGTGTAGGGCACTCCCTCGCGCAGCACGGACCGCATCGCGCCCACGGCCGCCCGGGTGATGGCGATCGGGTCGGCAGTGGCCCGCGGAAGGGCCACCGACCTGGAGACCGATCCATCGGGCCCGGAGAACCGGGAGGTCCCGGCCGTGACCAGGACGGTCCTGGCCTGCTGGCCCTGCACTGCCAAGCGGGCTGCGGCGCGCTGCGCGTAGAGGTTCATGACATCGTCCATGTCCGCACCGGTCGTCACCGGCCTCGAGAAGGAGCGCGAGAAGATGACCTGGCCCGGGCCCGCCTTCTCGTCCACGTCCGGAACGCACGGCACCCCGCCCAGTTCCAGGACGGTTCGTTCCAGCACCACGGAGAATCGGGATCGGATCCACGCCGGGTCGGCGGAACGCAGGTCGGCGATGCTCCGGATCCCCAGCCGTTCCAGCTTCTCCCCTGATTTGCGGCCCACACCCCAGACCTCGGTGGCCGGGAGCCGCTCCATCAACCGGTCCACGAAGGCGGGCCGGGCCGCGTCCATGGAGAAGACTCCTCCGATCCGGTCGTCGTCCGGGTTGTTCTTGGCCACGTGGTTGGCGAACTTCGCCAAAGTCTTGGTCGAGGCGATCCCCACGCACACCGGGAGCCCGAGGTGCCGGGCCACCGCCGCCCGGGCCTCCCGCCCGGCCTGCAGAGCCTGCTGCGGGGTGCCGGTCAACCCGATGAAGCACTCGTCGATCGAGTACACCTGCTGTCAGGTGCCCCAACGGCCCAGCAGCTCCATCACACGGGCGGACATGTCCCCGTAGAGCTCGTAGTTGGAGGAACGCGCCACAAGCCCCCATGAGGCCGCCTGCGGGGCGATCTGGAACCACGGCATCCCGGTCTTGAGCCCCAGGGCCTTCGCCTCCGGAGACCGCGCCACCACGCAGCCGTCGTTGTTGGACAGCACCACCACCGGCCGGTTCTCCAACCCGGGATCGAAGGCCCGTTCGCAGGAGACGTAGAAGTTGTTGATTCTCCGCCCCTCTTGCGCGTGTTGCCCGTTCTAGAGAGATTGCGCCGGGATCATTGGCGTATGGCTGATGTGCGGATGGCGTGGCAGGTCTTCTTCGCTCCCGATCGGATCGATTGGGCAAGCGATGAGCTTCTGAACCGTGCGCTGGGTTCGTTCGCCTATGACCGGGACGCGTCGGGCGCGTGGCTGCCGTGGGCGGGGCGTCCTATCTTCGTAGATGCGGCCGGGGTTCCTCACTCTGCCTTGAACGGGTTCTTCGCGGGGGTGAAGATGCGCAACCGCGCTGCGTCTACGAATCGCCGGTACGCGTACTCGCTTTCCGTGTGGGTGAACTTCCTCGCTGCACGCGGCAAGGATTGGGACTCCGCGGTCGAGGACGATGTCGTGGACTTCAAGTTCTGGCGTCGTAGCGACCCGCGCAACCCGCGCCGCGTTTCCGGGTCGGCGTGGGCGAGCGATCTGGCAGGGCTGGCCATGTTCTACGACTGGGCCGGGCGGGTCGTGGGTGGTCCGCCGCTGTTCGCGGCGGCCGAAGCCAACGGCTTCCGAATGGGGCATGCCGGAGGCGGTGCTCGGAGGACCGATCTGCGGCCTTCGACAGTCCGCGGAGCGGACGTCAAATGGCTTTCGCCTAGGGCATACCGTCGCTGGCGCGATGTTGGCATTCACGGTTTAACGCCGCTGGGGTCGGAGCGCGTGAGGTGGCGTCCCCGCTCCCAGTCCCGGGACGCGGCTTTCGCCGACGGCCTATACGGCAGCGGACTTCGTTTGCAGGAGTGGAGCAGCGTGCTGATGCTCGAATTGGACCGCGAGGTCTCGGACAGCCAGTACGCGTCGTTCCGGCTGGCGGATGCCTGCGCGAAGGGGCTGCACGGGCACCCGTATTGGTTGCGGGGCGACGTGCTGGAGCAGGTGGCAACATACAGGGAGACGGAGCGTGCAGCAGCGGTGCGCTCCGCGCGGGCGAGCGGTTTGTACGAGGGGACGCACGGGAGGATGGTCGTCGAGGAGGCCCGGCGGGGTGTACTGAGAGTCAGCACACTGCGTGGCGGGAGGTCCTTCACATCTGCTGTCCAGGTCAACGATCTGTCCCCGTCAGAGAGGTTCCGCCTGATGGTTCGTACCACGAACGGGCTCGAACCGGCCATGCTGTGGCTCAACGAAGATGGCAGCCCGCGGCCGAAGGATGCATGGCACAAGTCATTTGCGCGCGCGAACGCCAGGGTGAAGAAGGCCGGCATCGACCGGCTCGAATGCCGTCCGCACATGCTGCGGCACAGCTTCGCTCTGCGCTGGTTCGCCGTCGGACGGCTTGTCTGGTCCCGGCAGATCGACGGGCTGGACGCCGATCACCAACGCGACCTGCGCGAGCAGTTCGGCGACACCTGGTCGCTGGTGCAGACGATGCTCGGGCACTCGGATGTGAACACGACGAAAAACGTCTACCTTGAGCCGTTCCGAGGGCTGGAAGCCCGGCTGTTGCTGGAGTACGGCAAATCGGTCCTTGACGCGGAGCCGTTGCTCGCGGTCCTCTCCAGCGATCCCAGGGTGCGGCTGCTTGACGAGACCGAAGCGGACCTCTGACGATGCGTGCCTCGTTGCCGGAAGGGCCCTATGAGCGGCCCGACGTCGTCATCGACACGGGAGAACGCCTCGTTGTCCGCTTTGTGTCCGAGTCCGGCGGATCCGCAAAGGACTTCGAATTCCGCAGGCTCGGCCTGGCACCCGAAATCGAGTCGGCCATCGTGCAGGGCTTCGCTCGCGCCTGTGGCCCGGCCGGGACCCGAAAGACCGTGGAGTCCGTGAAGACCCTGTACGCCGGCGCCCGAATGTTCGCCCGCAGTTTGAAGGACCTGCCGTCCCCACCACAGTCGCTCAGCGCACTGACGCCTGCGCACATCGCACCGTTCAGGATCCGGCACACCCGTTACGCCGACTCCCTGCTTCAGGTGCTCCGGGTCCTGTTCCGCCCGATCGAAGGCCTCCCGACCGCATTCCGCGAAGCACTCTACGCACCCCACAAGCCAGCGTCCCCGACCCGCACTCTGTCCGCCTACACGGATTCCGAAGTGCGCCGCATCCAGCGGGCCGCACGAACCGAGGTCCGTGCCGCGCTGACCCGGATCCGGCAGGCGGAGGCGGAACTCGCGGAATGGCAGGCAGCTAGGCCGGGCATGGACTCAGAGGACGGACGGCGCGGCGCGCTGCTGGCACAAGTGGCCCGTACCGGAGACGTGCCCCGGTGCCGCGATGGCAGGATCGACACCTCTAAAGAGCACAGCGGGGCCATCGATCGGCTCCGACATATCTTTCCGACCTACTCGGAGGTGACGGCGCTGGCGGTCCTGCTGATCTGCGTGAGCGGGCACAACCTGAGCACGGTGTGCGGAATGACCGCCTCGCATCTGCGTGCGGACGACCAGGTCGAGGAAGAGCCTCTTGTCCTGACCCGTGCGTCCAAGCCCCGCCGCGGCCGCTACGGCGCGGAGATGGACCTGGCGCTGGCACCGGACCGTGTCCCGGCGAATGGTCCGGACGACTATGCGTCAGCAGCAGGGGTGTACCGCCTCGCTGTCGAACTGTGTGCCCGTGCCCGGGCAGTGGCTGGCACCGACGCTCTCCTGGTATTCCATGCCACTGGCCCGGCCGACCGTGCTCCGGGCCGGGCCAGAATCCGGGCGCTGCCCACAAACTCACTGCAGTGGTGGCGCGGAAGGACCCCCGACGGGGACGTTCTCGACCGCGTGGACTCGCGCCGCCTCAGGCTGGCGTTCGTGCAGCGCCACCAGCGCCCTGTCGCCCACACAGCGACGACACTCGCTGCCGAATACCTTGCCAAAGACGCCACAGCCCTGCCCGAATACCAGGCCATCGTCGACAAGGCGCTGCGCGGCGAGGTCGAACGCATACGCGTCAGCCACAGCATCCTCGCCCTCACCGATGCCGAAGTGCGAGAAGCGGCGAACGATCCCGAGCCAGCAGCCCAGAGGCTTGGAACGACCGTGGAGCAGCTGCAATTGCTGCTTGAAGGCCGGCTGGACACCGTGGCCACCGCATGCATCGACCACACGAACAGCCCCTACACACCGTCCGGGACCGCATGCAGTGCCTCGTTCCTGCTGTGCCTTGGCTGCCCGAACGCACGCTCCGAACCCAGGCACATCCCGATCCAGGCCGCGATGCTCGAAAGCATCACCCGTCGCCGCGCCGAGATCCCTGCAACGGAATGGGAGGATCGCTTCTCCATCGCCTCGGAGCAGCTGAACGACCTGCTCGAACGGCAGCACGCCGGACCTACGGTGGCAGCCGAGGAGGCCAGCGACGAGGACCGCCGTCTCATCGAGATGGTGCTGGACGGCCGATTGGACCTGCGATGATCCTCAAGCTGTCACAGCGACCCAGCCCCATCGACGATGACGTAGTGCTCGCCCGACGCCCCCTCCGCGATGACACGTCCCCTGGTGCGCTCACCCGCTTCGCAGACACAGTCTGGGACCTCACCCCGGGCATCTTCGAGGACCACTCGCAGAAATACAGCATCAACTTCCGCCACTTCCCGCCCGCCTGGCAGCAGCCGGTGAAGGCCTACCTCTGGACCTTGATCAACGACGAAACGCCTCGACCAGTGCCGGGCGGACCCAGCGCGCCCAAGCCGCTGGCCCTCTCCAGCATCGCCCAACTCCCGGCCCGCCTGCGGCGCATCATCTCCTGGTTCGACGAGCACGGCCACGACTCCCTCCAAGCGGCCAGCCCCCAAGTGCTCGACCGGTTCCTGGCCGAGCTGGGCGAAACGAATCTCGGGTTCGCCCAGAAGCGCCAGATCATCACCGAAACCCGACGGCTCTGGGCCTACCGTGACCTCGTGCCTCCCAAGCTCCGGCTGCCGGACGGTTCTCCCTGGCACGAAGAAACAGCCAGGGACCTGCTTTCCCACCGGCGCAAGAGGACAGGGAACCTCACCCCGCGCATCGGCGACGAGACCCTCGTTCCGCTGCTGTCCTGGGCCCTCCGCTTCATCGAGGACTTCGCCCCCGACATCACCGCCGCCTACCACGAGTACTGCACACTGCTCGGCAGCGGGTATCGGCATACACCGGCCGGCGCCCGCGAAACCCCGGTCCCTGACTCCCGCAAAACGGCCCTGCGCGCTGTCCTCAAGAATCTGCGGGCCCACGGGCTGAGCCTGCCCGGGCAGCCCGGACCCGACGGGGAGCCGATCATCAACTGGGCCCACCTGGCCAGGCTCACCGGATTCTTCGGCTCCACCCATGCCCGCTGGGACCGGGACATCCTCGCCGGAAGTGGCCTGAGCGTGGACTCAAACAGCTATCTCATGGCCAGATGCACGGCCCAGCTGGACGGACGCCTCTGGCACGGCTCCTTCATCGCCTGGGAGGAAGCCGTCCCGCTGGCAGTGCATCTGCAGACCGCCTGCTTCATCGTCATCGCATACCTGTCAGGCATGCGCCCGGGCGAGGTGCTGAGCCTGAAACGGGACTGCCACCGACAGGACCCTCGTACGAACCTGCATGAACTACACGGCACGAGATGGAAGGGCGCCCGCAACCATCACGGCGCAAAGATCCCAGAAGGGCAAGCCCGGCAGAACCCCTGGATAGTCCACCCCCTGGCGGCCCTGGCCATTGACGTGCTCGAACGCCTCCATTCCATGGATCTGCTCTTCCCACGCACCCTGCGCCCACAGGCATTGCGCGGGACCACGCCGCGCACCGACAGACGTGCCGGCAATGGGCAGACCGCCGCGAAGACCGTCAGCGACATCACCTCCTTCATCCACTGGGTCAACGAGTACTGCGCACGCCGCCAGCGCAGCGACTGCATCCCCGATGACCCCGACGGCCGCATCACCCCCAGCCGCTTCCGCCGCACCCTGGCCTGGCACATCGCCCGACGCCCCCGTGGCCTGGTAGCTGCCGCCATCCAGTACGGACATGTCGCCGACCTCGTGACCCAGGGATACTCCGGCAGCTACGACTCCGGGTTCCCCAATGAGCTGGCAATGGAAAGATGGCTCGAACGCATCGAACGCATCACGGACATCGACCAATATCTCGACGCCGGCGGACACGTCAGCGGCCCCGCCGCCGACAAGCTGCGCGAACGCACCGGCCGAGCCACCGCCAAGTTCGCCGGCCGGCCCCTCCCCACCCGGCGCCAAGCCGAGAAGCTCCTGCAGGACCCATCGCTGCAGATCTTCAAAGGCGACGGACTGCACTGCGTCTTTGACCAGGCAACAGCCCTCTGCGCGCGGCAGGCAAACGGCCCGGACCTCGGCCGATGCCGCAGCGCCTGCGCCAACATCGCCCGCACCGACACCGACATCCTTCAAGTCCAGGCCAGCCGAGACCTGATCGCCCAGGACAGACTCGCGCCCCCGATCCGCTACGAGCGCATCCGGCAGGTCGGCGACCGTCTCACCGGGATCATCAACAACCACGAACAGGGACGACAATGACCCACGCTGATCCGAACACCATCCGGGAAGCACTTCAAAAGGCCGCCGACGACCTCCTGGAAGGCCGCGCAACCGGGCCTCTGACCGGCGTCCGTCTGGCCGAACTGGCAGGAGTCAAGCGGCACCGACTAACGCACGACAACCCGGACATCAACGCAGCCTTCCAAGAGCGTGCGCGGGAAATCAACAGGAGCAAGCCTGAAGTCGACGCACTTCGTACCCAACTCGCATATGAGCGAGAGCGCGCCAGCCGACTCGCCCAGGAACGGGACGCGCTGGCCCGACAGCTGCGCAACTACGCCACAGCGCTACTCGCAGTCACCGAGGAACGCGACCGACTACTGGATCGACTGCAAACCTCCAGCAATGTGACGCTACTGCGTGCTGCAGACCATCCCCGCAAGTGAGCAGATCTCCACTTTGGAGTCTCGGTAGTAGCGGCGTGTGTGGATTTCGGCGCTGTTTGGTGGCGTTTTGTGATCGCTCGATGTCGCTGGTTGTGGAAGGCAAGGATTCTCACGGCGGCTTCGAGGACGTCATCGGTGACGGTCTCGGGCTGGTTGTTTTCGGGGACGTGGTCGAGTGCTGCCGGGAAACCGTCACGGCCCGTGGAGGGCGGTTCAGTCGTGGGCGATCAGTTCGGCCTCGTAGCCGTCGGTGTTGGTCAGGTAGGCGGCATACGTTTGCGGTCCGCCGGCGTGTGGGTGGCGATCCGGGAAGAGGAGTGTCCAGCCGTGGTGCGGGGCGGCGGTGGCGAGGTCATCGACACGCTGCCGGTTCCCGGCGTAGAAGGCGAGATGGTTGAGGCCCGGGCGCTTGCGGTCGTGGTTCCCGCCACGCATGTCGGGTGACTGCTCGAGCACGATGTAGGTGTGGGCGAGCCTCCAGCTGCGGCCGCCTGGCCACACCTGGAACGGGTCATAGCCGATCTCCTCGAGCAGCCATCCCCACTGGGCCGCGGCGCGTTCGATGTCGGGAACCCAGAGCTCCACGTGGTGCAGAAGCCCTGTGTGCGGAGAAGTCATGCGCCTTCCCCCTGTTCGCATTCGATGATCTTGCCGTCCTTCGATGTGGCGGTGGTGCCGGTGATCGCGCGACCGTCGATTGCGAGGGGCGAATTCTCGGCAACGTGCTCTGCAGCCAATGCTATGTGCCGAACGGGTGCCGGTCAGCGCTCGATTTGCCCGGCTGCGGGGTCTTGCAGCGGTCGTAGCCCGTCGGGTGTGGGTGCGGTGAAGGCGTAGCGGCCGAGCATGTTGATGTGCTGATCGGCCAGCGGTGACGGCCGGGCGAGGTCAGTCTCGGGGATGTCCTGTCCGGCCTCGCGGAGCGCCGTGACGGCGGCGGCGGTGTAGCGGGTGTTCCATAGCACGACGGCGTTGAGCACGAGTCCGAGCGCGCCGAGCTGGTCCTCCTGGCCCTCTCGGTAGCGCTGGTGGATCTGCCCGCGCCGGCCGTGGAAGATCGCCCTGGCCAGGCGGTGGCGTGACTCCTGGACGGTCAGCTGGGTGTTGATCGAACGCCGGTAGGTCTCATCCGTCGGGTCGATGAGGGCCAGCAGGTGCAGGGTCTTGGCGATGCGCCCGTACTCCGCGATCGCCGCCCCGAGCGGGTTCGGTGCCCCGTTGTCGCGGGTGAGCATGCGCAGCACGTCGTAGGCGCGGACCGTCCCGGTCACCAGCGAGGCGGCCACGCGGGTCATGTCGTCCCAGTGGGCGGTGATCTTCGCCAGGTTGACCTTGTTGCGCGCCACCGCGTTCAGCGCCCCGTAGTCCGCCTCGCCGCCGGGCATCCCGGTGCGCCACAGGCGTTGGTCGGACAGGTCCGCGATGCGCGGTGCGAAGCGGTAGCCGAGCAGCGTGAAGATCCCGAAGACCAGGTCGGAGTAGGAGGCGGTGTCGGAGGCGACCATCTCGGGCTTCGGGCCGCCGTCGAGGTTGAGCATGGTGTCCAGCACGTACAGCGAGTCGCGCACCGTGCCGGGCACGACGACTCCGCCGATCCCGGCGGCCTGGTCGTTGACCGCGTTGAACCAGGTCAGCCCCCGGCCGCGGCCGAAGTACTTCGGGTTCGGCGCGGCGTTGATGGTGCGCACCGGCACGACGAACCGCAGCCCGTCCACCGAGGCCAGCAGCCCGCCGCCCCACGAGCTCGCGATCGGCACCCCGGCCTGCGCATCGATCAGGAGGGCGTTCGCGGCGGCGTGGGTCTCGGCGCGCACGTAGTTCGCGTCCACGTGCCCCAGCCGGTCCCGGGTCAGCGCCGGGTGCCCCTCGGCGACGACCGGTGTCAGGCCGACGTTGCAGGCCTGGGCGATCAGGACCGCGGCGACCGAGACCGGAAGATCCCTCATCCGGGAACCGGACTGTCCGATGTGGGTGTAGGCGTGAAGGAACCCGGTCCAGGAGTGGACCTCCAGCAGGATCTTGGGCAGGTCCACCCGCGGCAGCATCGCTGCCACCTGCTTGCGCAGCTTCGTGAGGGAGTCGGGGATCTCCAAGGCCTCGAGCGGGGAGACGGTGAGCCTGACCCTTCCGTCCGGCCCCTCGGTCAGCTGCACGGACCCGTCCGGGCCGGTCTGCCCGATCGCCGCGGCGAGCCCTCGCCAGGCGGCGTCGAGCACCTCCGTCCGAGTGCGCAGGTGCTCGGACACCGGGGCGTGAAGGCTCAGGCTCGTCAACGCCTGTTCGCGCACCGCCTCCCAAGCGGGACCGTCGAGCAGGCGGGTGCGCGGGTCGCCCCACCTGGTGGAGCCGACCGCGAATACGTCGCGGCGGCGAAGGCCCGAACGCAGCTGTTCCAGCACGCACACCACCCACGCGTCCCGGTCCACCCCGGCCCCGCCGGCGCGGCCGAACACCGCCGCGTGCCAGGCCCGCGGCACCAGCGCCTCGTCGATTTCCTCGCGCCGCACCTTGCGCCGACCCCGCAACCCGTCCAGGCGGGCAAGCGCCTCGAGCAGGGGCTGGCCGGCGGCGGTCGCACCCCACGGGATCGTGGTGGCCAACAGCCGCAGGAACGGTGCCACGGTCCGGAAACGACGCGCCATCTGCCCACGCATCGCCCCGTCGGCGCCGCTCTCGTCGGGGACGAGCTCACCCACCTTCGCCACCGCATCGGCGATCCGGTCCCGCGCGGCGACCTGTTCCAGAGCCGCCCACGCTGCCGCGACATCAACCTGGTCGCCGGACTCCTCAAGCACGCGAAGCAGCCGGGCTCCGACCCGGGCCAGAACGCCCGAGGCCTTCTCCAGTTCGGGCATCTTCGCCAACCGCTCCGCGACCGCCGCACGGCGCGAGGGGTCGAGCACCCGCGTGGTCATCAGCAGATCAAACAGGTCCAGCGCATCATCGACCGCGTTGGCCTCCAACGCCGTGACCGTCGCCACGAGCGTCGCCGTGCGTCGTGGTTCGGCCAAACGCCGCAACGACTGCGCCTTGGCCCCGATCCCGTACCGGGCCAAGGCACGCACCCGCGCCGGCGGCACCGCCGACAGGTCCACCGCCCTGGCCCCGAGCGCCCGCAACGCAGCGACCCTGCCCAACGCCTTGTCCAGCTCCGGGCCCGAGACCCTCGTCGGACCCGCCCGCAGCAACTCCAACCGCGAGACCCGCTCACCCCGGTCAGTCACGAGCAGCCCGCGCAGCACCACCGGCAACCGCGGATCGACCGCGCTGGCCGCCGTCGCAACGACGCCGTACACCCCGGACTGCGCCGCTTCGCGCGCAGACTGCACCACCCGCACGAGCGTCGTCACCCCGGGAAGAAGCACACGCTCCCGACGAAGCCACGCCGTCGCCAGCTCGAAAAGAACACTCGGACCCTCCCCGTGCGTCCACGCCCTCGAGTAGACGTACGCCGACAGGTCTTCCAGGACAGGCCCGACCAGGTCACGGTAGCCGTAAACAGCGCGGATCTCGCGGGCGTGCTCGTGAACCGTCGGTCGCCGCCGCATGTATTTCTTCACGATCGAGGGGTCCGCGGTGCCCAGCCGGGCCGAAAGGTAATCGACAACACCCCACGGAACATCAAGCGGATCCGCAAGCAGCACACCCAGGAACCGGATCGTCCCAAGCTGCACGGCAAAGCCGAGCCGGTTGTGGTCTCCACGCCGCTTCGCGATCAGCTCCAGATCAGCGTCATCAAGATAGAAAAACCGCTCCAGATCAGCCCGCGACGGCTCACCCAGGAAACGCCCGAACCCGCCCGCCTGCTCCTCGCTCAGAAACTCCACCGACACACACCAAGGCTACCGAGCAGCACCAAGACCAGCCCAACGAGGCTTAGCGTTCAATTTCCCGCCGTTACTACCAAGACCCCGCAAGGCTCTAGACTTGATCACACAACGGCCGAGCACGCTGGATAATGGTGTGCTCGTGAAGTGGCAAGAAGGAACTGTGAGGGGGATCGAAGATGACCGCCGATTCGGTTGAGGACGCTTCGAAGCGGACCCAGTGGGCACATGGTGAACGTCGCGATGGCATCATTGAAGCAGCGATCACTGTTGTAGCCCGTGACGGCCTTCGGAGACTGACATATCGATCAGTCGCGGAGGAAGCGGGTGTAGCTCACGGCTTGGTCCGTCACCACTTCGGCTCGATCGATGTGCTAATCGAAGAGGCACTAGGTGCGTGTGTAAAGAGAACCGCAATTTTGCTCAGCATGAAACAAGAGAGTGATAACCCCGAAGATTTCGCCCGCGGGATCGTTGAATCACTGCAACTTGATCCCGAGACGCAACTCTTCCAGTACGAGGTGCTGCTGGAATCACGCAGGAAAGAATCGTTGCGTGGTCTAGTTGACGCGATGATGGCACAGTACCGCGTAGTAATTCGTGACGGCCTGCAGCGGATGGGGTTCAGTCCGGACTCAGGGCTTGTGGAGTTCGTCTATGCCGCGGTGGAAGGGATTGTTCTTCAGCAGAGTGTGCATGAACGGGCGAAGGAATCTGACGAGGCGATAGCGGTTCTTCGTCGGGTTCTCACCCTGCTTAAGTGTGAACAAGTAAGGACTTTGCTTTAGCCATCGTTCTGGTTCGGTGTTTTCCGGCTCTTCACGGTTGAGGGTATGGTCGGCGCCTGAATCCTCCGGTTTCCAGCAGGGGTCGGGTGATGCAGTTGGTAAGGTTGCGGTATTCCAGGGCTGAGCCCGTTTGTGGCACTCGATGGACTTCTTCTCGTCCAGGTCCCCGTCGATGATGGGGAAGTGCAGCTTTTCGCGGGGTGTGATCGCGGAGACCATATTCGCCGAGAACCGGGCGCCGGTGTCGACAACGACCGGGTTGCGATCCACGGGTGCCCTGGCGGTACCGGTGTGGTGGTCGGAGCGGACCGAGGCTTCGCCGGCAAAGAAGACCTGCCTACCCAAGGCCCTGGCGTCTGCGGTGATCTTCCGGTAGTCGGTTTCCTTCCACGCCCGAGCGTTCTCCGGGTCCGCCTGGTAGGCGCAGTAGAGCGGTTTTTACGCCGAGAACCTCAGCCGGTACAGCAGCTTGCCGGCCCCGACCGCGGACGGGGCCACCCGGGGCTGCCCCGGCGTAGGCCTTGAGTGCGGCCGGGGTGGCGAACCGGGTGCGGTCGTCGCCGATCTCGGCCAGGATCCGTGCCCCGGCGATCGGTCCGAGGCCGGGGAAGCTGGCGAGGATCCTTGCGTCCGGGTGCGTGCCGAAGAGTTCGTCGACGGCCAGGGTCAGGGCCTCAAGACCGTCGCTGGCGGCGTCGAGCTGGCCGAGCAGGGCGGTGAGTTGGGTGCCGAGGGCTGCCTCCACGCCGGGCAGCTGGTGCATCGCGGCTTCGCGGAAGACCGGGAGGAGGCGGTCGATGGTGGCATCGATGTTCCGGGTCCGGGTCAGGGCGGCGGCCTGTGACGGGGTCGGCGCGGTGCGGAGCAGGAGCCTAGCGACCGGGCTGCTCAGATCTGCGGTGGTGGGGAGGGCCATGAGCGCCGATGGATAGTATTCGCGCAGCAGGGAGCGGATCCGGTTGGCCTGCTGCTACCGGTCCCAGACCGCGTCCTGCTGGGCCCGGGCCAGGACCGCGATGGACTGGACCAGTTCCGAATCCCGAGGCAGGGGGCGGTGGGCGTGGCGGTCGGTGCGCAGGATGTTGGCCAGTGCTGCCGCGTCCTGGGCGTCGGATTTCTTGCGCGAAACCGTGTGCCGGTCGCGGTACCGGGCCACGGCCATGGGGTTGATGGCGTAGACATCCCGGCCGGTTGCACGCAGCCCGGCAACCAACAGTCCGCGGCTGGTCTCGATAGCCACCGGCACAGGGCTTTCGGCACTGTCGCCGCAGCAACCCATCAGTTCGAGCAGTTCGGCCAGACCCGCTGCCGTGTCATCGATCCGGCTGGCGGCGATAATCTGCCCCCTGTAGGTCAACGAGTGCGATGTCGTGGTGTCCTTCCGCCCAATCAATACCGCAGAACACTTCCGTCATAACAGGCCCCTCCCTTGGTCGCGGCTAACGGTCAGAGGGCCATGTGGCGGGGTAGTTGCGGCCTAATGGAAGAGCTCAGCGGCTCGACATCTGATTGGCATTCCCCTCCCGCCCGAATGCTGCTGCCGGGGCCACGTCTTGAGAAAAGGACTCCTGGTTCGCGTTCCCGGTAGAGACCTGCGTCGGCAGCCAGACCCTGGTGACCAACCTATGATTCAGGTGCGGAGGGAACCAGACGGGACGATCTTCTTCGATGGCTTCGGGCCTGGGTAACGGGAAGCCCTCACCGGTCCCCTCCACATCCCATTAGGTAACGGGTCAGGTCAGCTCACCCTCACCCTGCCGGAGGAACCGGGCAATGAAGAAGGTGCCAGGGCTCGATACCACGCCGCGCCTTGACCCACGCCATTCAACATTTCAAATTCTCCACTTGTGCAATCTCGGATTAAGGTGCATAGTGATTGGAGTCACCAAGTTCGTCGGAGGGCAACAGTGGCATCCGGCAAGACAAGAGATATCGATTTGACAACCTGGAGGAAAGCGTGAAGAAGTCAAGTATCGGAGAGACGGAGTACGAGCCGTTCATCGTCGGAGATCGGCAACTCGGCGAGGTGCATTGGTTGCGTCAGGACGCCGCCGAAAGCGGAGTAGTGCTGGCCGGACTGTGGAAGGCAGAAGATGCCACAACGCCTAGGGAATTCGATTACCCATTCGGCTACGAAGAGACAATCCAGGTGCTTGAGGGCTCGGTGACAATCGACTTCCCCAACTCACCGAGCGTGACGCTGCGCGTCGGCGATCTCGCTTCGTTCACAAAGGGAACCACCTCTGTCTGGCACGTCCAGATGCCATTCAAGAAGTTCTTCGTCTGCTCGTGATTCGGTCTGGCGCCGGCCACAATTCGATGTTCCTCTAACGAGAGAACGAATCGCTCGACATAAGCAGCGGAATCCGGAATGGTTTCCGGCGCCGTGTTATTGGGCGGCGACTCACCTCTGCTCCAGCCGAAGCTGAAGGTCACGGAAAAAGTGTGCAACGACCCCCGACCTTTGGGCGTACCAGTGGCAATAAATCACCCTAAGTCGAGCACGACAACCTGATAGTTACCCACTCTTAACGATATTCCTGATAAGGATTGATATGACTCCCAATTCGTATGACGCGATCGTCATTGGTGGCGGGTTCGCCGGAGTGACGGCTGCCCGAGAACTAACGAACGCTGGTCGTTCCGTTCTTCTCCTCGAAGCGCGCGATCGGCTCGGAGGCCGTACTCATTACGAGCATGCTGCAAGTCTTGGACGTGAAGTAGAAATGGGCGGCACTTGGGTCCACTGGCTCCAACCGCACGTGTGGGCTGAACTCACACGCTATGGTAGCGAACTCATCGAGAGCATTGGGGCTGCGGCCCCGGAAGAAGTGGTCTACCGTACCCAGGGAGAGCTGAAACGCGTTGATATTCAAGCTGCATGGCCGAACATGGTCGATGCGATGCTTAAATTCTATGGGAACTATGCCGACGTGGCTTTCCCGCGACCATACGAGCCGTTGTATGCCAGGGAGGAACTCAAGAGATTCGACGGGATGTCCATTCAGGATCGCATCGACCAACTTGAGGATCTGACCACCGAACAAAGGGATATCCTCAACGCCTACTACTCACTGTGTTGTGATGCCCCGGCAACTGGCGGGGGTTTGGCGACAATGGTCAGATGGTTCGCGCTTTCGGGTAAGAGTGTCAGCGCAACGTTCGACATGCTCACCCGATTCAAAATCGCTGGCGGCACCAAGAGCCTGATCGATAAAATGATCGCCGACAGTTCGGCAGTCGTTCGCCTGGACACGCCGGTCGCGTCTATCCACAGCAACGAGGAGGGCTCCACTGTGACACTCAGCAGCGGTGAAACGGTTCGGGCGTCCGCTGTAGTCGTTGCATTGCCCATCGCCGTGCTCGGCGACGTAGCGTTCGAGCCACCGTTGCTGCAAACCAAGCTCCCGGCCATTTCAACTGGACAGCTGTGCGAAGGACTCAAGTTCTGGGTCCGGATTAAGACTCGTGATGCGAAGCCGATGTTCGCAATGGCACCGGATAACGAGGTTCTCAACTATGCTCACACAGAAGAAATTTACGATGACGGCCAGTTGCTGGTGGTCTTCGGTATCGATGGCTCCAAGATCGATGACCCGAACTCGATTGACGAAATCGACCCACACATCAAGCGCCTGTTGGGCGATCACGTCGAAGTCATCGCAGTGCATGGGAAATACTGGCGCGACGATGAATTCGCAAAGGGCGGCTGGTCAGTCTACCGTCCGGATCAGCTGACCAACGACTTGGAAGCATTGCAAAGTCCGCAACCACCAGTGTTCTTCGCCACCGGCGATATCGCCAATGGTTGGAATGGATATATCGATGGCGCCATTGAAACCGGGATCACTGCAGCCGGGGCAGTCACCCGGTACCTGGACTCGGGGCTCCGGTAAATAGCGACGGAATATGGCCCCCGGAAACCTTGTGAGAGTGAGCGGACTCTCGCCCGCCGGCCCGAATGCCCGCCAGCGGGCCGGCCCTCCGGACCATTCATAATCTCTCGCGGTGCGCCAAATATAGACCGTTGGGATCGGCTGTTATCGGGCGAAAAACACAGGGCCGAATTGCAAAATGCCCTAACCGCAAGAAGTCTTATCCAGATGGGTAATCGCATACAAAGGAGAAGGAGTGACAACAGATTCTCGCACGCGGTGGGTGATTCTTGCCGTGTCATATCTGAGCATCATTACCATTGGGCTTTCCTGGCTTGGTTGGACGGTAGCCCTCAACGATATCGCCAATGATCTATCACTCAACTACACTCAAGCAGGTCTGCTCTCTTCCGTAACCGCGCTGACCGGTGGCATTTCGTTAGTTCTAGGAGGTATTGCCACCGACAAAATCGGATGCAAGATGGTTATTCTTCTGGGTTTGGCCGCAGGCTTTGGGGGGCTGATCTTGTTCGCCTTTGCAGACAGCTTTCCCGTCGCCATCGTGGCGAAACTGATTTGCGGTGTGTCAGTTGGACTTCTCTATGTAGGACCTTTCACCATGGTCTTCAACTGGTTCCGAAACACCCGACACAGTGGCACGGCCGTGGGGACTCTACTGACTGGTGACGGCGTGTACTCGCTCGTGGCACTGTATCTGTGTGCTCTCTTGATAATCAGCGTGGGATGGAGGCCAGGGCTAGCCATTCAAGCGGGCATCGTACTGGTGATCTTCATCGTGTCGCTGCTACTTCTGAAGAATCCCCCTGCTGGCATCGCTGAAGAATCCGCTCGACTGGGCCGCGCCCGTGTGGCCGGGCAGATCCTGCATTGTCTCCGGCGCACCAATGTGCTCACCGGAGCCGCGTACCTCGTGGTGAACTGGGGAATCGTCGGACTGATCTCTAGTTGGATGCCGACGATTCTTATCAATGACGCCGGCTGGTCGGAATCAAGCGCTGGCCTGCTTGTCTCACTCCTTGCGGCGACCGGTATTCTGACGGCTTTCTTGTTCGGCGCTCTTTCCGACAAGTACAAACGGCGCAAGAAGCTGCTGGTTCTGGCTGGTTTCGCAACGTTTCTGTCGATGGCGATTCTAACCCTGGCTCTGGCTAACGGGTGGTATGGATTAGTCGTCGTGATGCTGCCCGTCGTCGGTTTGTGTGTCTATGCCGGCGTACCACTGGCCATCGTGCTCGCTGCCGAATCCGTCGATGGCAGACACACAGGCATTGCTAATGGAATCGTCCTTGGTGGCGGATTTCTGGTAGGCGGGTTCGCCTTCCCATACGTGGCCGGAGTTATCAAGGACACGACTGGCAGCTTTGTCGGTGGAATACTAGCCGCCACGGTCGGCACTCTTGTTCTCGGATGTTTGGTGCAGCTGCTGGCTCGCGATTTCGTACCGAGCACCAGAGAGAAACGGTATGGCCCTGAACGCAATGAACTCGACCTTCTTCGGTCAGAACATGCCAGCGAATGAAAGGAAGCCAGCAGAACGACCACCATGGCCGTGATGTCGGTGAGAATCAGGTTCGGCCCGACCGCACCCATTACAAGAGGCGGAATTACGGCTATAGCTCCTGTGGGCGCAATCGTAGCTACAGACTGAGTGAAGATGGCTCAGAAGGACAGATTTCCACAAGCGGGCAAATCGAAATTCCCCAATAGATATTTAGCTTTATTTGGTGCCTTATTTTGAAATTGTTGACAATGGAAATTATATCAAGGATAACGATGTCCTTCCAGAAAAAGGAGAAGAAGTAATGACCGTCTACGCCAACCCGGGCACCGAGGGATCGCTGATCACCTTCAAGCCGCGCTACGACCACTACATCGGCGGCGAGTGGAAGGCCCCGATCAAGGGCCGGTACTTCGAGAACGTCACCCCGGTCACCGGCCAGGTCTTCACGGAGGTCGCCCGCGGCACGGCCGAGGACATCGAGGCGGCCCTGGACGCCGCGCACGGGGCCGCCCCGGGCTGGGGCCGCACCTCCGCGGCCGAGCGCGCGGTCATCCTGAACAGGATCGCCGACCGCATGGAGGCGAACCTTGAGCTGCTGGCGATCGCGGAGACCTGGGACAACGGCAAGGCCGTGCGGGAGACGCTGAACGCGGACCTGCCGCTGGCGATCGACCACTTCCGCTACTACGCCGGCGCCATCCGCGCCCAGGAGGGCCGGCTGTCCCAGATCGACGAGAACACCACCGCCTACCACTACCACGAGCCGCTGGGCGTGGTGGGCCAGATCATCCCCTGGAACTTCCCGATCCTGATGGCCGTGTGGAAGCTGGCTCCCGCGCTCGCGGCGGGCAACGCCGTCGTGCTCAAGCCGGCCGAGCAGACCCCGGTCTCCATCCTGGTGCTCGCCGAACTGGTCGGGGACCTGCTCCCGGCCGGCGTGCTGAACATCGTCAACGGCTTCGGGCTGGAGGCGGGCAAGCCGCTGGCCTCCAGCAAGCGCATCCGCAAGATCGCTTTCACCGGCGAGACCACCACGGGCCGGCTGATCATGCAGTACGCCTCCGAGAACCTGATCCCGGTGACGCTGGAGCTCGGCGGCAAGAGCCCGAACATCTTCTTCGAGGACGTCGCAGACGCCCACGACGCGTTCTACGACAAGGCGCAGGAGGGCTTCACGCTCTTCGCCCTGAACCAGGGCGAGGTCTGCACCTGCCCGTCGCGGGCCCTGATCCAGGACTCGATCTACGACCGGTTCCTCGGCGACGCGGTCGCCCGCACCCGGCGGATCGTCCAGGGCAACCCGCTGGACACGGCCACCATGATGGGCGCCCAGGCCTCCAACGACCAGCTGGAGAAGATCCTCTCCTACATCGACATCGGCAGGCAGGAGGGCGCCAAGGTCCTCACCGGCGGGGCCCGGGCCGACCTCGGCGGGGAGCTGGCCGGGGGCTACTACGTGCAGCCGACCATCTTCGAGGGCGACAACTCCATGCGCATCTTCCAGGAGGAGATCTTCGGCCCCGTGGTCTCCGTGACTCGCTTCGGCGAGTACGCGGACGCGATCAAGACCGCCAACGACACCCTCTACGGGCTCGGCGCCGGCGTCTGGAGCCGCAACGGCTCGGTGGCCTACCAGGCCGGGCGCGAGATCCAGGCCGGCCGCGTCTGGGTGAACAACTACCACGCCTACCCGGCCCACGCCGCGTTCGGCGGGTACAAGTCCTCCGGCATCGGCCGCGAGACGCACCTGATGATGCTGGACCACTACCAGCAGACCAAGAACCTGCTGGTGTCCTACTCCCCGGACGCCCTCGGCTTCTTCTAGCCTGCTGCCCCGCACTTGGCGGGGCAGGGCCCCGCCCGGGAAGTGCCCGCAACCCATCCCCAATGCGGAGCGCTTCCCGGGCGGCCTACCCCGCCACACCGCCGTTCGCCGCAACACCGTGAGGAGACAGGCATGGGAACCAGGATCGACGCGCGGCCGGCCATCGAGGGCGAGGAGTTCTCCCGGGTGGCCCTCTCCCCGGCGGCCACCGCGCTGCTGCAGGTGCTCTGGGCGCGCCACGGGCCGCTGATGTTCCACCAGTCCGGCGGCTGCTGCGACGGCTCCTCGCCGATGTGCTTCCCCGAGGGCGACTTCAAGACCGGGGGATCCGACGTGCTCCTGGGCGTGTTCGAACTTCCCCTGAACGACGGTGCTGTGGACGACGGCGGCGCGGCGCGCCTGGGGCAGATCGACTTCTGGATGTCGCGGGAACAGTTCGAATACTGGAAGCACACCCACCTGACGGTGGACGTGGTGCCCGGACGCGGATCCGGATTCTCCGTGGAGGCCCCCGAGGGCAAACGGTTCCTGATCAGGTCCCGGCTGATCGATTGGCCGGCCTAAGACAATCCTTCAATTGGTGAAATTTTTGGACCCCCGGCTCCGATACTACTTTCACCCCACGTTCCCATGACTTGCAATACACACAAGGAGAGATCATGACAGTCAATAATAAAATCCACACCCCTGTGGGAGTCTCGCATCCCCTTGATCCGCTGTCCCATGACGAAATCACGCGCGCGGTGTCGATCCTGAAGGGCGGGCCAGCCAAAGAGGAGTCGTTCCGCTTCGTCAGCGTTGAGTTGCGCGAGCCGTCCAAGCAAGCGCTCAGGAGCGGTGTACTTCCGGTCCGCGAAGCGGATTCGGTGCTCATCGATCGTACTACGGGCCTAGCCTATGAGGCCATTGTGGATCTTGACTCAGGCCTCATCAGCGGCTGGAAGGAACTCGGTGCCGGGGTCCAGCCCCCCATCATGCTGGATGAGTTCGATGAGTGCGAGGTCAACTGCAAAGCCGACCCCCGCGTTGTGGAGGCCCTCGCAGGCCGTGGCCTGACCGACCTTGACCTGGTCTGTATCGAACCATGGTCGGCGGGATATTTCGGCACCGATGCCGAAGGTCGGCGCCTCATGCGTGCTTTGGTCTTCACCAGGCTCGATGCCGACGACAACCCCTACGCACACCCGGCCGAAAACCTCGTCATCATCTACGACCTCAATTCCGGTCAGGTGGTGGAGGTTGAAGACAACGGTTTCGTTCCGGTTCCCCAAACCGTCGGCAACTACCTTCCCCAGCACGTCGGGCCGGCACGGACCGATCTCAAGCCCATCGCCATCACCCAGCCCGAGGGAGCCTCCTTCACGGTGAGGGGCAACCACGTGCAGTGGGGAGATTGGTCCTTCCGCATCGGCTTCACGCCCCGGGAAGGTCTGGTGCTGCACCAGATCCACTTCCGCGACAAGGGCCGAAACCGGCCGGTCATCAATCGGGCGTCGCTGGTGGAGATGGTCGTCCCCTACGGTGACCCGTCACCGGTGCAGGCCAAGAAAAACGCTTTCGACGCCGGCGAATACAACATCGGGGTTATGGCAAATTCGCTCAAGCTCGGTTGCGACTGTCTGGGTGAAATCCAGTACTTCGACGGGATCGTGGCTGACAGCCACGGCAACCCCATGACGATCAAGAATGCCGTGTGCATGCACGAGGAAGACGACAGCATCATGTGGAAGCACTTCGACTTCCGCAAAGGCTCGGCAGAGGTGCGCCGTTCCCGCAAGCTGGTGATTTCCTTCATTGCCACGGTGGCCAACTACGAGTACGGCTTCTACTGGCATCTGTACCTGGACGGAACCGTCGAGTTCCTCGTCAAGGCCACTGGCATCCTTTCCACCGCCGGCCAGAACCCGGGTGAGAAGAACAAGTACGGACAGACCCTGAACAACGACGGGCTGTATGCCCCCATCCACCAGCACATCTTCAATGTCCGCATGGATTTTGAAATCGACGGCCCCCGCAACGCTGTCTATGAGGTGGACACCGAAATCCCAGCGGAAAGCCCGACCCTCAGCGCCTTCCACACCGTGGATCGGCTGCTGGAAACCGAACAGGCGGCCATCCGCCGGGCCGACAGTTCAAAACACCGCTTCTGGAAGGTCGTCAACCACGACAGTCGTAACCTGGTGGATGAACCGGTGGCCTACCGCCTGATGCCCACCGATGCCATCACTCTGGCCGCCGACGACAAGGCACACGTTAGCCAGCGCGCACAGTTTGCCCGCAACAACCTCTGGGTCACCGCCTACGATCGGGCAGAACGTTTCCCGGCCGGTGAGTACCCGAACCAGAGCACCGGCGGGGACGGCTTGCCGGCATGGACCGCGGCCGACCGGAACATTGTCGATGAGGATCTGGTGGTCTGGTACACCTTCGGCATGCACCACGTGGTTCGGCTCGAAGACTGGCCCGTCATGCCGCGCCAGCACGTGGGATTCATTCTCCAGCCCCACGGCTTCTTCGACCAGAACCCCACTCTGGACCTGCCGCGGCCCGAAACCCCCTCGATGGAAGGGGCTCATTGTTGTGAAGGACACGAACAATGAGCAGGCAACTATCTACGGAGAGTGAACGCAGCGCTGTCCGAGGCGGGGAGCCCGCAGCGGAGCCGGGCCAGCTCAAGCCCAATACGCTCGGGCTCGTAGACGTTGTCTTCATGGCTGTGGCCACCTCAGCCCCCATCACCGCCATGAGCGGCAACGTGCCCTTCGTAGTGGGCTACGGAGACGATGGTCTCCGTCTACAACTACTTCAGGAAACACCAGCGATACGGAAGCAATTGGTGGATAAAAGCCGCTCCGGTCGTTGGCAGGCTGGGAGTGCTCTGTGTCGTCATCCTCATGATCCAATACCTCGGCACCACGGTGGGGCAGACCTCAGAATCGCTGCTGTTCAAACTCATTCCCTATATCGCTGCCGCATTATTCCTCGCAGGAACCGGTTTTGCGCTGTACCTGAAGTAAATCAATCCGATTAAGTACGACACGATTAGGCGGATTGCGCTCGCCAACGACGGTCACGGACCGGTCGTTGATGAAGAAGATCCGGACCTGCCACAGTTCGATTTCAATACGATCTGCGAATTGAGGCAGGAACAGAATTCCAGGCCCGGATCTTCCCCCTGCATCGCCCACCCGGCGGTACAGGGGGAAGATCCCAAGCCCTTCACCCCGTGAAAGCGTGTTCCCCGTGTTCGATAACCCCGCAATAACCTGGGCTCTGACGGCCTTGCTGCTTGCCGCGGGAGGCTACAATCTCGCACAGGCAACCAGACGGCGCAGCATGGTGGACCTGGCAAACAGCGCCCTCCATGTCCTGATGAACGCCGTAATGGCAGCAATGCTGTGGAACTTTGCTTCTTCCACCGCGCTGCTTCAGGTCGCGGTCCTTGGCGGCGGCGCATTTTGGTTTGCCCTGCAGGCTGCCGCACGGCCGGAGCTCAAGGCACTCTGTGCAGAAGGCCGGGGACGGCTTCGCTGCGCCTATCACGGTCTCAACATGGCCGCTGCAGCCCTCATGGTCGCAGTAATGAATCACCCTACGGCCCCGCACCCCGACATCATGTCGGCCCCCGGATCATCCCACAACCACCACGGTCTGGCCGCAGGCGTTGCCGTTGACATGACAGGAACCTGGGACTACAACGACACCCTGATGATCCTGCCCGCGGTATTCTTCGCAGCCTCATCAGTATTTTTCCTGGTGCTTCTGCTGTGTCCGTGGGCCTTGAGGCTCTTTACCGGCCTATCCGACGCGTCAGCGGCGGCCGTCCGTGTGACGTACGGCTTCGAATTCTCCGGCGCAGCAGCGATGGCCCTGATGTTTGCTCTGCCCGCCTAATCGCAGCTAGACCCGGACCACTCGGCGACGGCCACAAAGCCACTGGACGTTCTACTGCCCAAAATATCCAAGGAGAAGAATTGACTATTCAACCCGCTACCCAGAGCGATGCGCTTGCCAATCTGCTGCGCGAGGACCGCAGCTTCGCCCCGGACGCGGGCTTCGCCGCGAACGCGGTGGCGGACGCGTCCCGCTACGGGGCCGCCGCCGCGGACCGCCTGGGCTACTGGGCCTCCCGGGCGCGGGAGGTGCTGACGTGGGAGAAGGACTTCACGCAGGTGCTGGACTGGTCCGAGGCCCCGGTGGCGCGGTGGTTCGCCGACGGCACCCTCAACGCCGCGTACAACGCGCTGGACCGGCACGTGGAGAACGGGCTCGGGGACCGGGTGGCGATCCACTTCGAAGGCGAGCCGGGCGACACCCGCTCCTACACCTACGCGCAGCTGACCGAGGAGGTCAAGAAGGCCGCGAACGCGTTCGAGTCCCTCGGCGTTGCCAAGGGCGACCGGGTGGCCGTGTACCTGCCGATGATCCCGGAGGCGGTCATCACCATGCTCGCCTGCGCGAGGATCGGCGCGATCCACTCGGTGGTCTTCGGCGGCTTCTCCGCCGAGGCCCTGCGCAGCCGGATCGACGACGCCGAGGCGAAGCTGGTCGTGACCGCCGACGGCACCTTCCGCCGCGGCAAGCCGAGCCCGCTCAAGCCTGCCGTGGACCAGGCCCTGGCCGAGTCCGGGCACACCGTGCAGAACGTCATCGTCGTGAAGCGCAACCACCAGGACGTGGCGTGGACGCCAGGGCTGGACAGGTGGTGGCACGAGACCGTGTCCACGGCGTCCGCCGAGCACACCGCGGTCGCGCACGAGGCCGAGCACCCGCTGTTCATCCTCTACACCTCCGGCACCACCGGAAAGCCCAAGGGCATCCTGCACACCACCGGCGGCTACCTGGTCCAGGGCGCGGCCACCCACAAGGACACCTTCGACCTGCACCCGGAGACCGACGTCTACTGGTGCACGGCCGACGTCGGCTGGGTCACCGGCCACTCCTACGTCACCTACGCCCCGCTGGTCAACGGCGCCACCCAGGTGATCTACGAGGGCACCCCGGACTGCCCGCACCAGGGCCGCTGGTGGGAGATCGTGGAAAAGTACGGGGTCACCATCCTCTACACCGCCCCGACCGCGATCCGCACCTTCATGAAGTGGGGCCGCCAGATCCCGGACTCCCACGACCTCTCCAGCCTGCGCGTGCTCGGCTCGGTGGGCGAGTCCATCAACCCCGAGGCCTGGATGTGGTACCGCGAGGTCATCGGATCCAACAACGGCCCCGGCACCGACGGAGCGCCCGGTCCGCGCAAGGAGCACCCCGCCCCGATCGTGGACACCTGGTGGCAGACCGAGACCGGCGCGCACATGATCGCCCCGCTGCCCGGGGTCACCGCGACCAAGCCCGGCTCCGCCCAGGTCCCGGTCCCGGGCATCGGCGTCGACGTCGTGGACGAGATGGGCGCACCGGTGCCCAACGGACAGGGCGGCTTCCTGGTCATCCGCGAGCCGTGGCCGGCGATGCTGCGCGGCATCTGGGGCGACATGGACCGCTACCAGGACACCTACTGGTCCCGCTTCGAGCACATGTACTTCGCCGGCGACGGGGCCAAGCGCGACGAGGACGGCGACATCTGGCTGCTGGGCCGCGTCGACGACGTCATGAACGTCTCCGGCCACCGCCTCTCCACCACCGAGATCGAATCCGCCCTCGTCTCCCACCCGCTGGTCGCCGAGGCCGCCGTCGTGGGCGCCAAGGACGAGACCACCGGCGAGGCCGTCGTCGCGTTCGTCATCCTCCGCACCACCCCGGGCGAGGGCGAGGACGTCGAGCAAGTCCTGCGCGCCCACGTGGCCAAGGAGATCGGCCCGATCGCCAAGCCCCGGCACATCCTCGCGGTCCCCGAACTGCCCAAGACCCGCTCCGGCAAGATCATGCGCCGCCTGCTCAAGGACGTCGCCGAAGGCCGCGACCCCGGAGACGCCACCACCCTGGCCGACCCCACCGTCATGGCCCAGATCGCCGCCGACCTGCGCAAGGGCTGAGTAGCCCGCAAGACAAAGTGTCCTCCCCAGGAACCGAACCCGAACGATGATAGGACCTGTGATGCAGCTGATCCCTTCGTATACAGAATCCCAACGGGGAGACGTGCCAGCTATTGGTGGTTTCCTGCAGGCTTTGGTAGACGACGACTGGCGTATTCTAAGAGAAGGCGAACCGATTGCCGTTCAGAGGCTCGGGGAGAGCCGGCAAACAGGCATTGTCGACGGCGCCGTGGAAAGCCCCAATGCTTTCTGGGTCTGGCTTGACGACGGCAAGGGCCGTATTCTCCTCCACCGCGAGGACAAGCCGCGGATTTGGCGGCGGGCCAGCGACAACCTGCAGCGGCAATAACGAGGCACCAACTTGCAACGAGCCACCCATATTAGGAAGGAATCCCATATGGAGTGAATGCTGATCATCTGTCCTCCTGGGTCGGGCAAGGGCGCGCAGGTACGGAAAATCGCCGAACGCCTGCACAATGTCCCTTCCTGCCGGCGATATCTTCCGCGCCAACGTCGGCCAGCACACCCCGTTGGACCTGGCGGCGCAGAAATTACGTTGAAACTGGAGACTTTGTCCCCGACAGCATCACCAATCTCCTGGTCCGTGCACGCCTCCAAGAGAAAGATGTCCAGAACGGATTCCTGCTGGACAGCTATCCGCGAGCCCGGGCGCAGGCATCCGAACTGGACGAGATCCTGGCCGCTAACAACCAGGAAATGACGCTGGCCCTCCACCTCGCCGTCGATGATAACGAGCACATCGACTGTGTGCTAAGCAGGGCCAAGATCGAAGGTCGCAGCGTACTTGGGTCCCACCCCTCCAAGGTGTGAAGGGCAGAAGGGAAGGGACTGTCCGATAAACGGTGTGTAGGTCCGGCAGTTTGTACTAGTGAGTGGTTCTTTCGAACCGTCCGGCGAAGGTGATCGCGAACGCGTTCAGCGCGGGCTTCCACCTCATCACCCAACGTGCCCGACCGCCGCCGGTGGGGTCAAGAGACCGGGTCACGAGATAGAGGCATTTCAACGCGGCCTGCTCGTTCGGGAAGTGCCCGCGGGCCCTCACCGCCCGCCGGTAGCGGGCGTTGATCGACTCGATCGTTATCTCCAGTCCCGGGCACGGTTCATGCCTCTGACGTGGGGTTATGTGTTGTGGACGGTGTCTTCGACGCGGCTGTCCGGGGTGTTCTGGCCGCGTCCGTTGGTGTCTGATTGTTGTTGAAGCGTGATTTCCGTGGTGTCGGTTGTGTGCCTTGGCCGCGCCGGGTGGTCCGCTGGTCGCCGAGGGCGTGGGCGAGTCGGCGGCGGAGCTTGTCGTTCTCCTCGGTGAGCGTGCGGACGCGTTCGTTGGCTGCGTGCAGCCGGGCCAGCAGCGAGGCGTCGGAGGCGCGTTGGCTGGCGGGGATCGCGGGTGCCGGTGCGCGGCCGGTGGCGTCGCGGAGCCTTTCGATGTCCGCGCGGAGGTCGGGCTGGGCGTAGAGGAAGGCTCGTGAGACACCGGCGTGGCGGGCGACGGCTTCGAAGGTGACGGGGTCACCGGCCCTGTCGAGTTCTCTGAGGGTTCGGATCGCCTTGGACCGGGCGAGCTCGTGTCGTCGGCGTGCGGCGGCGGTGAGGTGTTTTGAGTTCTCAGCTGGCATCGGCGGTCCTGTCGGTGGGGACGGGCTCGTCTTGGAGTGTGCTGATGATGGTGTCGAGGTTCTGGGCGACCTGCCGGTTCATTTCGGCCAGCCGGGTCTGGCCCCTGGCTTCGGCGGCGCTGATGATCTGCAGGACCTGGGTGCGGTGTTCTCGGTGCTGGGGCAGGAATTCGCCGGTGGTGATGAACATTGGGCAGGTCAGGCAGGCGTTTGCGTGCGGGCACGTCTTCTGCACCGGGAGTCCGCAGAAACCGTTGGGCAGGGCCTGGGTGGCCCGGCCGAGGCGCTGCTTGGCCCAGGCCGCCTCGGCCAAGGCGCTCTCGGGGTCCAGGACGACGGTGGTGCCGCTGATGTCGATCTTCCGTGCGGTCTCCCAGTGGCGTCGGATGGTGGTGTCGTGCAGGCGGGCGTAGTGGGCAGTCATCTGCGGCGAGTCGTGGTCCAGGATGCGGCGGACGACTTCCTGGGGGACGTCCCTGTTGATGAGGCGGGTTCCCAGCGTGTGACGCCATTGGTGCGGTGTCAGGTGCGCCGGTTGGCCGTGTTCGTCGCGGATTTCGCAGCGTTCCAGCCACCGGTAGAGGGCGCCCCGGTAGGTGCCGCTGCTCATCGGCTGGAGACCGTCCGGGTTCTTCGTCGGTCTGGGGAAGAGCAGCGGGGATGGCCCGAGGCTGGACTGGCGGGCAGAGATCAGGGCCTGGAGCTCCTCGTCGATCGGCACCAGTGCCTCGCGTTTCATCTTGTGGTTGAAATAGCGCAGGTAGGGTGCCCTGTCCGCGTCCAGGACGATGCAGTCGCGTTCCAGTCTCAGGGCGTCGTTCACGCGCAGGCCGCAGCGGATCAGGATCAGGGTGGCCAGCCTGTGCGCCTCGTCTTCGAAGCGGTCGAGGTTCTCCCGGTGTTCGATCTGGGCCATGACCTGTTCGGCCAGTGCCCGCGGAGGTCGTTCGGACCGTTGGGGATAGTCGGTGCCGAACAGCATCGCCGTGGCCGGCAGCGTGGTGTCCCACGCCTGGGTGCGGATGGCGGTGAGGAAGGAGTTGAGCTGGCCGATCTGGTCGCCGTGGCGCTGGCTGCCGGCCATCTCGGCCTGCAGGTCGGCCAGGTAGCGTTCGAGCACCGCCCGGTCCACCTCGGCCAGCGACCCCACCCCGGCCCCGTGGCAGAAGAGGGCGAAGCGGGTCAGGGAACGCAGGCCGCGTCGGACCGTTTCCAGCACCAGTCCGGCCGAGAGCCGCCAGCGCACCCACCGCTTGACCAGGCTCCGGAGCCAGGGCTGCGGAATCGGCTCGAAGCTCAGGGCCGTGTTGCCCTCGAAGCCGAGCCGGCGCAGCTGCCACACGTCCCGGCCGTACTCGCCTTCCCAGCCTCCTGCCTGGGCGAGGTCCTCGATCCGGCGGCGCGCGTAGAGCAGCAGCGCCCGGGGGTTGGAGTCCTTCGGTGCTGGCCGGCCGATGCTGGTCCGCCAGTGCTCTTCCGGGTGTTCCAGCAAGGACGAGGCCGCCGTCTGGCGCAGGAACCGCACGACCTGCATTACCACGGCCGGGGGCGTCTTGGTGCCGCGGTCCCCGCGCCTGCACTGGAGCGCATACTGGAGCTCGAGTTTGAGCTGCGGCGGGAGCCCGTCCAGCCGCACGATCTGGTCTGCGTGCACCGCGGCCGGTTCGAACCTGCCGATGAACTCTTCCATCTCGGGCCGCCCGTTCGCCCGCCAGGTCGCGTCATGGGCATGGCACAGCTGTCCTGCCGCCCGGGGCCACAGAACGCAGTGCGCGACGCGGCAGAGCGCCCCCGCCGCTGGCTGCCTGACCGTCGGCGCGGCCCGCAGCCAACTCTCCACCGCGGGCCGGCCGCTGCGTTCCCATCGCTGCGCGTGCAGGGAACACATCCCGGACCGCGCGGAACCGTAGCCGCACTCCTCGATCCGGCAGGCCATGTTCGGCTGCTGCCGATGCCACCGCGGGTCGGTCGTGGCGGCGAAGGCCTCCGCATCCGGCCGGCCGGCCTTCTGCCACCGCCCATGGTGGCCCGAACAGAACCCGTAACCCGCACGTCCCGCACGTCCGCACCCCGGGACACGGCAGAGGCCGGCGCCAAAGACCGGATCGTCGGGGGCGAAGACCAAGGTGTCGCAGCGGAATTCCGGGCCCACCGCGCCCAGCAGCCTCTCCAGCAGCCCCGCTCCGACCGCCCCATGCCCGGGCGCCCGGGCCGCGGACCTCACAGGGTCACCCCGGTGCCGGCAAACCAGCCGGCCTTCTCCAGGACCATCCGGGCATCCTCGGCGGTGAGATGCCCGTAAACGTCCATGGTCGTGGTGACCGAGGCATGCCCCAGCAGCGAGGAAACCACCTCCAACGGCACCGAGTCCCGCAGCATCCGCGTCGCTGCCGAATGCCGGAACCAGTGCGGGTCGAAATCCACGCCGGTCCGCCGCCGAAGCCTCCCCACCAGGTCATAGACCGATCGGTAGGACAGCGCGTGGCCGACCCGGCCGCCCCACAGATTGACGAACACGTAGTCGCTGTCCAGATCGCCGTATTCGAGGTGCAGATAGTCCGCATAGAGCCGCAGCAGCTCGGCACTGACCGGCACCGTCCGGGGCCGCCCCGTCTTGGCCCGGGCCCCGTTCTCGTTCAGGCGCGCCACGACGCGGACCTCGCGCTCTGCCGCCGAGAGGTCATCGTGGCGAAGCCCGAGAACCTCGCCGATCCGCATCCCGGTGTCGAACAGGACCGCGAACAGGAAGCGGTCCCGCAACCGGGTGCACGCATCCAGGATGGACTGGACCTCCCCGACGGTGAGCACCCGCGGCAGCTTGACCGGGGCCTCCAGGGCAATCGCCCGGCGCCGCTGGGGACGCCCCTTGCTGATGTGGTGCAGGAACGGCTTCCACGACGACCTTGCCCCCGGCGCCGCCCACTTCACCAGCAGATCACCCAGCTCGACCCCGTGCCGGGCCTGATGTTGGTAGAACGAGCTCACCGCCGAGAGCTTCCGGTTGATCGTGCCGGCCCCGACCTGCGGTGCCGTCACGGGCAACACGGCCACCTGACCCGCGCGCCCGGCCGGTGGCATCCGCAGCCACTCCACGAATCCGCCCACGTCCTCCAGCGTGACCCGGCGCCAATCCAGGCCCCTCTGGGCGAGGAAGGCGAAGAAGTCCTTCAAATCGTGCGCATACGCCTTCACCGTGTTCGGCGACCGCTCGATCGCACTCAGAAAGGCCAGGTACGCCTCAACCGAGGCGACCGGGACATCATCGTCTCCGAGCACCGTCCACGACTCGACCTCCGCACCCGGGATGATCACCCTCTGCACCAACATCAGCCCTCCAGCCCCTTCCGTGATGGACACACTGGAGATAAGCACGTCCACCACGGCGACCAAAACAGCCAGAACGTCCCTGACCGACATCGAGGACATGGTACGGAGGACTGGAGATAACGATCGCGTTCGTCGTGCAGATCACCCGGCGGATCTCGACGTCGTATTCGAGGAACGGCACGAATTCGGCCCAGGAGGACTCCCACAGCCGTACGATCGCCGGATATCGTTGGCCCCATTCGGCCGTGAACTCGGCGAACCGGTCTTTGGCTGCTTGCTCGGACGGGGCGGTGTAAACGGGCTTGAGGGCCTTGACGATCCCGTCGCGGTGCTGCCGGCCGGCGTAGCGGAAGCTGTTGCGGATCAGGTGCACGATGCACTGCTGCACCACGGTCCGCTCCCACGTGGTCGTGATCGCCTCGGGCAGGCCCTTGAGCCCGTCGGGAGTTCGCGCCGATGCCGGAGTAGGAGGAGTAGGTGCGGGAGACGGACAGGCCGGTGTTGCCGGCATCGACGTTCACGTCCGTGGCCGAGATGTTCAGTTCGCCGGTGGTCAGGGCGATCTGGCCGGCCCCGGCCTCGGCGGTGGGGTAGTTGTCCCCGAACGCGTGCGGCAGCTTCGTGACCTGGGTGGCCTTCTTCTGCGTGTTCGTCGTGCACTGCACCTGGCCGTTGCCCACCGCCAGGTTGGGGTAGGTGAAGCAGACCTGCAGCTCCACCAGCGCCGGGATCCGGTCCTTGCCCACCGCCTGGAGGTCGCCGGCCGCCACCGCGACCAGGCCGTTGGCCGTCCACGTGGCCCCCTGGCCGGCCACGGTCAGCGGGACGCCGCCTTTCCAGCCGGCGGGCGAGCCGTTGGCGTCCTTGTCCTGGGTCAGCGAGTCGGCGACCCTCCAATACCCGGTCGCCGTGGGCGTTCCGCCGTTGGAGATGTTCGGACCCGTGGCGGCGACCGCGAACGAGTCGGTGCTGGTGATGCCCGCCTTCGGCGCGGTCAGGCTCACCGGACCGTTGCCGAAGGCCATCTCCGTTGCGGCGGTTTCGTTCCCGGCCCGGTCCAGGGCCACCACGCGGATCGTGTTGGCACCCGAGGGGTTCCAGTCCACGGACGCGGTCCCGCCGGTTGCCGTGACGTACTGGCCGGCCGCCCCGTTGAGGGAGTACCGGAACTGGTAGGCGTCGGTGTTGGAGGCGAACGTGAACCTGTTCGAGGTCGGCTTCTGGCTCTTCCACGAGTTGTTCGTGTATCCGGCATCGGAGGTGATCGTGGGGGTGGCCGGCTTCACGCTGTCCACGGTGAACGTGGTCGACGTGCCGGCGGCCTTGGACCGCAGCGTGCCGTCGTTGGCCCACGCCTTGGCCGTGTGGGTGCCCTCCACGAGGGTGGGCTTGGCGGTGGAGAGGGTCTTGGAGTCCACGCTCGAACCCGCAAGCTTGGTCACGGTCGTGGCTCCGGACACGTCGAACTCGGCCTTCACCTTGCCGCCGTCCGGGTCGGTGACGGTCGCGCCCAGGGTGGGGGTCTTCGTCCTGACCCACAGTTTGCCCGTGGAGTCCGTGGAGGACTGGCCGGACCCGAACGAGACCCCGGAGGCGGTGTCAGGGTAGGAGTTGTAGGTGACGATGAAGGTCGGCTCCACCGGGTCGTTGGCCCCGGTGACGTAGTTGGCCGAGCGGTAGCGCTTCCAGGAGTAGTTGTTCGTCTCGTCCTGGGCCACCAGGCGCACCCCGAAGTTCTTGGTGGGGTTGTCCGCCCAGTACTGGGCGATCGGGGTGATCGGGTAGTAGACGTGGCCGGCCGCGCAGGAGGCGCTGTAGCCCTTGGAGACGTTGTTGGAGCCCTCGCCCGAGGTGGTGTGTGTCGGCTGCGCGGTCCACCGCACGTCCGTGGACACCCACGCCGTCGTGAGCCGCTGCACCTCGATCGGGGAGGACGTGCACGAGTACGAGTAGTAGTTGTGCATCCGCAGCTCGGCCTTGGTGATCTGCTTGCCCGTCAGGGCGGTCGAGGAGAACTGCAGGAACGAGCGCGACTTCAAGGACCCGCCGTTGAACGTGCCCACCCGCAGCTCCGTGTCGCCGGCCTTGGAGCCGGGCACGTCGGCCTGGACCCACGTGTCCGACGCGCCGGAGGTCCAGGTCGGGTCGATCGTGACCGGGTACTGCCGCGCAGGATCCTGCAGCCACTCCTTGGCCACCTTCAGGACCAGGATCTGGACCCCGTCCACGGTTTCGATGGCGGTGTCGACCCGGGTCTCGGCCGCCGGCAGCCCCGAGGCCTCGTCGATCTTCGCGTCCCACATGGTCGGGGCCGGGGCGAAGAACACCGTTTCCCCTCCGGCGTCCACGGCCCGCAGGTCCCCGGTTCCCTCGTCCCGGACGACCTTCAGGCCCTTGGAGAACCTCAGCGGGAAACGCAGCTCCACGTCGCCTTCGGGGGCCTGCTCCAGCACCGTCCGATGCGAGAAGCCGCTGCGGGTCGGCTCGACCGTAACCTCGGCGTCCACCGTGTCGGCGGTGCTGGCCGGCGCGTCCCGCACCGGAGCCTCGGCGTCCACCGTGTCGGCGGCCTGGGCGGGCGCGTCCTGCACCGGAACCTCGACGCCGTCCGTGTAGGTGGCGACGTTCCCGCTGACCTCGGGGGCGGGAAGTGACCCTTCCCAGCCGAGCTCGAGCCTTGTGCCCTTGTCCTCGCCCGTGCCTTCCAGCGTGGCCAGCGGGACCGAGCCCTCCGTCGGACCGTCCCCGGGGGTATCCGCCCCGTCGGCGATGGAGAGCCTGGTGCCGGCCCCCGTGACCGTTTCGCCCGCCGACTCGAGGGTTCCCAGGTCCGAGATCGGGACGAACACCCCGTTCTTCTCCGCGAACCGCGCGCCCGTGGACGTCTCCGAGGTCCAGGACCCGTCAGGGTTCGCGAACACCTGTTCGGTCGCCGTGCGCTGGGACAGGTCCTCCACGCGCCGGCCGGTGGCCCGCGCCGAAACCTGCGCCGAGACCGCGTCCGGGCGGGAGGTCACCTGACCCTCCACCGCCGGCGGGGCGGCGTCAGGTTCCGGTGCCGCCGCCGCCGGGCTCAACCCCGAACCAACCAGCGCCACCGAACACGCCACCGCCACCGAACCCAGGAAACGGCGCACAGCCCGACCCCCCACGAGAACCCCCACCTCACAACCGGCCCAGCGCCGGCAAACATAGCCAAATACCCTGAATTCCTACAGCAAGAGGAAATACACAGGCAAATCAGGGAAAAACCACAGGAATTACACACAAAATTGACATCCGTTCCTGTGAAACGACCGCTCCGACCGCCCCATGTCACAGCTCCATGCCCCCGCCGGCCCCGACCCCTCGTGTCAAAACGAGGGCCCGAACAAGCTGGGGCCGAGCGCCATCGGCTCCCGGCGACACCGTCCCGGGATTCCGCCCATCGGATAGGACTCTTCCCCGTCATCACGTAAAGCCGTGAAGCCCTCGACCCGCTGACTCCCTGGTCGACGTGGGGAGTGTCCGCTAAACGGCACTGTCGCACTTTCGGTGGCAGCGGCGCGTCAACCGTCGGTACGGGCTTCGGGCTTCGGGCTTATCATGATCGGTCGTGTCTGATACGAAAATGCTGGCCAGGACGGTGTTCTCGAGGCTGGCGGCGCTGGCGATCGAGGACGTCGAAGACGCCGGCGACGCGATCTTGGTTCGCGCCTCGACCAGGGGCGAAGCCGTGGAGTGCCCTGCGTGCGGGACGCCACCCCCAAGGGTCCACGCCTTCCACGAGCGTGCGCCGGCGGCCGTGCCGACGTGGCGGCTCGGGTGTGGTGAGGCGGTAGGAGTCGGTGCCGGTTTCGATGGCGGCACCTTTGAAGGCGAGGCGGGCAGGGCCGGGGGTCGGCGAGCCCACGGGCCAGTCGGCGAAGCCGGGGTCCGATGCGATCGCAACACCGGCCCTCTCCTTCCGTTCAGTGGGCCTCGATGAGTTGGAGTTCGGTCGTGAGGTCAACTGGATCCGGAATCCCTTCTCGGCGGTCGCTGTACCGAGAGCGATGAGCAGGTGGCCGCGGCGGACGGCACATCCCGGGCACATATAGGCCCTCAACAGCCAAAGCTCCCGTGACTCGTCCGCTCAGTGACTCCGGCTCGAAGCCAGAGGATACCCGATTCCCGCGTGGTGCCCATCCGACGATCTCCAGAGCAACAACACCATTCAGGTGAGTGAATGTTGACGTCCACCAAAGCCAGGTGATCAGTCACCAGATCGCCCTTCCTGTTTCAACCGTGGGCCTCACCGTACGCTCACAGGCGGTGCAGGCAGTAGGTGGCCACGCCCCAGATCTCCAGGGCATCCACATCCTCCACCGTGAGGGGCGCCGCCCCGTCGTCGGTCTGCAGGGTCACGGTACGCCGGCCCCCTGCGGTCCCGAGGACCAGCCGCCGCACCAGGAGTTCTCCGTTGACCACGGCCACCACCACCGAGCCGTCCTGCGGCGTGGCCGCCCGGTCCACGACCAGCTCGTCCCCGTCTCCGATGCCGGAACCCACCATGGCCTGTCCGGACACCCGCATCAGGAACGTCGAGGTACGGTCCCGGACGAGCTCGCGGTTCAGGTCGATCCCGCCGTCCAGGTAGTCCCGGGCAGGAGAGGGGAAACCGTGGGCGCGGGGCGCCTGCCCAGCGGCCGACGTCGGCTCCGGCCCGTCCCCGGGCGGCGGCGTGATGGTCATGCGGTCGCCGCGCGGACCCTAGTCGTCTCCGCCGGCCTCGGCATCCGCGGAGGACGGAGAGGCCGAACTGGAAGACGGCGTCGGCGACGGTGACGGTGACGACGACGGGGGCGGGGAAGCAGAGGCCGAATCGGAGGCAGAGGCTGACTCCTCGGCCTGGCGCTGTTCTTCCTCGGCCTGGCGTTCGGCCTCCTCACGCTGGGCCTTCTCGCGCTGCGCCTCCGCCTGACGTTCAGCCGCCTCGCGCTGGCGCTTCGCCTCAGCCTGCCGCTTCTCCTCGGCCTGGCGCTCAAGTTCCTCCCGCTCACGGGTCTCCAGCACGTTGCGCGTGCCGTCCAGTGCCTTCAGTTCGGCCTGCGCGGCGGACAGGGCGCCCGTCAGCTTCTCCTGCAGCCGGGGCACGTCCGCGGCCCAGGCGAGCGAGGCCAGGGAGGTCTCCTCGGGATCGATGGTGGCGAAGGCCTTCTCCGCGGCCACGCCCTGCTCGACGGCGGCCGAGATCGTCTCGATCTGGGTCTCGGCCTCGGCGGAGGTGGTGGGGCGGTCCGCCGGCAGGTCCTCCAAGGCGGTCAGCGCGGGACCGATCCGGCCGGCCAGGGTGCACGGGGCGGCGGAGGAGTACAGTCCGGACTCCTCGCTGCGTGCAGTCTCCTGGGCCTCGCGCAATTCGCTGCCGAACCCTTCCCTCGGCTGCTCGGGCAGCGGTACGGCGAACCCTGCCTCGGCCTGCTGGAGGTTGACGACCTCGCCCCCATGGTGGACCAGGGCCAGCCGGGTGCCCTCGGGGCCGTCCGACTCCTCCGGATACTCCAGCTGGACCGAGTCCCCCGGCTCGAGGAGGGTCGCGAGGTTGGTCATGGCCTCGTCCGCGAGGCAGTTCTCCACGGTGGGTTCCTCCCCCTCGGCCGCCGGCCGGGGAACCACCACACCGGCCAGCGTCACGGTCTCCTCGGTCCCGTCCATGTTCACCACGAAGGTCTGTCCATCCTCCACGCGCACCACATGGCCGTTGGACTCGGCGGTGCGCACGCCCTTGATGGCGCTCAACACGGCCAGGGTCAGCAGGAGTGCCGCGAGCAGGACGAACGCGATGATGCCCAGTACGGGGACCCGTCGGGCTGTTCGCTGTTCCGTCATGTTCTTCCTGCAGTGGGGTGATCGCGGTGGCACTGAAGCTCGGGCAACAGAGGAGAACCACGGTGGCGCGGAGGGCCCGCAAGCTCAGAGAAGTCTACCAAGCGGGCCCTCCTCTCCCGGAACCCCGAGGCTGGACGACGCCGGCCCGTCGGCCGGCGCGGCGGCACTACTCGGCGCGGCGGTAGAACGGCGGTTCCACCACGGTGAACGGCTCGGCCTTGCCGCGCAGGTCCACGGAGAGCTCCGTGCCGGCGTCCTTGAACGCGACGTCGATGCGGGCCAGGGCGATCGGGTGACCCAGCGTGGGGCTGGGGACCCCGGAGGTGACCTCACCGATCCGGTGGCCGCCGCCGTCGAGCACGGGGTACCCGGCCCGCGCCGACCGGCGGCCGGTACCCTTCAACGCGACGATCGTCTGTCCGGTGGTGATGCCGGTGCCGGCCTCACGGGCGGCCAGCAGGGCGTCTCGGCCCACGAAGTCGCCCTCCTTGGTCTTGAGCGGCACCGCGTTGCCGGCCCCCGACTCACTCGGCAGGTGGCCGAGGTCGAGTTCGTTGCCGTAGAGCGGCATGCCGGCCTCCAGGCGCAGGGAGTCCCGGCTGGCCAACCCGCACGGGAGCAGGCCGACGCCGAGGCCCTCCGCCGCCTCAAGGAGCGTGTGCCAGACCGCGGTGGCCTCGGTGGACAACACCCCACGGTCCGCCACGGGGCCGATGATCAGCTCGAAGCCGTCCTCGCCGGTATACCCTGTGCGGGCGGCCAGGACAGCGATCTCGCCGGCTTCCCCACCGGTCCGGATGGTGGCCGGACGGGCGGAGTAGTACCTCATCCCGTCCAGCTCGGCGGCTTCTGCCTCCGGCAGGACTGCGGCGAGGATCCGGGCGGCCTCCGGACCCTGCACGGCGATCAGGGCCGTCTGCGACGACTCGTTGCGGACCGTGGCATCGAAGCCGGCGGAGCGTTCCGTCAGCGCAGCCGCCACAGCCGCGGCGTTGCCGGCGTTGGGGACCACGAGGAACTCCCGCGCCTCCTGCCCGGTCGAGCCGTCACCACCGCCGTCCAGCCGGTAGACGATCAGGTCATCCAGAACAGTCCCGGCCTCGGTGCAGATCAGCGAGTACTTGGCTCGCCCCGGGGCGACGGCGGACACCCGGGCCGTCAGGGCGTAGTCCAGCGCCTCGGCCGACTGCGGGCCGGTGACCCGCACCTCGCCCATGTGGGACAGGTCGAACAGTCCTGCGGAGGTGCGGACGGCCTGGTGCTCGGCCAGCTCCGAGCCGTACTTCAGGGGCATCTGCCAGCCGCCGAAGTCGGTGAAGGAGGCGCCGGCCTCCACGTGGACGCCGTGCAGCGGCGTGGTGCTGTTGCTCGTGCTCTCGCTCATGGTGGGTCCTGTCAGTGGGAGACGGATGAGGAGGACTCGATGTTGTCCTCGACGGCGGTGGCCGACGCCGCGGCATCGGCGGGATCGGACTCCTCGAAGGACTCGATCGGCGGGCAGGAGCAGAACAGGTTGCGGTCCCCCCAGGCGCCGTCGATGCGGCCCACCGGCGGGAAGTACTTGTCCCGGCGCAGCGAGTCCACCGGGTAGGCGGCCTGCGAGCGCGGATAGCTACGGTCCCACTCGTCCGCGGTGAGCACCTCGGCCGGGTGCGGGGCGTTGCGCAGCACGGAGTCGGCCAGCGTCTGAGGAGTAGTGGCCTCCATCTCGGCGTGGATGGCCAGCATGGCGTCGATGAACCGGTCGATCTCGGCCAGGTCCTCGGACTCGGTCGGCTCCACCATGAGGGTCCCGGTCACCGGGAACGCCAGCGTGGGGGCGTGGAAGCCGTAGTCGATCAGGCGCTTGCAGACGTCCTCAGCCGTGACCCCGGACTTCGCCGTGAGCTCCCGCAAGTCCAGGATGCACTCGTGCGCCACCAGCCCGGTCTCGCCGGTGTAGAGGATCGGGAAGGCGTCCCCGAGCTTCTTCGCCACGTAGTTGGCGTTGAGCAGGGCGTACCGGGTGGCCTCGGTGAGCCCCTCGCCGCCCATCAGGTACAGGTAGGCCCAGGAGATCGGCATGACGCCGGCCGAACCGTACGGTGCGGCTGTGATCGGGTGCTCGGCGCTGGGCAGGTACGGCTTCAGGTGCTCAGCCACGGCCACCGGGCCCACCCCGGGACCGCCACCGCCATGCGGAATGCAGAAGGTCTTGTGCAGGTTCAGGTGGGAGACGTCCCCGCCGAACTGTCCCGGCTGGGCGAGACCGACGAGCGCGTTGAGGTTCGCGCCGTCGATGTAGACCTGTCCACCGGCCTCGTGGACCTTGCGGCAGACCTCGCGGACATCGGCGTCGTAGACGCCGTGCGTGGAGGGGTAGGTGATCATGATGGCCGCGATCCTGCCGGAGTTGGCCTCGATCTTGGCCTCCAGGTCGGCCGAGTCGATGGTGCCGTCCGGGGCCGTGGCGACCACCACCACCTTGAGCCCGGCGAGGACCGCCGAGGCCGCATTGGTGCCGTGGGCGGAGGCCGGGATGAGGCAGATGTCCCGCTCGCCCTCACCGTTGTCCAGGTGGTAGCGGCGGATGGCCAGCAGGCCCGCGTACTCGCCCTGGGAACCGGCGTTGGGCTGGATGGACACCGCCGCGTAGCCGGTGATCTCCGCCAGTTTCTCCTCCAGGTCTCCCAACAGGAAGCGCCAGCCCTCGGTCTGGTGGTCGGGCGCGAAGGGGTGGATGGAGCAGAACTCCGGCCAGGAGATGGACTCCATCTCGGCGGTGGCGTTCAGTTTCATGGTGCACGAGCCCAGCGGGATCATGGTCCGGTCCAGGGCCAGGTCATAGCCCGAGAGGCGCTTGAGGTAGCGCAGCATCTGGGTCTCGGACTTGTAGGTGTTGAACACCGGGTGGGTCATGAACTGGCTGGTGCGCCGCTGGGCGGCGGGGATACGCGCGGAACCCGGGGCGCCGGCGTCGTGGGTGGCGCCGTTGGTGTCAGTGCTGTCAGCGCTGCTGTCCTGGCGGGCCGGGAGGGACTCGCGCGGGGCGCCGAAGGCGGAGAGCACCGCCACGAGATCCTCGTCCGTGGTGGTCTCGTCGCAGGAGATGCCGACCGTGCCGGCGTCCACGAGGCGCAGGTTGACCCCGGCTGCCTCGGCGGCGGTGACCACGGTGCGGGCCAGGCCGGGCACCGAGACCTGGATGGTGTCGAAGAAGGCGTCCTGGGTGAGGCGGAAGCCCTCGGTCTCCAGGGCGGCGGCCAGGCGGGTGGCCTGGCGGTGGGCGTGCTGGGCGATCGCGGTGACGCCCTCCGGGCCGTGGTAGACCGCGAACATGGAGGCCACGATGGCCAGCAGGGCCTGCGCGGTGCAGATGTTGGAGGTGGCCTTCTCACGGCGGATGTGCTGCTCGCGGGTCTGCAGGGCCAGGCGGTACGCGGGCCGGCCCGCGGCATCCTGGGAGACGCCGACCAGGCGGCCGGGCAGCTGGCGCTCGAGGCCCTTGGGGACGGCCATGTAGGCGGCGTGGGGGCCGCCGAAGAACAGCGGGACGCCGAAGCGCTGGGTGTTGCCGACGGCGATGTCCGCTCCCTGCTCTCCCGGAGGCGTGATCAGGGCCAGGGACAGCAGGTCGGCGGCGATCGCGACCATGGCGCCCCGCTCCTTGGCCTGGGAGATCACGGCGGAGTGGTCATGGACCCGGCCGGAGTCGCCGGGCTGCTGGAGGACGATGCCGCACAGGCCCTTCTCGTCCAGGTCAGCACCGAGTTCGGCGGGCAGCCCGGCGGCGAGGTCGGCGGTGCGGACGTCCAGACCGAGCGCCAGGGCACGGCCTTCGATCACAGCCCGGGTCTGCGGGTAGAGGTCCACGTCCAGCAGGGTGATGCCGTCCTTGGCCTTCTTGTTGGCACGGTGCATCAGCAGGACGGCCTCCGCGGCGGCCGAGGACTCGTCCAGCATCGAGGCGTTGGCGATCTCGAGGCCGGTGAGATCGGAGACCATGGTCTGGAAGTTCAGCAGGGCCTCGAGGCGGCCCTGGGAGATCTCTGGCTGATACGGCGTGTACGCGGTGTACCAGGCCGGATTCTCGAGCACCTTGCGCAGCACCACGGGCGGGGTGACGGTGTCGAAGAAGCCGCGGCCGATCATCTGGGTCTTGACGATGTTGCGGTTCGCGATGGCGCGCAGGTCCTCCAGCACGGCAGCCTCGGTGAGGGCCGGCGGCAGGTTCAGGGGGGTCTGCTGGCGGATGTCAGCGGGGACGGCGGCGTCCACGAGGTCGGCCAGGGAGTCGAAGCCCAGCTCGGCCAGCATCTGCTCGGCGTCTGAGGGCCGCGGGCCGATGTGGCGGCTGGTGAAGGGTGCTGAGGCGGTGTCCCGCGGTTCGTGGCGTGACACAGGGACGTCGGCGGCGGTTGCGGTGGTGGTCTGCATGGTGGTCCTCCAGGGCGCTTTGGGCACGGAACGGTACCTCCCCGCTCTGTCATCAACCTGAGAGATTCCGCCCGTATCTGGAGGATACGTCCTTGCACCGTCGGTGTCCGAGGGCGCTGGGCCCCGGAGCTTTCCAGAGTCGCCATGCCCTGCGCGGTACCGGTGCCTGAGAGATTCTCGGGGAGAAATTGCTCCTTCGGCGGCCGCTTCCCCGGTGTTCCGTCGGTCCGGGGACCTGTGGCGGTGGGCGGCGCTCTCCCGCGCTGGGTGCGTGACGTGCCGACCAGTCTTCCACAGCCCGAATACCCCTCGGCAACTGAGTCGCACGAATTGACGCCGAATCCGGGTTTGGAGGCCATTTCGTGCGACATCGATGAGCCCGTTCAGCGACGGCGGCGTAGCCAGAGCGGGATCGAGGCGAGCAGCAGCAGCCCCGCCACCCCGGCGAAGGTGGCGCCCGGTCCCAGGTAGGTGAACCCGAGCCCGCCGAACACCCCGGCCAGGCCCAGGCCAATGTCAAAGCTCATGTTCCAGCCGACGCTGGCGGCACCATGGCTGGTGGCCCGGGCGAAAGCCATGACGAGGCTGGCTGATTGCACGGTGCCGATCCCCAGTCCCAGCAGCGCCAGCCCCCCGGCCAGCAGCCAGCCGGGCGGGGCGAGGGTGGTGGCCAGCAGTCCGGCCATGGTGAACGCGATCCCGGCTGCGTACACCGCCGCGGGGTTCCTCCGATCCGTGAGGGAACCGGCCACCCAGCGTCCCAGCACCGAGGCGCCCTGCATGGTGGCGATGAACAGGGCCGGGTTCGCCGTTGCCCCGCCCGGACCGAAGGCGATGACCAGTCCGTAGGCTGCCATGCCGACCAGGAACGGCAACAGCACCGGGACCAGTCCGAACCAGACCTGGCCCGACGCGCGGGCCGCACCCGGGTGCGCGCCGACCGGATCCGCTGGGGCCGGTTCCGCTGGGGCCGCGGAACCGGGGAGCTCCACCACGGCACCGTCCACGGTCTCCATGGGTGACATCCGAACGGGAAGTGGGCTGGCACGGCCGGGTACCCGGGGCAACGTCAGCAAGGCCAGCAGCACCAGGGTTGTGGCGACGAGCCGGAACGTCTCCAGCGGGACCACGCCGCTGAACCACAGCCCCAGCGGCGCTCCGACAGCGGCGGCCGCTGACGTGGTGGCCCCGAACTGCCCGAGGGCCCGGCCCGCCCGGCCGGGCCGCGAGACCGCCGGGACGGCCGCCGTCGCCAAGACTACGAGGATCCCGAAACCACAGCCCACGGCCAGTCCGGTCACCACCAGGGACGCCATGGGCTGGCTGATGACCAGGGCGGATCCGTGCCCGGCCGCCATCAGCAGCAGCGCGCCGCCGATCGCCCGCCGCGGACCCCAGCGCTGTCGGAGGGCTGGGGCAAAGGGCTGGACCGCGATGACGCTAACCATCATGACCGTCAACAGGGTCCCGCCGGTGACGGAGGAGAGTCCTCGGCCCAGGGCGATGGGCACCATGGTCGAGTAACTGAGGAAGAAGCCGGAGAAGCCCCAGATCGCGATCCACAGCAACCCGAACAGGCCCGAGGGTCCACGGTCAACGGTTGGATTCCTCATCACCACCTCACCCTAGGTCGGATGTGGAAGAGTTGGCCCATGCCCGTCTTTGAACGTCGCTCCCTGGTCCCCCATGATCGGTCCACCGTGTTCGCCTGGTTCTCCCGGCGCGGTGCGCTCGTCCGCCTCACGCCGCCGTTCGCCGGGTCCGTGCGGCGTGAACCGGAGGGGCTCGACGTCGGCTCGATCGCCCGATTGGGCATCGGCGCCCCGGGGTCACTGGGCCTGGGCCTGGAGTCGGCCACCGGCCTGGCCAGGACCGTCCTGCCCTTCCGGCTGCCGCAGTGGTTCGCCCCCGAGGTCCCCTGGACGGCTCGGCACACCGCCCTGGAACCGGACCGCATGTTCCGGGACGAGATGACCTCCGGTCCGCTGACGTCCTGGGTCCACACACACAGCTTCGAGGACGCGGCCCCCGGAGAGGCGGACACCGCGGACGGCCGCCCCGGGTGCGTCATCCTCGACCACATCGAGTACGAGCTCCCGGCCGGGGCCGTCCTGCGCCGCAAGGGCTCGGTGTGGTCCCGGGCCGGGCGGTGGACGGAGGAGCGCCTCGAGTCCGAGCTGGACCGGCAGTTCGCCTACCGTGCCGCCCAGCTCCGCGAGGACCTGGCCTTCCACGCCGCCCACCCCTTGCCGTCCGCCGAGGACGGGGAAGCCGGCGAGCCCCGGACCCTGACCATCGCCGTGTCCGGGGCCAGCGGCTTGATCGGCACCCAGCTGTGCGCCCTGCTGACCGGCGGCGGGCACCGGGTCCTGCGCCTGGTCCGCGGCGGCCACCACACCTCTGCAGACGGGACCGTCCGGTGGGACCCTGCCTCCGGGACGCTGGACGCCGAGGCGCTCCGGAGCGCCGACGTCGTGGTGAACTTGTCCGGTGAGACCATCGGCGGGCGACTCTCCGAGGCCCACCGCTCCGAAGTGCTGAAGTCCCGGCTGGCCGCCACCGGCCTGCTCGCCCGGACGCTGGCGGAACTGGCCGACGACGGCCGCGCCCGGGCGCTCGTGAACGCGTCCGCGGTCGGCTACTACGGCGCCGAGGCCGGCACCGGTCCCCGCGGCGAGGGTCTGCGGGAGACCGATCCGCCCGGGGACGACTTCCTGGCCGAGGTCTGCCAGCAGTGGGAGCGCGCCACGGCGACTGCCACCCAGGCCGGGGTCCGCACGGCCATGATCCGCACCGGCCTGGTGCTGACACCGGCCGGAGGTGTCCTGCAGCAACTGCTGCCGTTGTTCCTCCTCGGCGCGGGCGGCCCCCTGGGCACCGGCAAGGACCGGAACCCGTGGCAGAGCTGGATCTCGATCGACGACATCGTGGGGCTCTTCGCCCATGCCGCCCTCACGGACACCGTGGAGGGTCCGGTCAATGGCACCGCGCCGGAGCCCGTCCAGGCCCGGGACTTCGCCGCCACTCTCGGCCGGGTGCTGCGCCGTCCCTCAGCCGTCCCCCTGCCGGCAGCGGCTCCCACCGCCGTGCTGGGCTCCGAGGGAAACCGCCTGCTCGTTGAGGCGGACCAGCGCGCCCGCTCGGACCAGGCGGAGGACTCCGGTTACACCTACCGCCATCCGGACCTGGAATCCGCCCTGCGGCACGTGCTGGGACGCTGACCTCCGGCTCAGAACACCGGCAGTCCGCCGGTCACGCCCACCACGGAGCCGGAGACGAAGCTGGCCTCCGCGGGACTGGCCAGGAACACGTAGGCCCCGGCCAGTTCGGCCGGCTGGCCGATCCGGCCCAGCGGGGTGTCGGCGCCCATGTGGGAGACCGCCTCCGGCTCCTTGGTGGCCGGCTGGAGCGGCGTCCACACCGGCCCCGGGGCCACGGCGTTCACCCGGATACCCTGCGCACCCAACTCACCGGCGAGGTTCGCCGTGACGTTGTTCAGGGCCGCCTTGGTGGCGGCGTAGTCGATCATCGTCTCCGAGGGCTGGTAGGCCTGCACCGACGTCGTGATGATGATGCTGTCCCCCGCACCCAGGTGGGGCAGGCAGGCCCGGCTCAGCCAGAGCGTCCCGTAGAGGTTGGTCTTCACCGCGCGGTCCAGGTCCTGGGTGCGCAACCCGCCGAGCCCCGGTTCGCCGCGCGCCCAGTGGTAGCCCGCGTTGTTGACCAGGATGTTCAGCCCGCCGAGCCCGGCCACGGCCTCCTCGGCGATCCGCTGGCATTCCGCCTCGTCCCGCAGGTCCCCGGGTACGGCCACCGCGTTCCGGCCCGCCTTGTCGATCCACCCGATGGTGTCCGAGGCGTCCTCGGCCTCCTCCGGGAGGTAGTTGATGGCCACGTCCGCGCCCTCCCGGGCGAAGGCGATGGCCACGGCCCGGCCGATGCCCGAGTCGCCACCGGTGATGAGCGCCTTCAGCCCCTCCAGCCGCCCGCGGCCGACCCAGCTGGACTCGCCGTGATCCGGCACCGGATCCATCGGCGCGGTGAGTCCGGGTGGCTCCTGCTGCTGGGCCGGCATGGTGCCGTCGGCTCCCGCCATGGACCGCGCGTGGCGGCCGGCCTCCGTCAGGTCATCGTCCTTCATGGTGTCCCTCTCCTCTGTTGGCCGGGCCTTCGCTATGCCACCCTAGGAGCACCACTGACACGGCCGGAAGGGCTGAGCCCATGCCTGAGACCATCCCCTCCCTGCTCCCCGTTCCCGACGACGGCTGGTCCGGGTGCTGTGCATTGTCGCGCACCCGGACGACATGGAATACGGCACCTCGGCGGCCGTCGCTGCGTGGAGCGCGCGGGGCATCGAGGTCACCTATCTGCTGCTCACGGCGGGCGAGGCCGGCATGGCCGAGCCGCCGGATGTCGTCCGGCCCCTGCGCGCCGCGGAGCAACGGGGCGCCTGTTCGGAGGTGGGCGTGCAGGACCTGCTCATCCTGGACCACCCGGACGGGATGCTCGA
>NZ_JBFBLI010000004.1:57748-291956 GCF_040702545.1 Citricoccus sp. NPDC079358
GTGGTCACCGCCAACTTCGATTTTGAGGCCTACGGCGGGTTGAACCAGGCCGATCACCGCGCTGCCGGGCTGGCCGTGGTGGACGGTGTGCGGGACCCGACTTGGCTCACTCTTCGGTGATTCGGTCGCTTTGGGCTCATAGTTCCGCGTGATTCCGGGGTTCTTGGTCGCGGGGTGGGGCACTAGCCGGGGTGGTTCTAGGCTGTTGAGGGTGTACATCCGGCGGGTGAAGACGAGCTCCGGGGCGACCGCGGTGCAGATCGCGCAGAAGCGCCACGGCAAGCGGGAGATCCTTGAACACCTCGGGTCGGCCCACGACGGGGTGACCCTGGCCGCGCTGGAACAGGTGGCGCGGGAGAAAATCCAGGCCGGGCAGATGGCTTTCGACCTCGACCTGTACACCGATGACACCACCACGGCCCCCGCCAAAGGCGTGGATGCCGGTGGCGGGCTGGTGCTGCACGGGACCCGACCCAGGGTGCTGTGGGAAGTGCTGGAGCAGGCCTACGAGAGGATCGGATTCACCGGCGCCGTGAACGACGAGGTCCTCAAGCAACTGGTGCTGGCCCGGGTGATCGAACCAACCTCGAAGCTGGACTCTCTGCGGGTGTTGGCCGAGCTGAACGTGGAGAACGTGCCTTCCTATGCCACGCTCAAGCGCCATCTGGCCCGCTGCGTTCCTGACAACTGGCGGGACCTGCTCTCCTCGGCGGCCTACCGGTTCGCCGCAGACGGTGGCGCGGTCAGCGTGTGCCTATACGACGTGACGACCCTGTATTTCGAGGCCGACGAGGAAGACGAACTACGCAAGTCAGGGTTCTCCAAAGAACGTCGGATCGACCCCCAGATCCTCGTCGGACTGCTGGTCGACCGGCACGGGTTCCCGCTGGAGCTGCACTTCTTCGAGGGCAACAAGGCCGAGACCCGGACCATGATCCCCGTGTTGGACGCCTTCCGGGATCGCCACCAGGTGCAGGACATGCTGGTGGTGGCTGATGCCGGGATGCTGTCCTGGGCGAACATCCAGGCCCTGGAGGAGGCCGGATACCAGTACATCGTCGGCTCGAGGAACTCCAAGGCCCCCATGGACCTGGCCAAGACGTTCGCCACGACGGGCAACCACTTCGCCGATGGGCAGGTCATCGAGACCACCACTGAGTTGAAGAAGGGCACCGAGTCCTCACGGCGGCGCGCGGTCTGGCAGTACCGGCTGGCCCGCGAACACCGCGACCGGCGCAACCACACCTTGCAGGTCCAGCGGGCCGAGGACATCGCCGCCGGCCGCAAGGCCCAGCGCAAGGCCCGGTTCCTAACCGCGGGCCAGCGAAAGTCCCTGACCGTGGACTATGAGGCGGCCAAGGCCGCCGAGCAGCTCTTCGGGCTCAAGGGCTACGTGACGAACACCAGCATGAAGGTACTCTCCGGAGCCGAGGTCGTGGCTGCCTATCACTCACTGTTCGAGGTCGAGGCCTCATTCCGGATGGCCAAATCCGACCTGCGGGCCCGCCCGATCTTCCACCACACCCGGGATGCGATCGAGGCCCACCTGACCATCGTGTTCTGCGCCCTGGCCGTAGGCCGACACCTCCAGACGGCCACCGGAATGAGCCTGCGCCGGATCATCAAGACACTCCAACCCCTCCGGGAGGGCCTGGTCGAGATCAACGGGACCATCGCCACCATCCCCGCAGCCCTCACCCCCGAAGCCAAGGAAATCCTCAAGACCCTGCCCGAAAAATCAGGGCACTAGGAATGAGCCAAGTCGGGTCGTCCGGCCCCTGCGCGCCGCGGAGCAACGGGGCGCCTGTTCGGAGGTGGGCGTGCAGGACCTGCTCATCCTGGACCACCCGGACGGGATGCTCGAGTACGGGCTGGCGCTGCGCCGGGACATCGCCCGCACGGTGCGGACCGTGCGGCCGGACGCCGTGGTCACCGCCAACTTCGATTTTGAGGCCTACGGCGGGTTGAACCAGGCCGATCACCGCGCTGCCGGGCTGGCCGTGGTGGACGGTGTGCGGGACGCGGACAACCGCTGGGTCTTCCGTGACCTGGCGGAGGTCGAGGGCCTGGAGCCGTGGCACGTCTCCGCCTTGCTGGTGGCCGGCCACGAGCGCCCCACCCACGCGGCGCCGGTGGATGGCGCGGCGGTGACGGCCGCCGTCGCCTCCCTGAACCGCCACGAGGCCTACCTGAAGCACGTCACCGGCCACCCGAAGCCGGAGGAGTTCATCCCGGAGATCCTGCGGGCCGGGGGCGCTCAGGCGGGCACGGACCACGCCGTGACCTTCCGGGTGTTCGACCTGGGCGGGCTCGGCGGCTAACCCTCAGGCCATGGCCGGTTCGGCACCCGAGGCGTCAGCGGCGAAGCCCAGCTCATCCAGGGAGGCGCCGTTGGCCACGGCGTCGATGACCTCCACCGCCTCGTCCTCGGAGATCTCCAGGGCCAGGGCGACCTCGGCGGCCAGCGGTGCCTGGGCGGCGCGGAAGAGGTCCTTCTCGGCCATGGACAGGCCCTTGGTGTCGCGGCGGCGACCCAGGTCCCGGACCACCTCGGCGATCTGCTCGAGCAGACCGGAGGCCACGCGCTCCTGGTTGGCCTTCATCCGTCGGGACCACTGCTTCTCCTCCACGCCGGTCGGCTCCTGCACGACCTCGAGGAGCGTGCGCAGGTGGGCCCGGCCGTAGACCTCGCGGACGCCGATCTCCTCCACCTTGGACTCCGGGATGGACACCACCAGATTGTTGCTCCGGATGGTGAGCTCAATGTAGGTCACCTCCGTCCCCTTGACGGTGCGCTGCGTACGGTTCGTGACCGCCGCCGGACCGTGATGGGGGTGAACAACAAGCTTGCCGGGGCTCAACTGCATGTATATGTCACTTTCCTTCGGTGCGAAGGCCTCCCCCAGCACCTGGCCCGTCCACGGGCCGGGTGCTTTCCGTGAGTTTGGCTGGGTTCCATTTTCTCACAAATACGGGACAGGTGCCGCCCTATGCCCTAGGCTTCTCCCCCTTGACAACACCGCCTCGCTTAATGCTCCTGCGAGCGCAGGAATTCGAAGACCTCCACCTCGTCCACCCCGGGGAAGGCGCCCGAGGGCATGGCGGCGAGCAGGTGGGCGTTGGCCCGGGCCGCCGGCCACGCATGACCTCCCCAGTCGGCCTCCAGATCGGGGGACGGCTGCCGGCAGCAGGTCGGATCCGGGCACCGGGACACGGAGCGCGAGGTGGTGTCCGCCCCCCGGAACCAGCGGGCATGGCCGAAGGGCACGCCGATGGACAGGGAGTAGAAGCCGGAGGAATGTGCCTCCACCACGGCGGTGCACCAGTACGTCCCGGCCGGGGTGTCCGTGTACTGGTTGAAGGCCCGGAACCGGTCGGCCACGCCGAACACCTCGCGTGAGGTCCAGTTCCGGCACACCTGCTGCCCCTCGATGGCCCCGGTGTGGTCGGCGGGAAAGGACACGCCGTCGTTCTCGTAGGCCTTGTGGATGATGCCGGACTCGTGGACCTTCTGGAAGTGGCAGGTGATCCCCAGGTGCTCCGTCGCCAGGTTGGTGAACCGGTGCGCGGCGGACTCGTAGGAGACCCCGAAGGCGTCCCGCACGTCCTCGATGGCCAGGTCCCGTTGGGCCTTGGCGTTCTTCAGGAATTTCACCGTCTCCTTCTGCGGCATCATCAGGGCGGCCGCGAAGTAGTTGGTGTAGACGCGCTGGCGCAGGAAGTCCGAGTAGTCGGCGGGCTCCCCGTGCCCGAGCACATAGGCCGCGATGGCCTGCAGCAGCACCGAGCGCGGATCGTGGTCCGGGTTGCGGGCCCGGGAGAGGTAGAAGCGCCGGTTCTTCAAGTCCGTCACCGAGCGTGTGGAGTGCGGCAGGTTGGAGACGGAGTGCACCGAGAACCCCAGGTGGTCGGCCAGGTCGGCGGCCGCATGGTGGCTGAGCGGCCCGCCGGCATGCCCGACGGCGTCCAGCAGGTTCTGCGCCTTCCGTTCCAGTTCCGGGTAGTGGTTGTGGCGGTCCTTCATCTCCTGGCGCAGTTCGGAGTTCGCCCGCCGGGCCTCCTCCGGGGTGGCGGCCTGCTCCTCCATGCGCCGGTTCAACTCCGCCTCCAGCCCGGCGATGACCTCGAGCACCTCGGTGGGGGTGCGCGGGGAGATCTTGATCTGCGGCAGCCCCAGGCTCGCGTAGTGGTCGGTGCGCTGCGCCTTCTCCACCACGATCTCCAGGGCGGCACGGCGGCTCGGAGCCTCGGACGCCAGCAGCTCCTCCACCGTGGCGCCGTGGAGACCGGCCAGCCGGGACAGCAGGGACAACCGTGGCTCCCGCTTGCCGTTCTCCACGAGGGACAGGTGGGATCCGGTGGCACCCACGGCCTCGGCGGCCTGGTCCAGGGTCAGCCCGGCCTCCTTGCGCAGGTGGCGCAGGCGCCGGCCGAGCACGACCGGGTCGAGGTCGGGAGTGACAGTAGAGCCGGCCGGACCGGTGACAGCAGTGGTGATCGCCATCACCCCAGACTAGTCAACTTCTGACGATCTTGATATCGAGTCGGCGGCCTGGTTCTGCAAATGCATGCCACGCCATAGCTTCTTGACCGGAATCCGACTACTTCGATCCCTGGTGAGAAGATGACGGCGGATTCTGTGGGCGCTCCGCGCTCACTTCTGCCCTCCGCTCTTCTTCGAGTCTCCGGATGATGAGCTGCCCGGGAGTTTCGGCGGCTTCCGTTCCCCACTCTTCTGGCTAGGCACGGACACGGCCGAATATCCTCCGCGCGATGGCGCGATCCACTTGCCGGACTTCGCTGTCCCCGAATTGGGTCTGGTAACGCTCATTGTTGACTCTCCTGCGGCATTCAGTTGCCTCGAACTTCGGTCTCGCTGCCAGAGATCGTCGTATTGGCTGCTTCATCCCCGGATGTCGGCGTGAAGTCAACGAGTCGGATGTCGTCGCAGCGGATGTAGATTCCTCCCGGCGCAGAAACGGTTCCTACGAAGGTCCCATCGTTGTTCATGGCGTATCCGACTTCAAGGTAGAGCTCACGCGGGTCTGGATAGGAACTCAGACCGCAGTCACTCGCCAGTTTGAGGGGATGCCCTGATCTGTCAGCTCCAGGCCAAAGAGCGGGTACCCGAAGACGACTGCGTACCCGGCGACGAAGACGAAGCTCATCGCGATAGACCGTAGGACACGGATCGAGACACTCTGCTCGTCGGGGTCCGGACCTCGTACTCGACGACGACTGGTCTGATAGACGAATCCTGGCACGACAGCGCCGAGAAGAATCAGTAGTTGGATCCAGTCCTGGGGATACATCCACACTCACCTTCCCATCCCGGCCATGTCGATCGAGGGTATCGCGTCAGATCTCTCACCTGTCGGCGAAGATCACCGTTGTGGATAACGTCTACGTGCGTGTCCATCAGGCCTCCGGCCGGGTACTCGGCACAGACCCCGACATAGTCACCCCGCCTGCTCTACCGACACGGTCCAGTCCTCCATGTTGGCTGCCGTGACGTGGAGGTAATAGCGCCCCGCACCCTTGTGCAGCGCCGTGGTGTCAGCCTCCGGCCCATCCAGCATGACGAGCGGGATCCCGCCGTCCACCTGGAGATCGGTGCCCTCTTCCAGGAGGTACACGGCGCCGATGGCAAAGTCCGGGTCGCCGTTGAAGGCGTAGTCCAAGCGGGCTTCCCCGCCGGTGAGCTCGAAGACCTCGCTGGATTTGTTCGCCGTGCCGGACAGTTCGGCCGCCGTCACCCAGGTCGGCTTTTGATCATCGGCAGCCGGCGCTGCCGCCCCATCTTCTGCGGCCGCCGCGACAGACTCCGCCTCACCCGCGGGCGCCACCTCTTGCGGTGCGGACGGTGCCAGAGCGGCCTCCGGGGCCGCGGTGCCATTCACGGCGTTCGCTCCGCCGACGGCACCGAATATCACGACGGCGGCCGTGATCGCCCACGCGGCGGCGCGCACCTCCTGATATCCGTCCAGTGGGAGACCCCTCTTGTCGCGCGCCGCTCCGGTCAACACGATGATGAGGTCCACCAGCGCCCAGATGCCCAGTCCGCCCAAGGTCACGAGCTTCAGCACGCCGGTGCCGATCTTGCCGAGATAGAAGCGATCGATACCGAAGACTCCGAGGAAGAGGGACAGCAGCCAGGTGACCACGAAGGACTTGCCTTGCGGCGCTTCGCTCGGATGGCGGTTTGGGTAGGCGGGATGGGCGGTATTGGTGGCCGGCTGGCTCATGGCGTCCTCCTGAGATGCGGAACGTGCGATGTAGTGATGCTCGGACCGCGAATGCGGCCACACGCTCAACCTAGGAGGAGGGAGGAAAATTAGCGTCGAGTGAGCTCGATAACCCCCATTATCATTCTCGTCTCACAGCGAGCGAAAGAACGCGGCTACGATGACCACAGACGCACCACCCAGAGGACGGAGATCGGCATGGCTGCAGCACCCACGCTCTTACTCTCCCTCTCCGACGTGGCCCGTGTGGCCCGCGTGCAGCGCCCCGTCGTGAGTATGTGGCGTTCCCGGTCCCGTGCCTCGACGTCACCGTTCCCGGCCGCCGTCGAGCGCCGGCGTGGCCAGGAGCTCTTCGCCGCCGACGCCGTCGCGCGCTGGCTCTCGGACACGGGACGCGGCAACAACCCGACGGCGGCTCAGGACGCAGCCGGATTCTCCGCCGCTCTGTCTCCGTCCTTCACCGAACTGACCGCCCTGTTGACCTTGCGGTCACTGGTGGACGAGCCGCTGACCGGATGGGAGCCGGCCGACATCCTGGATATGGCCGACGAGGTGGACCCGGACGACGAGTTTCTCTATAGCGAGCTGGAGGCCGCTGGCGATCAGCTGACCGAGCTCAGCACGGCTGTCGACCAGATCGTGGAGGCTTCCTTCGCCCCCGTCGCCGCTTTCGAGCGACTCATGACCGACCGCTTCCGCACCGGAGCGGACGGCTTCGCCCGGACGGCCATGGCACCGGCGTTGGCCGAGCTGGCGGCCCTGACCAGCGTAGCCATGGCCGATTCCACCGGCGCCACCAACTTCGTGGAGGCCACGCCCGGGGGTAGCGATCTTCTGGCGGCCCTCATCGACGTCTTGGGTGAGACCGCTGACGCCGTTCTGGACACCGATGCCGCTCCGCTCGCGGGCACCCGGGAGTGGGACGGCGCGGCAGTTCGGCTCAGCCGACGCCGCCTTCGCGTCCTCACCGCTCACAACGACAACCTCCGAACAACGGCGCAGCATTCGGAGGGCACAGCACCCCGGATGCTGCTGGCCCAATTCCCCGGCCCCGCCGCCCCGGACATGACAGAGGCCGACATCCTCTCCGCCGTGGACGAGCTGGCACTCTCACTGAACGGTCCGGATGCCGCGCTGGTGATCGCACCGGCCACCCTCCTGGTGGGCTCCCTCCCCCGCGATTTGGAATCACAACGCTCGCAGACTCTCCGCATGGGACGTCTCCGGGCCGCCGTTCGCCTTCCCTCCGGCCTCGCACTGGCCAAGGCCCGTCAGCCGATCGCGGCATGGGTCCTCGGCGCGGAACAAGGGCAGGTCCCCATCGCCGAACGCCGGACCATGATCGCCGACCTCTCGGCCCACCGCCTCGGGCCCGCCGAACGGCAGGACCTCGTCTCCGACCTCGTGGCGTCCCTCGGCACCCTGCGGGATGTGCGGGGACATGCCTTCCGCTTCGCCCGCGTGGCCCCCACCAGCTCCCTGCTCGCTGAAGGTGGGTCGCTGACTGATGGTGCCATCCGCCGAGGGCCCCCGGTCGCCGACCTGGACAGACAACGTGCGGCCGACATCTTGGTCCAAGCGGAAGCCTCGCTCCACGCATTCCAGTCGGCCCCCGCCATTCAGTCCGATGTGGGCATCACGCTGGCGCCTGGCTCGGAAACGCCGGCGTCCTGGATCACTCTCGGCGAGCTCCTGGACGCAGGAGCCGTCACCGTCCTGCCCGGAACCCGGCTGGGCGAGGACGAGCTCCGAACCTCGCCGGACGGCCTGCCGGTCTGGCAGCCGGACACCGTGCGTTGCGGCGGCCGCTCACCCCGGGCGCGTATTTCCCTGATGGACGTCGCTTCCTCCCATCCCTCGGCACGGCTGACCGAGCCGGGCGACGTGGTGTTACTGACCGGGAGCCGGCCCGCCGCCTGCGTGGACGAGGAGGGTGCCGCCGTTGTGCGCTTTCCGGTCCGCGCCTTGCGGCTCGCCCCGGACTCCTGCCTGGTGCCGACGGTGCTGGCCCAGGATCTGGCGGCGGCCTCCGGACCGTGGCGGAAGTGGCGGGTACGCCGCTTCGAGCCACGGACTGGTGCGGAGATGTCCGCAGTCCTTGCCAGACTGGACGCAGCACGCCGCGAGCTGACCTCCAGGCTCTCGCAGCTGGATGACGTGACCACCCTGATCGTTTCCGGAGTGACCTCCGGGGCCGTTCACGCCACACCCCTGACAGAAGGAACCGACTAGTGCCTCCCCGGACCACAGCGGCAGCAACCGTGCTGCCCAGCACCATGAAGGAACTCAAGGACACCCTGTGGAAAGCCGCGGATAAGCTTCGCGGCTCCATGGACGCCTCCCAGTACAAGGATGTGATCCTCGGCCTGGTGTTCCTGAAGTACGTCTCGGACGCTTTCGAAGAACGGCGCAGCGAGATCCAGGCCGAGCTCGAGGCGGACGGCCTGGGCCCGGACCAGGTGGAGCAGTTGGTCGATGACGTGGACGAGTACACCGGGAACGGCGTGTTCTGGGTGCCAGAGCAGGCACGATGGCAGTACCTCGCCGAGCACGCCAAGGGGCTCAACACAGCGGACGGGCAGGCGCCGAAAAGCATTGGCGAGCTGGTGGACCGAGCGATGGAGCTGATCATGGAGGCGAATCCCTCCCTGGCCGGCACCCTGCCGCGGATCTTCAACCGGGACAGCGTGGACCAGCGGCGCCTGGGCGAGCTGATCGACCTCTTCAACACCACGCGTTTCCGCGGCGAGGGCGCCACACGCGCCCGGGACCTGATCGGCGAGGTGTACGAATATTTCCTGGAGAAATTCGCCCGCGCCGAGGGCAAGCGTGGCGGGGAGTTCTACACGCCGGCCGACGTCGTTCGAGTGCTGGTGGAGGTGCTGGAACCGGACCACGGGCGCGTGTATGACCCGTGCTGTGGCTCGGGCGGCATGTTCGTCCAGACCGAGAAGTTCCTGGACGCCCACCACCAGGACCCCACCGCGATCTCCGTCTACGGGCAGGAGCTCAACGAGCGCACCTGGCGGATGGCGAAGATGAACCTCGCCATCCACGGGCTCAACGCCAACCTTGCCTCGCGCTGGGGAGACACCTTCGCCCGGGACCAGCACCCGGAGATGCAGGCCGACTTTGTGATGGCCAACCCGCCGTTCAACATCAAGGACTGGGCGCGCAACGAGCTGGACCCGCGCTGGAAGTACGGGGTGCCCCCGGCGAACAACGCCAACTACGCGTGGATCCAGCACATCCTCTCGAAGCTGGCGCCCGGCGGCTCGGCCGGCGTGGTGATGGCCAACGGTTCCATGTCTTCCAACTCCGGCGGCGAAGGCAAGATCCGCGCCCAACTGGTCGAGGCCGACCTGGTCTCCTGCATGGTCGCCCTGCCGACCCAGTTGTTCCGCTCCACCGGGATACCCGTGTGCACGTGGTTCTTCGCCAAAGACAAGACGGCCGGGTCACGCGGCTCGGTGGATCGCACCGGCCAGGTGTTGTTCATCGACGCGCGGAACCTGGGGCACATGGTCGACCGCGCCGAGCGCGCGCTGGGCGAGGAGGACATCGCCAGGATTGCTGGCACCTTCCGTGCCTGGCGCGGCACGGAGTCGGCCGAAGGCGCCGAGTACGAGGACGTCCCCGGCTTCTGTTATTCGGCCTCCCTTGAGGAGATCAAGGCCGCCGACTACGCCTTGACCCCCGGCCGCTATGTGGGCGCCGCCGAAGTGGAGGACGACGGCGAGCCGATCGACGAGAAGATCGACCGGATGACGAAGGAATTGTTCGCTCAGTTCGACGAGTCCGAGCGCTTGGCCGCCGTGGTGCGGGCGCAACTGGGGAGGATCGCATGACGACTCCAAGTTGGCCAACTAAGTCCATTGGCGATCTCTGCGTGCGAGTAACCAGCGGCGGAACGCCGTCACGCTCGAATCCGGAGTATTTCGAACCAGCAAGCGTCCCGTGGATCAAGACCGGCGACCTTCGGGATGGGTATATCACTGAGTATGACGAGTGCATCTCCGAAGCTGGCGTTGAGAACTCTTCAGCGAAACTTCTTCCTGCGAACACGGTCCTCATGGCCATGTACGGTGCAACTGTCGGAATGCTCGGGATGTTGCGTGAGCCAGCGACCTGTAATCAGGCAGCATGCGCGTTGATCGTTGATCCGGAACTCTGCAACCCCCGGTGGATCTTCTATGCACTTCTGAACTCCCGCGATTTCATCATTTCTCAAGCAACAGGCGCTGCACAGCAGAACCTCAGTGGGAAGACGATTCGGAACTTCACCTTCTGCGTACCGTCTTTGCCAGAACAGAATGCCATCGCCGAAGTCCTCGGCACCCTCGACGACAAGATCGCCGCCAACACCAAACTTGCCCACACGGCAAATGATTTGGCCTCGTTGACCTATTCCGCCGCAATTGAGTCAGCGGACGTAGTGCCTATGAGTCAGATGCTGACGCCCATACTCGGAGGGACGCCAAGCCGTTCTCGGGACGACTACTGGGGTGGAAGCGAGCGTTGGATCTCGGCCAAGGACGTGACCGGAGCTTCCGGGCAACTCATTCTTGACACCGAAGAGAAGATCACCAACTTGGCGACTGAAAACACGAAGGCCAAGCCCTTGCCGAAGGGCTCTGTCATCTTGACTGCCAGGGGAACAGTCGGAGCGGTAGCACGGCTGGGAGAACCTTCTTCATTCAACCAGTCCTGCTACGGATTCGTCCCAGAAGATGTCCCTGCATCAGTTCTGTATTTTGCCGTTCGTTCTGCTTCCGACCACGCCAAATCAATGGCCCACGGCTCAGTCTTCGACACCATCACGAAGAAGACGTTCGATCATCTGCCCATGCCCGATTTGACAGCCAATGAAGCAAACAGTCTCGACGCTGTACTGTCGCCGCTGCTGGCGGTGGTCGAGTCTTCTGCGAGAGAGAATCTCACGCTCGCACAGATTCGTGATTCCCTCCTCCCCCAGCTCATGTCTGGCAAGCTGCGAATCAAGGATGCCGAGTCAGTCATTGAGGGAGCGATTTAATGTGGAACACCCTCTGGTCGTTCCAAGGGCAATCGTGCAACAGGCTGTTGCACGAATAGCTACGCGGGTTCGCCTGCCGCGTCCACGTCGCCTGATTCACGCAAGTAGCACTTGCACGAGTGGCATTCAAGCCAAATGTCCCGCCAACACGGCCGGTGGCAATAGTGCAGGCACTGTCTGCAACATTGGCAGGGTCACCACCCAATGTCATCCAGCGCCCGCAGGGATTCCCAGAAGGCCGAACGTTCTGAGAAAGCTCGAAGCCCCGCTTGTGGCGGGGCTTCGGATGCGCGGGAGGCGTTTCCGCGTCCTGCACCTTCATCCTACGGCCACCGCCGCGGAAGACACACTGATCCAGACTGAGGAGCGAGCACCATGACTCTGGCCAACGCCTTCCAGCCTTTGCGGGCACCACGCGCCGCGTGTTAAGTTATGACTGAACAACAGGGTGGAATACCCCTCCTTCCACACGACGACAGTGTCATCGCCGTGGTACGACAGAGCGGGAGAAGCGATGCCAAGGATTTCCTCGAGAAACTGGAGAAACGCGACCAGGCTCGATTCCTTCGATACATCCAATACCTAGCGGCGGGAAGGCCACTCAAGTCGCCGGAGCACTTTCGGCGGCTCAGCGCAGCCGGCGCCGAGCCGCCGGTGTATGAGCTGAAATCGAACAAGTACCGGCTATACGTGGTTCGAACGAGCCGCCGCTGGTACATCACGCACGGTCGCGAGAAACCGAAGAACAACCAAGTTCCCCGAGAAGTGGCGAAGGCACTCGCCATCTTCTGGGACCGCAAAGGAAACTCCCCATGACTCCCGAACCCATCTTTCCAGTCGGCGACCCCGAGTTCGATGCCGTCTTCGCCGAGGAGGCCGCAATGGTCGATGCCAGTCAGCTCATCGCCTCGGCTTTGGAAGCCAGTGGCAAGTCCAAGACGGAACTGGCCCAGGCATTGGGGGTCAGCAAGAGCGAGATCACGGCCCGTTTAGCTGGTGAACGCAATATCACGGTCAGGAAGCTCTCGGCGACACTCCATGCGCTCGGACAGAGTCTGCAACTCTCATCAGCAGATGAGGCGCCGCCCCGGACAGACGACAGGAAGCACTTCGAGCGTTGGCGCGCACAGGGCCCTGCATTGGCGAATAGTCATTCTGAGGCTAAGCCACGCCGAACGGCGACACTCGGTGGCTGGCGCAAGGCCTGCGGAGCATGACCATGGCGAAGACGCAGACCTTTCACCTGTCGAGTCCAAAGATCCTGAACGTTGATTCCTCGTGGGAATCCGCCAATCAGGCTCATATCAATTGGTTCGTCAGCTACGCGCCGGAACGGGAGGCCGAATCGAACGAGCGCGTTCTCTTCGCCACCCTCCATGCGGTGACCGATGATGGCCGCGGGAATGTTCAAGTGGCGGCGATGATCCAGGAATCCACCGATTTCACCGATTGGGAATCCTTCGAGAAGGCCTTGGCTGAGTCTGATGCTTTGGACACCCTGTATCTCTTCGCACTGAACGGGCTGCGCACCGCGCTCTCACTGGTTGGTGGCGCGGTCGGACCAGTTGATAACTCCCCGGAACCAGAATTCGACCAGCTGGTTCCGGCCGATGACCTGGACGACGAGCAGCCTGCGACAAGTGATCGCACTACTGAGGCTGATTCATGACCGTACCCTCACCACCCTCCGAGAACGATTGGGAAGGCCTCGTCCTCGACCGCCTCGGGGACCACGGCTGGAAGCCTGTCCACGGCAGCAGCATCGCCCCCGGCACCGGCGAGCGCACCGGCTGGGACGAGCTGCTGATCAGGCCCCGCCTGCTCCAAGCCATGCGGCGGCTCAACCCGGACGTGCCGGTCCAATACCTCGAGCAGGCCCTCGCGGAGATCGCCGCACCCTCCTCGCAGGACGCCATCACGGAGAACTTCCGGATCCACCGGTACCTGGTGGACGGATACCGCTTCACCTACCTGGACTCGGATGGCACCGAACGGACCCCCACGCTGCGGCTGATCGGTGCGGAGGAATCCCTCAACGACTGGCTGGTCGCCCACCAGGTCACCCTCGTGCAGGGCGAGCACCGGCGTCGGCTGGACGTGGTGGTCTACCTCAACGGCATGCCCGTGAGCATCATGGAGCTCAAGCGGGCCGGTGCGGCGAGCGCGGATGTCAGCGCAGCCCATGCTCAGCTGCAGACCTACCTGCGCGAGTTCCCCCTGGCCTTCCGGTATTGCGTGTTCACCCTCGCCTCGGACGGACTCGAGGCGCGGTACGGCACCCCGTTCACGCCCCTGAACCATTTCTCTCCCTGGACCGTGGACGACGACGGCGTGCCCGTCCCCACCGGCACCACCACCGAGGATGGCGACGCGGTCCTGCCGATCGAGACCGCCCTGGACGGCCTCTACAACCCCGAGCGGTTCCTCCAACTGCTGCACTGGTACACGGCCTTCGACGAAAGTGCCGAGGGCCTGACCAAGCGCATCGCCAAGCCGCACCAGTACTTCGCCGTTTCCAAGGCCGTGGGCACCACCATCCAGGCGGTCCGCACGGACGGGCGGGCCGGCGTCGTGTGGCACACCCAGGGCTCCGGCAAGTCCATGGAGATGGAACTGTACGCCAACCGGGTGATGCAGCACGCCGAGCTGCGCAACCCCACCATCGTGGTCATCACCGACCGCAACGAACTGGACGGGCAACTGTTCGCAGGCTTCAGCCGGTCCCGGCTACTGCCGGAGCAGCCGCAGCAGGTCCGCCGCCGCAACGAGCTGCGCGAGGAACTTTCCGGCCGACTCTCCGGCGGCATCTACTTCACCACCCTGCAGAAGTTCGGCCTGAGCAAGGCCGAGAAGGACGCCGGCACCGTGCACCCGCTGCTCTCGGACCGGAAGAACATCATCGTGGTGGTGGACGAGGCCCACCGCAGCCACTACGACGATCTCGACGGCTACGCCCGCCACCTGCGCGACGCCCTGCCGAACGCCACCCTCATCGCGTTCACCGGGACGCCCATCTCCTTCGCGGACCGGGACACCAGAGCCGTGTTCGGCGACTACATCGACATCTACGACCTGTCCCGGGCCGTGGAGGACGGCGCCACCGTCCCCGTGTACTTCGAGCCGCGGCTGATCAAGGTCAGCATGGCCGAGGGCGTGTCCGAGGGGGACCTGGACGAGGCCGCCGATGAGGCCACCGAAGGGCTCGACGAAACCGAACGAACCCGCATCGAGCGATCGGTCGCCGTCGTCAACGCCGTCTACGGCGCCCCGGAACGCCTCGAGGAGCTGGCCCAGGACCTGGTGAGGCACTGGGAGACCCGGCGGGCCGCCGTCGGGCCCTTCCTCACCGCCACGGACGGAACGCCGGCCGTGGGCAAGGCCCTGATCGTCGGTGGGACCCGGGAGATCTGCGCCAACCTGTACACCCAGATCGTCCGGCTTCGGCCGGACTGGCACGCGGACGAGCTGGATCGAGGCAAGATCAAGGTCGTCTACTCCGGCAACGCCTCCGACCAGCCGCCCGTGTCCGACCACGTGCGCCGCGACTCGGAGAACAACGCCATCAAGGCCCGGCTCAAGGACCCCGAGGACGAGCTGGAGCTGGTGATCGTCAAGGACATGATGCTCACCGGCTTCGACGCCCCGCCCCTGCACACGCTCTACCTGGACCGCCCGCTCAAGGGCGCGCTGCTCATGCAGACCCTCGCCCGCGTCAACCGCACCTTCCGCGGCAAGGAGGATGGCCTACTGGTCGCCTACGCGCCACTGGCGGAGAACCTCGCAAACGCCCTGAAGGAGTACACGGACACCGACCAGCAGAACCGGCCCATGGGCAGGAACGTGGACGATGCCGTCGCGCTGGTGGAGGAGCTGCTCACCGAGGCGCGCACCCTGCTGGCTGGCTACGACTGGCGCGCGGTGATGAAGAAGGGCGGCAAGAAGGCCTTCCTCAACGCGGTCACCGGGGCGGTGAACTATCTGCGCGAGCCACGGAACCAGGGTGCCGGGCTGGACGACGACGGCGACCCAGGTCTGGCGTCCCAGTTCCGGCAGGCGTCCGGACGGTTGGCGCGGGCCTGGGCGCTGTGCACCGGCTCCGGGCGGCTGGAGGAGGTCCGTCCGGAGATCCAGGTGTACGAGGAGATCCGGGTATGGATGGGCAAGTTCGACGCCCAGGACCGGCAGGCCCGCGGTGAACCGATTCCGGACGACGTGCAACGGATGCTGGCCCAGCTCATCGATTCGGCCACGGACGCCACCGGCGAGGTCCTGGACATTTACGCCGCCGCAGGCATGCCGCGCCCGACGCTGAACGACCTGACACCAGAATTTCTGGCCAAGACCCGTGAGGCACGGAACCCCCACCTGGCCATCGAGGCCTTGCGCAAGCTGGTGTCCGAGGAGTCGGTCAAGGCCACCGGGCACAACGCCATCCGCCAGCGGGCCTTCTCCGAACGGGTCACCGAGCTAATGACGAAGTACACCAACCAACAGCTCAGTTCCGCCGAGGTCATCGCCGAACTGTTCGAGTTGGCGCGCGAAGCCTTGGCCGAAGCCGACCGCGGCAAGCAATTCGAACCTCCACTGGACAGTGACGAGCTGGCGTTCTACGACGCGGTATCGCAGAACCAGTCCGCCGTGGAAAAGCAGGGCGAGGGCAAGCTGGCCGACATCGCCCGGCAACTGGTGGCCGTGATGCAGCGGGACACTCGCACTGACTGGACTGTGCGGGAGGATGTGCGGGCCAAGCTGCGCTCTTCCGTCAAACGGCTGCTGATCAAGAACGGCTACCCGCCGGACAAACAGCCGGAGGCCATCAAGCTCGTGATCGAGCAGATGGAGTCCTTGTCGTTGGCGACGAGTTGATCCGGAGATGATGCCGATAACTAACCCGCGGACGATGGAGGAAGCTGTCAATGAAGGCTGAACACGGCGGCGAGGTGATTCTCTACCGAGAGGCAGACGGTTCCAACGTCGTCCAGTTGCGAGCGTCCGGGGGAACTGTCTGGCTGACCCAAACGGAGATTGCTTCCCTGTACGACACGACGCTTCCGAACATCGCCCAGATCATTCGCCGGATTCTTGAGGATCGCGAAGTGACCGAGGCAACTATTAACTCAGAGTTAAGAGTTCGATCGGAGGGAACTCGGCAAGTGCAACGTGAGGTCAAGATCTACAACCTCGACATGGTTCTTGCCATCGGCTATCGCGTCACCACGTCGAGAGCGGTGCAGTTCCGGCAATGGGCCACCACCACACTCCACGAATACCTCGTCAAGGGCTTCGCCATGAACGACAGGTACCTCAAGGACTCCGAAGGCGTTGATTACTTCGACGAACTTCTTGAGCGAATTCGCAGCATCCGTGCTTCTGAGAAACGCTTCTATCAAAAGATCCGAGAACTCTTCAAGGCCACGAGCGCCGATTACGACGGACAGTCTGATGTCGCGCGGACTTTTTTCGCGACGATTCAGAACAAGCTCCTCTACGCAGTCACCGGACATACAGCAGCCGAACTCGTCGTCAGTCGGGTGGATGTCAGAAGCCCGACCTTGGGGCTCACGTCATGGAGGGGCGCGACAGTGAAGCGTGCAGACGCAGAGATTGCTAAGAATTATCTCAATGAGTCGGAGATCAAGGAACTCGACCGCTTGACGACGATGTTCCTTGACTACGTCGAAGACCGGGCCGAACGTCGCATTGAGACATCTATGGCTGACTGGACCGTTGCCACCGAACGATTTCTGGCTTTCAATGAGCGTCAAACGTTGAGAGGCGCAGGTCGCGTCTCTCATGAATCCATGAAGTCGATCGTGCAATCCAGATTCGAAGAACACGAACAGGGACGACGATTGGCGGAGGCACAGCGAGCTGAGATCGAAGAACGAGTTGACCTCACAGAACTTATGCGTGCGGCGAACCAATTGACAGAATCACCCACCGAACCAGACGAATAGCGAGGCGCCCAGGGCTCGATCGGAGATCACCCAGGATGACCCAGCGTCGATAAGGCCTTGGCACGGCCTCTGACGTTCCCTGATGCCCTCCCCTGCCAACATGGCGCACCCGTGAACGTTAATGCCGAGATTCAACAAGGCAGGTCTATCGACGCTTGACTTTACAAGTCCGCCAGCACCCCCATGGGATTCTCGAAGCAATCCGCGACGAACCGCAGGAATCCGCCGGCCGTGCCGCCGTCGCAGATGCGATGGTCGAACACCAGGGACAGCTGCATGACCTTGCGCACGGCCAGCTCGCCGTCCACCACCCACGGCCGATCGATGATGCGTCCCATCCCCAGGATCGCGACCTCGGGATGGTTGATGATCGCCGCGGAGCCATCGGTGCCAAACACCCCGTAATTGTTGATCGTGAAGGTCCCGCCGGACAGGTCCAGCGGGGTGCCCTTCCCGGAACGGGCCACCTCGGTCAACCGGCGCAGCTCTTCGTTCAGTTGCCGGGCGGTCATCGCGTTGGCGCCCCGGATGGAAGGCACCACCAGGCCACGCTCGGTCTGCACCGCGAAACCGAGATTGATGCCGTCGAAGGACACGATCCGGTGCCCGCCCGCTCCGTCCTCCTCGAAGCGCTGCGCCAGCTCGGGATACCGGGCCAAGCCGGCGAGCGCGAACCGGGACGCGAAGGCCAGCAGACCCGGCACCTGCTGGTCCCCACGCGCCTTCAGCGACGCCCGCAGCTCCAGCAGCGGAGTGACGTCCACATCCACCCAGATCGTGGCCTCGGGGATCTCACGGCGCGAGCGACTCATGGCCGCGGCGGTCACCTTGCGCACCCCGGACACGGGCACGACGCCGGCCACCCCCAGTCCTGTGCGCGGGTCCAGTTCCTCCGTGGGTTCCGGGGCCCACGATCCCTCCCCGGCCGATGCCGGGCTCGACGCGGCCGCCCTGCCGGCGATCGCTGTGGCGTTTGCGGTGGCCAGGGTGGGACCCGTGGCGGTATCCGAACCCGGAGAACCAGCTCCAGCTCCAGCTCCAGCCGAGGCCAGCACATCGGCGCGCACGATCAGCCCGGCCGGGCCGGTCCCCCGCACGGTGGCGAGGTCCACCCCGTGGTCACGCGCCAGCCGGCGCACGAGCGGGTTGACCACCCGCGGGGCTGAGCGAGTCAACTCTGACGCCTCCGTCGGCGACCCTGCAGTCGGTGACGCAACGGACGACGATCCGGCGGCCGGAGTATCCGCGGCAGCCTTGCGCCGGCGGGTGCGGCCGGTCGCGGCACCACCGGGGGTGCCGTAGCCGATCAGGACGTTGCCAGAGCCGGCGTCGTCCTCCGGGCCCGCCTGCGCCGCGCTGTCCGATGTTCCCCGTGCTGCAGGCCGCACTGTGTCCTCCGCGCCGGGTGCCTGCCCCGAGGCGGCCGCGGCCTCGGGCCGCACCCCGGCGCGCTCCTCCTCACGGTAGGACTGGGCGCCCTCGGCCAGAGCCGGGGCACCAACGGAACCAGCGGAACTCTCGGAACTGTCATCGTTGGAACCGCTGTCACCAGACGCCACGCCGTCCTCGACGGAGACCAAAGGCTTGCCGACCTCCAGGGTGGTGCCGGCCTCCGTGTGCAGGGTTGCCACGGTGCCGCCGAACGGGCTGGGTACCTCGACGAGGGACTTGGCGGTCTCGACCTCGACGATCGGCTGGTCCACGGCCACGGTGTCCCCGGCGGCCACCAGCCACCGGATGATGTCGGCCTCGGTCAGGCCCTCTCCCAGGTCCGGGAGCAGGAAGGTGCGGATGGTCATGTCAGTCCTCCCACTGCAGGTCGTCCACGGCGTCCAGGATGCGGTCCACCGAGGGCAGGAAATGGTGCTCCAGCTTCGGCGCCGGATAGGGGATGTCGAAGCCCGTGACCCGCAGTACGGGCGCGGCCAGGGAGTGGAAGCAGCGCTGCTGGACGCGGGCGGTGATCTCCGCGGCAACGGAGGCGAATCCGGTCTCCTCGGTGATAACCACGGCCCGGCCGGTCTTGACCACGGACGCGACCACGGTGGCGTCGTCGAAGGGGACGATCGTGCGCACGTCCACCACCTCCAGCGAGCGCCCCTCCTCCTGGGCGGCGGCCGCCGCGGCCAGCGCGGTGGGCAGGGACGGACCGTACGCGATCAGCGTCGCGTCGGTTCCGGTCCGCGCGACGGCGGCCCCGCCGGATTCCAGCGCGGCCCGCGGATCCGCACCGGCCCCGGGACCGGACCGGCCGGCGTCGTACTGCTCGCGCAGAGCATCCAGGTCGACCCGGTCCTTGGCGAAGTACAGCTTCTTGGGCTCCATGAAGACGACCGGGTCGTCCGAGTCGATGGCCGCCCGCAGCAGCAGGTAGGCGTCGGTCACGGTGGCCGGGGTGACGACCTTGAGGCCCGGGGTGTGCGCGTAGTAGGCCTCCGAGGAATCGCAATGGTGCTCCACGCCGCCGATGCCCCCCGCGTACGGGATGCGGATGACGATGGGCATCGCCACGGCCCCCCGGGTGCGGTTGCGCATCTTCGCCACGTGCGAGGCGATCTGCTCGAAGGCCGGATAGGCGAAGGCGTCGAACTGCATCTCGATCACCGGCCGCATCCCGTTGATCGCCATGCCCACGGACATGCCGGCGATCCCGGACTCGGCCAACGGGGTGTCGAAACACCGCTCCGTTCCGAAACGTGCGGCCAGGCCGTCCGTGATGCGGAAGACCCCGCCGAGGGTGCCCACATCCTCGCCGAACACCACGACGCCGGCATCGGCGGCCAGCGCATCGGCCAGGGCCGCGTTGAGGGCCTTGGCCATCGTGACCGGCCCCGGCGGTGCCGGGGCCACCGGGGAGTCGGGCCGCGGTCCGGGGACACCCGCCCCGCCGGCCCGGGTGGTGGCCTCCCGGGCCGCGTCCACGGCGTTGTCCATGGTGTCGACTGAACCGATGTCCGGGCCGGTGGTCTGGCGGGCGCTCATGATGCCTCCTCGCGGGCGAGTTCCTCGGACAGCTGGGCGGACTGCTCGGTCAGCTGTGGAGTGGGGACGGTGTAGACGTGGGCGAAGAGATCCTGCGGGTCGCCGGTCACGTCCTGATTGAGTCCGTCCCGCAGCTCGGCGGCGACCTGCTCGGCCTCCCGCTCGAAGCGGGCCTGCAGCTCGTCGGCCAGCAGGCCGCGACCGGTCAGGTAGGTGCGCATCCGCTTCACCGGGTCCTTGGCCAGCCATTCCTGCACCTCCGCGTCCTCGCGGTACCGTGTGGCGTCGTCGGCGTTGGTGTGGGCCTGGATCCGGTAGGTCTGCGCTTCGACCAGCAGGGGACCCGCACCGCCGCGGACGAGGCGCACACCCCGCTCGAGGACGGCGAGCAGCGCGACGAGGTCATTGCCGTCCACGCGCTCCCCCGCCATCCCATAACCCACAGCTTTATGCGCCAGCGACGGCGCCACCGTCTGGCGGGCCAAGGGCACGGAGATGGCGTACTGGTTGTTCTGGACGAAGAAGATCACCGGCAGATGGAAGACGGCCGCGAAGTTCAGTGCTTCATGGAAGTCACCCTCGCTGGTGGCCCCGTCCCCGCACAGGGCCACCACCACGGTGTCCTCCCCGCGCAGTCTCGCCGCATGCGCGGCCCCGACCGCGTGCAGCAACTGGGTGGTCAGCGGGGTGGACTGGATGCCGACCTTGTGCCTTCCCGGATGGTAGCCACCGTGCCAGTCACCGCGGAAGACGGTCATAGCCTCCACGGGCGGGACCCCGCGGGAGATCACGGCCACGGTGTCCCGGTAGGTGGGGAACAGCCAGTCCCCCTCCTCCAGGCAGGCCGCGACGGCGACCTGGCAGGCCTCCTGCCCGTGGCTGGAGGGGTAGACCGCCATTCGGCCCTGACGCACCAGCGCGGAGTTCTGGTCATTGATGCGCCGGCCCACCACGAGGCGGCGGTACGCCTCCAGCAGGTCCTCGTCGGCCGGGACGGGGTAATCGTGACCCGGCTCCGGGTCCGGGCCGGCACCCAGGAGCCGGCCCTCCTGGTCCACCATCTGGATCAGGTCGCGGGCCGGCAGCATGTAGTCCTCCGGCGTAATGCCGAAGCTGCGGGCGGCATCGGTGATGCCGATGCGGGTGTCCTCGCTCATCGTTCCTCCTGGGCCGCGTGCCGGCCGTGGTCCACGTCACTGCGGTAGTCACTTTGTAACCACTAGTGTGGATCGAGCCGAGGCTTCGTCGCCGCCGCACGGCAAGACTGTGGACGAATGGCGGAAATTGCTTATTCTGGTGGATGTTCTGTAACAGTGCACCGCCTCTGTGAGGGAGGGATTCCATGGGCCCCGTGCCCGCACCGATCGACTTCGTGGATGAGCAGATCCTGGCCGAGCTCACGAGGGACGGCCGTCAATCGGTGACCGCCCTGGCCCAGAGGGTCCATATCTCCCGCGCGCATGCCTACGCCAGGATCAACAGGCTGCAGCAGGACGGCGTCATCACCCGCTACAGCGCGGTGGTGGACCCGGTCCGTGCGGGCCTGCGCTCCTCGGCCTACGTCACGCTGAAGCTGCGCCAGCACGGCTGGCGGGAGGTCAGGGAGACCCTCGCGAAGATCCCGGAGGTCTACCATGTCAGCCTCGTGGGCGGGAACTTCGATGTGCTGCTGCTGGTCCGGGCGAGGGACAACCTGGACCTGCGCCGGGTGGTCTTCGATCTCATCCAGCCCCTGCCCGCGGTGCTGGACACCCAGACGTTCGTGATCTTCGAGGACGCGGACACCCGGTAGAGCACCGTGCCTTGAGACCTTGATGTCCGGCTACGTCGGATACCCGCCCACCCCCGGACGTTGAGTTGAGTTGGGGTGGGTTCTTCGTCACACGCCCACCCCAACTCGACTCAAAGCGGTGGTGGTGCGGGGAGGTCAGCGGGGCGCGGGTGTGCTGGCGACTCCCTGGAACACGGGCCGGCGCTTCTCCTGGAACGCGGCGAATCCCTCGGCGTAGTCGGCCGTGCCGCACAGGTCGGCCTGGGCCTGGTTCTCTCGGGCCACTGATTCCCAGAGCCCCAGCCGCTGATCGCGTACCTGGGCCACGAGTTCCTTGGACGCCAGGAAGGCCCCCGTCGCCCCGGTCGCCACCCGAGCCACGATGCCGCGGGTGTCCTTCAGCAGGCTCTCCGCCGGCAGGGCCCGCGAGAACAGTCCGGAGGCCACCGCCTCGGCCCCGCTGATCAGCTCCGCGGTGTAGATCAGGTCCAGGGTACGGTGGGAGCCCAGCCGCTCGGTGAACAGCCAGTGCCCACCGGAGTCCAACGTGGCCCCCAAGTTCGCGAACGGCGAGCCGATCTTGGCGTTCTCGGCCACGTAGACCACATCCGTGGCGATCGCCAGCCCGAGCCCGACGCCGAGGCACGCACCCTGCACGGCGGCGAAGGTCGGCGCCGGGAAGGCGCTCATCTTCTGCAGCAGCGGGGTGACCTTCCCACCGAGGTAGCCCAGGACGTCGTCGTCGGCCGGGGTAACCCCGGAGATGTCCCGCCCGGCGCAGAACCCGCGGCCCTCGCCCCGCAGCAGCAGGGCCCGCACCTCACCGCGCGAGGCGGCGGCAGCGGCGTCGTCGTAGGCCTGCTCGAGTTCGGCGAGCGCCTCGGCATTGAGGGCGTTCATCTTCTCCGGGGCGTTGAGGACGACCTCGGCGATCCCATCGGCCAGGTTCAGTTCGATCATGCGTTCTCTCCTAGGCGTCGTAGTTGAGGACGAGGGTGTCCGAGGTCGGGTGGGACTGGCAGGTCAGCACGTAGCCCTTCTCGACCTCGTCCGGTTCGAGCGCGTAGTTCTCATCCATCTCCACGGTGCCCTCGACCACCTTGGCCCGGCACGTGCCGCACACGCCGCCGGCGCAGGCGAAGGGCACGTCCTGGCGGACCCGAAGAGCGGCGTTGAGCACCGACTCGCGCTGCCCCTTGGGGGACTTCACCTCGCCCTGCAGTCCGTCCAAGGTGAAGGAGATCTGGAAATTCTCCCCGGCCTCGTCAACCTCCACGGGACGGCCGATGTTGCCCTCCGGGCGGCCCTGCTTCGGGTCACCCGTGGTGAACAGCTCGTAGCGGACCTTGCCCGCGTCCACGTCCAGGGCGGTCAGCTCGTCCCGGACCAGCTGGACCAGTTCGAACGGGCCGCAGAGGAACCACTCGTCCACGGTCTCCGGACGCATCACGGAGGACAACAGGGTCGAGAGCTTCTCGTGGTCGATCCGGCCGGAGAGCAGCGGTGAGATCCGCTGCTCCCGGGTCAGGATGTGGTGCAGGGCGAAGCGGGCGGGGTAGCGGTCCTTGAGGTCGGCCAGCTCTTCGAGGAACATCACGTCCATGGCGGCCCGGTTGGAATACACCAGGTCGAAGCGGACCTGGTCATTGGACGCCAGCACCGTGCGGGCGATCGCGATGACCGGGGTGATGCCGGATCCGGCAGCCACTGCGACGAACGAGTGCTCGGTGTCCGTGTCGATCGACTCCGGATCGTTCAGCTCGGTCATCCGGTGCTGGGAGATGAACGCGCCGGCGGGACTCATCACGTCGATGGTGTCCCCCGACACCAGGTGCTCGTTGGCCCAGCTGGAGAAGAGCCCGCCGAGGTCCCGCTTGATAGCCACGCGGATCTCTCCGGGCCTCGGCTCGGCGCAGATCGAGTAACTGCGGCGCACCTCGTGCAGTGCGCCGTCCTCGCCCGGCAACTCCTTGCGCAGGGCCACGTACTGGCCGGCCGCGTAGTCGTAGTCGTCCACCAGCTCCTCGGGCACCGCGAAGGTGACCTCGACGGCGTCGGCGGTCAGCCGGCGGACACCGGCCACCTCCAGGGAGTGGAAGGTGGCGCGGCGGCGTGCGGGGGCGGTTTCGGTGGCGGTTGCGGTCATGAGAGCACCTTGAAGTAGTCGAAGGGTTCCAGACAGTCCCGGCAGGAGTACAGGGCCTTGCAGGAGGTGGAACCGAAGCGGGCGAGTTCGCGGGTGTTCAGCGAATGGCAGTGCGGGCACTTCACGGCCAGGCCGAGGGTCACGGTGCCCCGATGGCCGGCCCCGGTGGGCGGGGCGATGCCGTACTCCTCGAGCTTGGCCTTGCCCGCGTCCGTCATCCAGTCGGTGGACCAGGCCGGGGACAGCACCAGGTCCACGCGGACCTCCTCGTAGCCGGCCACGGCGAACTCGTGCTCCAGGTCCTGCCGGATGGCGTCCATGGCCGGGCACCCCGAATAGGTCGGGGTGATGGTCACGACGACGGCGCCGTCACCGTCCTGCTCGACGTCCCGCAGGATGCCCAGGTCGGCGATGGTCAACACCGGGATCTCGGGGTCGGTGACCCGGGCTGCGATGCGGTGGAGTCGGTCACCTTCCGCGGCACGCTCAGTGGCCGTGGTGATGGTGTCTGTGGTGGTGGGTGTCATGGTGGTCCTCCTGACGTCTACCAGGTGGCACCGGGATGCTTGCGGGCGAGCACCTGCATCTCGGCGAGGATGTATCCCAGGTGCTCGGAGTGCTCGCCGCGGCGGCCGAGGCACAGGGCGGCGGGGACCTCCGGGACGGCCAGCCCTGATCGGTCGAGGATGTCCCGCACCTGCTCCTCCCACTGTGCCCGGAGTGTGGACGGGCGGACGGCGATGCCCTCGAGCTCGTCGTGCAGCGGTTCGTCCTGGAACAATTCTTCGGTGTAGGGCCAGAGCTTGTCCAGGGCGCGGCGCATCCGGCGGGCCGACTCCTCGGTGCCCCGGCCCAGGCGCAGGGTCCACAGCTCAGCATGCTCCAGGTGGTAGTCGACCTCCTTGAGCGCCTTTGCGGAGATGGCGGCGATGGTCTCGTCGGCCGAGTCCAGCAGCCGGGCGTAGACCTGGTGCTGGTAGAGGGCCATGAACAGGCCGCGCACCATCGTCTCGGCGAAATCGCCGTTGGGCTGCTCGACCAGGTGCAGGGACGTGAAGTCCTCCTCCTCGCGGAAGTAGGCCAGGTCGTCCTCCGTCTGACCCCAGGCCTTGCCCGCGTAGCTGAGGAAGGAACGGGCATGGCCCAACTGGTCGAGGGCGATGTTGCCCAGGGCCACGTCCTCCTCCAGCTCGGGCCCGCGCGAGATCCAATGTGAGAGCCGTTGGGCGAGGATTAGGGCGTCATCGCCCAAATGGAGGGCATACCGCGCGGCGGCGTCGCCGGCGGGAGCCGCCTTCTGCAGGGCGATGTCCTCGGGACGCAGGGCGTTGCCGGGGGTGACCCGCGTGGCCGACGCCGCGGCGTCGCCGAAGCTGTCGAGGCTGTGGTCCGGCAGCCGGTCGGCCGCCTGGCCGGTCTTCTGGTCAGTCATCTGATCGGAGGGACCGTTCACAGGTGCTTCACCCCTTCGCTCTCCTTGTAGTACGTGGCGTGGCGATAGTCCTTGCCCTGAGGCGATTCGAACATCATGTCCTTGGCATCCGGGTCCGAGGTGGCGATGTCCGTGGAGCGGACCACCCAGAGGGAGACGCCCTCGTTGCGCCGGGTGTAGAGGTCCCGCGCGTTGCGGACGGCCATCTCCGCATCCGGCGCGTGGAGCGAACCGGCGTGGACATGGGACAGGCCCCGAGAGGAGCGCACGAAGATCTCCCAGAGCGGCCAGCCGGCCGACGTCGAGGCCTTTTGGCCGGACTGACGGTTCTGCTTGCTCTGGTTGTTCTGGTTGCTCTGGCCGTCCTGGCCGTCCTGGCCGATCACCGTGCTGCTCATGGTCATGCCACCTCTGCCTTCTGGTCCTGCTGGTTCTGCTCGTCCTGCTGCTTCCGCGCGAAGGCGGCTGCGGCCTCTCGGACCCAGGCGCCATCCTCATGGGCCTCCCGGCGACGGGCCAGGCGCTGGGAGTTGCAGGGGCCACCCCCGGAGACCACCCGCTTGAACTCGTCCCAGTCCAGCTCCATGTGCAGCCACTGACCGGATTCCTCGTCGTAACGCAGGTCCGGATCCGGCAGGCTCAGGCCGAGGACCTTGACCTGCTCGACGATCATGCCGACGAACCGCTGACGCAGGTCGTCGTTGGAAAAGCGCTTGATGTTCCACGCCATGGACTGCTGCGAGTTCGGCGAGTCCGTGTCTGAGGGGCCGAACATCATCAGTGCCGGGGCGTAGAAGCGGTTGATGGCGTCCTGGGCCATGGTCCGCTGGGCCTCGGTGCCGCGGGACAGCTCCAGCAGGATCTCGAATCCCTGGCGCTGGTGGAACGACTCTTCCTTGCAGACGCGCACCATGGCCCGTCCATAAGGGCCGTAGGAGGCACGGCACAGCGGCACCTGGTTGGCGATGGCCGCACCGTCGACGAGCCAGCCGATCGCGCCCATGTCCGCCCACGTGCGAGCGGGGTAGTTGAAGATCGAGGAGTACTTGGCGCGTCCGGTGAGCAGCTGGTCATTCAGGGTGTCCCGGTCCGTCCCCAAGGTCTCGGTGGCCGAGTACAGGTAGAGCCCATGGCCGGCCTCGTCCTGCACCTTGGCCATCAGGATGGCCTTGCGCTTGAGGCTGGGGGCGCGCGTGATCCAGTTGGCCTCCGGCTGCATCCCGATGATCTCGGAGTGCGCGTGCTGGGACATCTGCCGGGTCAGTGATTTGCGGTAGGCCTCGGGCATCCAGTCCCGGGGCTCGATGCGGGAGTCCTCGGCGATGATCGCGTCGAACCGGCGCTCACCCTCGATGTCCTCCGGTGTCCGGACGGCAGCCAGGTGCCCGCCGGAGCTCTTCTGTTCGGCCATGGTGACCACCTCATTCTCGGAATCGCCGTGTGCGGTGCGGCGGATGTCATCTCCATCCGTGCCACCGGGGCACGGATGGGAGCCGTCTTATTTACCGACCGTTCGTTCAGTATATAGGCATCGGCTCGCCGTTCGTCAACACGCGGCCTACGCTGACCGCGACCCGCAACTTGACCCAGGTCACAGATTGAGATTACCTAATGATCGTTCAGTAGATAATGATTGGAGCGCCATGACCACCACGGAGAAGGCCCCGCAGGCAGCGTCCCGGCTGGGCGACTGGCACGCCATCCTCCAGAACGACCCGGCCAGCGAGTGGATGGGCATCGAGGTGGAGGCGATCGCCGACGGGCACGCCGTCATCACCATGACCCTGCGCCAGGAGATGCTGAACGGCTTCGGCATCGCCCACGGGGGCATGGTGTTCGCCCTGGCGGACTCGGCCTTCGCGCTGGCGTGCAATCCGGCCGAGGGGTCGGACGAGACGGTCACGGTGGCCTCGGGCGTGGACATGAACTTTCTGAAGCCCGGCATCCCGGGGCGGCTGCTGACCGCGGTGGCCGACCGGCGCCAGCAGAACGGCCGCAGCGGCCTCTACGACATCCAGGTCCGCCAATCCCTGCCGGAGGGCGGCACCGAGGTCATCGCGGAGTTCCGCGGGCGGTCCCGCACCATCCCCAAGCGCTGACCCGGAGCCCGCGCCGGCGCTCGTCGCCCCGCCTCGCAGCACCCAGCAGCACCCAGCAGCAACCCCAGTACCACCGCACACATTAAGGCTTCCGATGATGACCGAGACCCTCTCCACGACCGACGCGACCCTCGGGCTGGACCCTGAAGAGACGATGAGCCGCGACCAGATCGAGGCCCTGCAGCTGGCCCGCCTCCAGGACACGGTGGCCTACGCCTATGAGCGCGTCCCGCTCTACCGGGAGAAGTACGACGCCGCCGGCGTCCACCCCAGCGACCTGAAGGAACTCTCGGACCTGGCGAAGTTCCCCTTCACGGACAAGGAGGACCTGCGACGGTCCTACCCCTTCGGCATGTTCGCGGTCCCGCAGGAGCAGGTCGCCCGGATCCACGCCTCCTCCGGCACCACCGGCCGCGCCACCGTGGTCGGCTACACGCAACAGGACCTGGACGACTGGGCCAAGCTCGGCGCCCGTTGCCTCCGGATCGCCGGGGTCACCCCGGGCATGAAGGTGCACAATGCCTACGGCTACGGGCTCTTCACCGGCGGCCTGGGAGCCCACGGGGCCGCCGAGCGCCTCGGCACCACGGTCATTCCGATGTCCGGCGGGCAGACGGAGAAGCAGATCACGCTGATCCAGGACTTCCAGCCGGACGCCATCCTGTGCACCCCCACCTATCTGCTGACGATCGGTGACGCCATGCAGCGCGCCGGCCTCGACCCGCGCAAGACCTCGTTGAAGGTCGGCGTGCTCGGCGCCGAACCGTGGACCGAGGAGATGCGCCACGAGCTGGAGGAGATGTTCGCCATCGACGCCTGCGATATCTACGGACTCTCCGAGGTCATGGGCCCCGGGGTCGCCGGCGAGTCCGGGCAGACGAAGGACGGCTGCCACATCTGGGAGGACCACTTCCGCCCGGAGATCGTGGACGCCTTCGACGACACCAAGGTCCTCCAGGACGGCGAGCACGGCGAGATCGTGTTCACGGCACTGACCAAGCAGGCCTTGCCCATCATCCGCTACCGCACCCACGACCTGACCCGGCTGCTGCCGGGCACCGCCCGCCCGGGCCACCGGCGGATGGGGCGGATCACCGGGCGCTCGGACGACATGATCATCCTGCGCGGGGTGAACCTGTTCCCCAGCCAGATTGAGGAACTCGCCCTCACCGTCGCCGGCCTGTCCCCGCACTTCCAGCTGGAGATCACCCGGCCCGGCCGGATGGACAAGCTGGCCGTGAAGATCGAGCGCCGGGACGACTGCACCACGGACCGGGCGCTGGCCGCCGCCGGCGAGTTGCAGAAGCTCATCAAGATCCACGTGGGCTCGAGCTGCCGCATCGACGTGGTGGACCCGGAGTCCCTGCCGCGGTCCGTGGGTAAGCTGAAGCGGATCCACGACCTGCGCACGCCCTGAGTCAGCAGGACCGTAGGACCATCCACCCGCGCTGATCAGGAGACCTGACATGACGACCGCTTCCGCCGTGCCGAAGTCCCCCCGGCGGGGCCGGCCCGGCTATGACCAGGACTCGGTGCTGGAGATCGCCGTCCAGGTGTTCAACCGCCATGGTTATGACGCCACCTCCATGGGGATGCTCGCCGTGGAGCTCGGGGTCAGCAAGTCGGCGATCTACCACCACGTGCCCTCGAAGGGGGACCTGCTGCGGCTGGCCCTGGACGAGGCACTCATCCCCCTGGAGGCCATCGGGGAGGATGAGCGCGCCCAGAACGGCGGCACCATCGAGCGCCTTGAGTACATCCTGCGCTCCACCATTCGCGTCCTGATCGACCGCCAGCCCTACGTCACCCTGCTGCTGCGCCTGCGCGGCAACACCGAGATCGAGCGTGACGCCCTGCAGCGCCGCCGCACGGTGGACCACACCATCGTGGACCTCGTGACGGCGGCCCAGGCCGAGGGCAGGGTGCGCAGCGACGTGGAGCCCCGCACCACCACCCGGCTGATGTTCGGCATGATCAACTCCCTGGTGGAGTGGTACCGCCCGGAAGGCCCGGTCTCCCCCGCACAGGTCGAGGAGAACGCGATCGCCATGATCGTGGACGGGCTGCGCGCCCGCGCCTGACCCAGCGCTTGCCCACCCCAGCACGACGGCGGCTGGTCACCTTCCGAGAAGGTGACCAGCCGCCGTCGTGCTCTGGTCCGTGCCCTGGCCCTGTGGCCGGCCGAGGGGCTCAGTCGGTCCAGTTCCGGTAGAGGGTGTCCTCCTTCTCGACCAGGGTCAGGACGGTGTAGGTCGCCACGATCTCGTCGTCCTGATTGTGGATCACGGCGTCCCAGGCGACCTCGCCGTACTCATCCGTCACCCGTGGCGTGATCTTCTGGGCGGTCAGGGTGATGCGGATGGAGTCGCCGGCTGCCACCGGGGTGACGAACCGCAGGTTCTCCAGGCCGTAATTGGCCAGCACCGGGCCGGGGGCCGGCTCCACGAAGAGTCCGGCGCCCCAGGCCACCAGCAGGTAGCCGTGCGCCACGGTGCCCGGGAAGAACGGGTTCGCCGCGGCCGCCTCCGGGTTCGTGTGGGCGTAGAAGGTGTCCCCGGTGGTGTGGGCGAACGCCGTGATGTCCTCCTGGGTGACCTGGCGCAGATCCGAGGCCAGGGCATCCCCGATCCGCAGGTCGGTGAGTGACTTCCGGAACGGGTGCTCCTGTCCGGCCTCGGCCCCGTATGCCGCCGAGCCCGCGATGCGGCGGTCCGCCCCGGTCTGCCACACGCCGGTGACGGCCGTGACCAGGTTCGGCGAGCCCTGCAGAGCCGTGCGCTGCATGTGGTGCAGGACGGCGCGGATGCCGCCGAGTTCCTCGCCGCCGCCGGCCCGTCCCGGACCGCCGTGGACCAGCTGCGGCATCGGCGAGCCGTGGCCGGTGCTGGACCGGGCGGTCTCCCGGTTGAGCAGGTGCACGCGGCCGTGGTGGCCGGCGATCCCGGTGGTCAGCGCGCGGGCCACCTCCGGATCGTTGGTGCACACGGTGGCCACGAGGGAGCCGGAGCCGCGCGCGGCCAGGCGGACGGCGTCGGCCACGTCGGTGTAGCCCAGCAGGGAGGTCACGGGGCCGAAGGCCTCGCGGGAGTGCACGGCCTCGGCGTCCCCGTCCGCCCAGGACAGCAGCACGGGGGACATGAAGGCACCGTGCTCGACGACGGCCTCCTCACCTGAGGCGGTGCGCACCGTGGGAGCGTCCAGGGTGCCATAGGCCAGCTCACCCCCGGCGGCGAGCAGGTCCTCGACGGCACCGCGCACGTCCCGCAACTGGTCCAGGGAGGCCAGGGCGCCCATGGTGACGCCCTCGGCGCGCGGATCGCCGAGGACCACACGTGAGTCCAACCGCGCGGAGACGGCTCGGGCCACGGCGTCCCGCTGTCCCTCCGGGACGATGGTGCGCCGGATGGCCGTGCACTTCTGCCCGGCCTTGACGGTCATCTCGGTGACGACGGCCTTGACGAAGGCGTCGAACTCCGGGGTGCCTTCGACGGCGTCCGGACCGAGGATGGCGGCGTTGAGCGAGTCGGTCTCGGCGGTGAAGCGGACACCCCCGGTCACCACGTTCGGGTGGGCCTTGAGCGACTGCGCCGTGGAGGCCGAGCCGGTGAAGGCCATCAGGTCACGGTAGTCCATGACGTCCAACAGGCCGCGGGCCGATCCGGAGATCAGCTGCAGCGAGCCCGCCGGCAGGATCCCGGATTCGATCATGATCCGCACCGCGGCCTCGGTGACATAGCCGGTGGGGGTGGCTGGCTTGACGATGGTCGGCACACCGGCGATGAAGGACGGCGCGAACTTCTCGAGCATGCCCCAGACCGGGAAGTTGAACGCGTTGACCTGCACGGCGGCACCCGGGATGCGCGTGTAGATGTGGGTGCCGATGAACGAGCCGTCCTTGGACAGCGGCTCCACGCCCCCATCCTGGATGACGTTGGCGTTGGGCAGCTCGCGCCGCCCCTTGGACGAGTAGGTGAACAGGACGCCGATACCGCCGTCGATGTCCACCATGTTGTCCACTGCGGTGGCCCCCGTGCGGTGGGACAGGGCGTTCAGCTCGTCTCGCCGGCTGTTGAGGAACAGCGCGAGGTCCTTGAGCTTCAGCGCCCGCTCGTGGAGCGTCAGTGCCCCGAGCTCGCGTTGGCCGACGGTGCGGGCGTGCGCCAGCACCTCGCCCAGGTCCAGGCCTTCGGCCCCGAAGCGGAGCATGGTTTCACCGGTATTGGCGTCGCGGACCTCCGCGGTGCGGGACCCCTCTGCGGGGGTCCACCACTGGTCGAGGACGTAGCTGGGGACAGTGGCGGCGGTGGTGTGCGTGGTCATCCGACAGAGGCCTTTCTGAACGATCGGTCAGTAATGATCACCACCCTAACAGGAGGGTGGTCCAGCACACAGCCTTCCGGATGGGCCATCCGACCCGGCAGCCCCGCAGTCCCGCAGTCTCGCGCCTTGCCGCCCCTGGCCAAAGGTCCAGTTGAATTACGGTCCACCTCTGTGCTTTTAATGGACGCCGGTTAGGTAAGGCTAACCTCATCAACGAAGGGACAGTATGACAGCCCCCAGCTCCACCGAGCAGATGGCCCCGGCCGCTCCCAGCGGTCAGACCATCCCGAGGCAGACCCCGGCCCTCCTCCCGCCGCACCCGGCCACGGACGCCGCCCTGCTCTCCGCTGACAACGCGCACCGCTTCGTGCAGGACACCGGGACCGCCGCCCTGCTGGCCGCCGCGGCGATCGTCCGGGCCCAGTCGCCGACCACCGGGCCGGACCCGGCGGACCTGCAGGAGTCCGTCTCCGGCGTCGACCTCGGGGCACCCCTCGGCTCGACCGAGGCCGCGCTGGCCGAGGCGTCCTCGCTCTATCTGGACGACGCGGTGTACTTCCACCACCCCCGGTACGCCGCCCACCTGAACTGCCCGGTGGCCCTGCCGGCCGTGGCAGCGGAGGCGCTGGTGACGAGCATCAACACCTCCATGGACACCTGGGACCAGTCCGCCGGCGCCAGCCTGATCGAGCGGCGCCTGGTGCGGTGGGCGGCTGACCTGGCCGGACTGGGCCCGGCAGCGGACGGGATCTTCACGAGCGGCGGCACCCAGTCGAACCTGCAGGCCCTGCTGATGGCCCGCAACCGCGCCGTCTCCCCCGGGACCGGTCCCCTCCCGCAGCGGCTGACCGGCTGGCGGATCTATGCCTCCCAGGACAGCCACTTCAGCATCGTGCGCTCTGCCGTCCACGTCGGCCTGGGTGCGGATGCCGTCGTGCCGATCCCGGTGGACCGGAACCGCCGCATGGACCAGGTCGCCCTGGAGCGGGCCATGAGCGCGGACGCGGCGCGGGGGCTCCGCGCCCTGGCCGTCGTCGCCACGGCCGGCACCACTGACTTCGGTGCCATCGACCCGCTGGACGCCCTGGCCGCGACGGCCCGCAGGAACGGCGCCTGGTTCCACGTGGACGCCGCCTACGGCTGCGGACTGCTCGCCTCCCCCACCCGCCGGCACTGTCTCGCGGGCATCGAACGGGCCGACTCCGTGACCGTGGACTTCCACAAGTCGTTCTTCCAGCCCATCGGCTCGAGCGCGCTGCTGGTGGCCGAGGGCAGCCGGTTCGCCCACATCACCCACCACGCCGACTACCTCAACCCGGACCAGGATCCGGACAGTCCCAACCAGGTGGACAAGTCACTGCAGACCACCCGGCGCTTCGACGCCCTCAAACTGTGGGTGACCCTGCGTTCCCTGGGCTCCGAGGTCCTCGGCGAACTCTTCGATGCCACCCTGGACCTGGCCGCCGAGGCGGGCCGGCTGGTGGAGGAGACCGGCGAACTCGAGCTCGCCGCCCCGGTCCAGCTCGGAACCGTGGTGTTCCGGTTCGCACCGGCGTCGAGGCCCGGGGCGGAGGACTCGTCCGTGGACCGCCTGCAGGACGCCCTCCGGCGCTCGCTGTACCGCTCCGGCGAGGCCATGGTCGCCGCCACCACCGTCGCCGGCCGGCGTCACCTGAAGCTGACCCTGCTCAACCCGCGCACCACCGTGGCCGATGTCCAGGCCATCCTGGAGGCCGTGGTCCGGCATGGGCGTGCCGTGGCCGGTGCGGAGGCGGCCGCATGAGCGCGCCCGTCGTCCATGACGCCATCGCGATCGGCGCCGGACCGTTCAACCTCGGATTCGCCGCCCTCGCCGGTCCCGCCGGCCTGGATGTCGCGGTCCTGGAGGCCCGGGACGCGCCCCAATGGCATCCGGGGATGATGCTGGCGGGCACACACCTGCAGGTGCCGTTCCTCGCCGACCTGGTCTCCCTGGCCGATCCCACCCATCCCCTGTCCTTCCTCGCCTTCCTCAAGGACGCCGGACGCCTCTACCCCTTCTACATCCGGGAGGACTTCTACCCCCTGCGGTCCGAGTACGCCAAGTACCTCGCCTGGGCCGCCGAGCGGCTGCCGGTCAGGTACGGGCACCGGGTGACGGACCTCCAGCATGACGGCACGGCCTACCGCGTCACCACGCACACTCCGGACGGCCCGCGCACCCTGGCGGCACGGAACCTCGTTCTGGGCACCGGCACCGAACCCCAGATGCCCGACGCCGTCCCCGGCCCCTGGCGCTCCGACCCGCGCGTCGTCCATTCCTCCGCCTACCTCCCCGCCCGGGAGCGGCTGCTGGCAGCCGAGCGCGTCGCCGTCGTGGGCAGCGGGCAGAGCGCCGCGGAGATCTTCGACGACCTGCTGGCCGGAGCCGGCGAGCACCGGCACGTGGAGTGGCTGACCCGGTCCCCCCGGTTCTTCCCGCTCGAGTACACCAAGCCGACGTTGGAGATGACGTCCCCGGACTACATAGACCACTTCACCGCCCTGCCGCAACCCACCCGGGACCGCCTCGGCGCGGAGCATCAGGGCCTGTACAAGGGCGTCAACGCGGACCTGCTGAACGGCATCTTCGACCGCCTCTACGCGGCCAGCGTGGACGGCCCCGCCCCGGCCACCCTGCGGACGGCCACCGCGCTCGAGGGCCTCCACGAACGCGGCGGCCGGTTGGTGCTGTCCCTACGCCACGGCGAGGACGGCGGGCTCCAGGAGACCGAGGTCGACGCCGTCGTCCTGGCCACCGGTTACGCCTACCGCCAACCGGACTTCCTGGCCGGCGTCGAGAACCGGCTGTCCCGCCTCCCGGACGGGCGCTGGGACGTGGACCGCGGCTACGGCATCGGCCGGCAGTGCGACGTGTTCGTCCAGAACGCCGAACTGCACACCCACGGGTTCACGGCGCCGGACCTGGGGATGGGCGCCTACCGGAATTCCGTACTCGTCAACCGCCTGTGCGGGCGCGAGCACTACGTGGTGGAACGACGGATCGCCTTCCAGGAGTTCGGGACGCCCGGCAGCCACGCGACCTTCGATCCCGCCGCCCATGCCGTCGGCGCCTCAGCACCGACCACCCCGTCCGCCGACCTCCAGGAGGCCCTTCGATGATCGACCAGACCACCATCCCCACCCCGGTTGAGGTGCACGGCGCCGACGGCACCGCCCCGGGCACACCCCGCTTCTCCTTCCGCCCCGTCGACCCGGCGGCCGATGCCGAGCTGCTCCACTCCTGGGTCTCCACCGAGAGAGCCCACTTCTGGGGCCTGACCGGAGCGAGCGTGGAGCAGGTCCGCACCGAGCACGAGCGGATCGCCGCCGATCCACATCATCACGCGCTCCTCGCCCGGGACGAGCGACGCGGCGGGACGCCGGCCTTCCTGCTCGAGACCTATGATCCGGCCCATTCCGTGCTGGCCGGGCGCTACGCCGGGCGGCACGGCGACGCCGGACTGCACCTGTTGCTGCCGGCCCCGGGCTCCGCGGATCCCGGCAACCCGGTCACCACCGGCTTCGGCGATCCGGGTGCCGCGGACCGCGCCGGTGGGACCGAGTCCGGCTACAGTGCCGCCGCCATGGAGGCGTCGCTGGAACATCTGTTCGCGGACCCGGCGGTGCTGCGCGTCGTGGTCGAACCGGATGCGCGGAACTCCGCGATCCAGGCGCTCAATGCGCGGTGTGGATTCCGGCCCGTCGAGCGGCTGGACCTCCCCTCCGCGGACGGCTCCCCGGCCAAGACAGCCCAGCTGTCTTTCTGCACCCGGTCGGACTTCGCCGCCGCCACCGGTCGTCCTGCGGACACCGTCGCCCACCTGTCACCGGTCCGCTGGGCCACCGCCAACCGTCATCTGCTGGCCAAGGCCCTCGCCGAGTTCAGCCATGAGCGGCTTCTCGAAGCTGTGTTCCGGGACGGCACCTGGCAACTGGACGGCCCCGGCGTGCGCTACCGGTTCCAGGCGCGGCGCTACGCGCTGGACCACTGGGACATCGATGCCGCGTCCCTGCGCTGCGAGGAACGGGCCGGGCACCCAGGCGAGGCTCGTGAGGGCGGTGCGGCGGCCGGCGTCGGGAGGCCGGGTGATGTTGACCCGGGGCCCGACGCCGGCTGGGCACCGGCGGTGCCCGACGTCCAGCGGTTCGTCACGGCCTTCCGCGACGTGCTCGGCCTGTCCGCGGCGCAACTGCCGGTGTACCTGGAGGAGATCGGCAGCACGCTGGCCTCGCACTGCTACAAGCAGTTGCACGCCGTGGCCACCGCGGCGGAGCTCGCCGCGGGCACGGGGGACGCCGTGGCCGACTTCCAGCGGATCGAGGCTGCCATGACCGAGGGCCACCCCTGTTTTGTGGCCAACAACGGCCGGCTCGGGCTGGGCACGGACGACTACCTGGAGCTGGCCCCGGAGACCGGCTCGGCCCTGCCGTTGGAGTGGGTGGCGGCTCATGTGTCCCGGACGCGGTTCACCGCCGTGGACGGCCTGGACCTGGACGGACTGCTCGAGGCGGAGCTCGGCCCGGAGCTGCGGTCCGCCTTCCGCACCCGGCTGGAGCGGGCCTGCGAGGAGACCGGGCTGGACCCCGCGGACTTCCTGCCCCTGCCCGTGCACCCCTGGCAGTGGCGTCACCGCCTCTCGGTGACCTTCGCCGCGGACGTGGCCACCGGGCACCTGGTGCACCTGGGTGCCACGGAGGACCTCTATCAGCCGCAGCAGTCGATCCGGACGTTCTTCAACCGCTCGGCCCCGGAGCGCCACTACGTCAAGACGGCCCTGTCCGTCCTCAACATGGGGTTCCTGCGGGGGCTGTCAGCGGAGTACATGGACGCGACGCCGGCGATCAACGACTGGCTTCAGGGGGTGTTCGCCGCGGACCCCGAGCTGGACCCGGGGCGTGTTCAGCTGCTGCGGGAGGTCGCCGCCGTCGGGTATGCCAATCCACTCTTCCATGCGGCCACCGAAAGGGATTCGGCCTACCGGAAGATGCTCGCGGCCCTCTGGCGGGAGTCACCGGCCCCGCGGATCGGGCCGGGCGAGCAGCTGGCCACCATGGCCTCCCTGCTGCACACGGATGCCGACGGGGCCTCCCTGGCCGCTGCGTACATTCGGTGTTCAGGACTGGAGGCCACTGTGTGGCTGGAACGCTACCTGGACGCGTACCTGGTGCCGATCGTGCACTGCCTGGTCCGCCATGACCTGGTCTTCATGCCGCACGGGGAGAACGTGATCCTGGTGCTGCGGGACGGCGCCCCCGAGCGGGTGCTGCTGAAGGATCTGGCGGAGGAGGTCGCGGTGCTCGGGGACCGGACGGACCTGCCCCCGGGCGTCGAGCGCCTCCGGGCCGAGGTGGCCCCGGAGGACCACGGGCTGTCCATCCTGACGGACATCGTGGACTGCTTCCTGCGCTTCCTGGCCCCGCTGCTCGAGCGCGAGGGCCTGGTCACCGAGGACCGGTTCTGGTCCGTGGTCGCCGAGCGTCTGACGGACTACCGGGCCCGGCACCCAGAGACGGCCGAACGTTTCGACGCCCTGCGCCTGCTGGAACCGACTTTCCGGCTGTCCTGCCTGAACCGCCTGCAGCTGCGGAACAACCGGCAGATGGTGGACCTGACGGACCCCGCCGGATCCCTGGCCTACGCCGGGGACCTCGACAATCCACTGTCCGGCCGCTGAGGCTGGGTGGCCGCTGGGCTGGGCTGCCGCTGAGCCTGGGCTGGGACGGCGTCCGGTGGTGCTCCACGCGTTTTCCGGGCAGAAATGAGTACTCATTTCTGCCCGGAAAGCGCGAAGGGGGACAGGGAATCGGGAAGAGCGAAGTGGCAGGGTGGTGCTGGTGGTCAAGTCCAGGTGAAGAAGCCCTGGCCGGTCTTGCGGCCGAGCTCGCCGGCGGCGACCTTGTCCCGCAGGATCTGGGGTGGGTCGAAGCGCTCACCCAGGGTGGAGGCCAGGTATTCCGCGATGCCCAACCGCACGTCCAGTCCGACGATGTCGGTGGTCTTCAGCGGCCCGGTGGGGTGCTTGTAGCCCAGGACCATCGCGTTGTCGATGTCCTCGGCACTGGCCACGCCTTCCTCGACCATCCGCATCGCCTCCAGCGCGATCGCGACCCCGAGCCGGGAGGACGCGAAACCGGGGGCGTCATTGACCACCACGGCAGTCTTGCCCAGCCCCGCGGTCCAGGTCCGGGCCGCCTCCACCCATTCGGGGGCAGTCTGGGCCCCGACCACGACCTCGATCAGGGTCGAGGCCGGCACCGGATTGAAGAAATGCAACCCCAGGAAGTTCTCCGGATGCACCAACTCCGCCGAGAGCCCGGTCACGGACAGGCTCGAGGTATTCGAGGCCAGCACCGCCCCCACATCCAGATACCGCTCCACGTCCTTGAGGGAGGAGACTTTCAGTTCCCAGTCCTCCGGGACCGCCTCGATCACCAACTCCCGGCCCGCGAAGACCTCCCGATCCACGGAGACCGTCAGGCGGTCCAGGACCTCCTCGAGGCTGGTCTCGAGTTGGTCACGCTCAGCAGACCGCTGGGCCGAGACGGCCACGCGGTCCCGGGCCGCGGCCGCTGCTGCCTCATCGCGCTCGACCACGACGACCTCGGAGCCCTTGACCAAGAATGCGTGCGCGATCCCGGCACCCATCCGGCCCCCACCGAGGACCCCGACCCGCCCCGGCACTGTGACGGACTCTGCACTGCTCATGACTGCTCCTGACTGGTGGTGGTCTTGCTGGTCTGGGTGGTCTGGGTGGGTTTGGTGTTCTTGCGGTTGAGGAAGGCCTGCATCCGCTCGAACTTGGCCTCGGACTCGAAGAGCATGGACTGGGCCAGGGTATCGATCACCGGATGCGCTTCACGGGGGGCGTGGAACACGGACTTGGTGATCCGGACCGCCAACGGGTCCTGCGCCCCGATCCGATCCGCCAACGACAGCGCGGCATCCATCAGCTCTGCCGGTTCGACCAGCGCGCTGATCAGTCCGGCCGCCAGGCACTCCGAACCGGTCAGAACCTTCCCGGCCAGCAGGATCTGTTTGGCCAACGGCTCCCCCACCAACTCCTTGAGCCGCCAGGTCGCCCCCGCGGCGGCCAGGATGCCCAGGTTCGTCTCGGGGTTGCCCATCCGCAACGCCGCCGTGCCGAGCCGGAAGTCAGCGGCATACGCCAACTCCGCACCCCCACCCAGGGCGTGGCCATCCAGGGCGGCGATCACCGGCATCGGCAGCTTCGCGATCCGCTCGAAGAGCGTGGAGTTGATCCCGGCCAGCGCATCGTCCCGGCCACGCTCACGCAACTGGGCGATATCCGCCCCCGAAGCGAAGACCCCCTTCACCCCACCCTCCGGATCCGACGGGGTCCCGGTCAGGATCAACACCTTCGGCACCCGCTCCAGGAACGCGCAGACCGTATGCAACTCATCCACCATCACCTGATCGATCGCATTACGCACCGCAGGCCGATGCAACCGCACCACCACCCGATCCCCACCCTCATCAACCACCAACGTGGTGAAGCTGTCCGGGTCCAGGGCGTCCACCGAGGCCATCAGACCGCCTCCACCAGGAGCGCCGCGCCCTGGCCGACGCCGACGCACATCGTGGCCAGGCCCCGCGCGCCCGGGGATGCCTCACGCTCGAGCCGGCCGAGAAGGGTGATCACGATCCGGGACCCGGAAGAGCCGAGCGGGTGTCCGAGGGCGATCGCGCCGCCGTCGTTGTTCACCGTTCCGGCATCCAGTCCCAGCTCGCGCAGGCTGGCCAGGGACTGCGAGGCGAAGGCCTCGTTGAGCTCGACGGCGGCGAGGTCACCGACCGCGGTGCCCGTGCGTTCCAGCACCTTGCGGCTGGACGGGACCGGCCCCATGCCCATGATCTCCGGCGCCAGCCCGGCCGAGGCGCCCGCCAGCACCCGGGCTCGAGGCGTGAGCCCGTACTTCGCCACGGCGGCCTCGGAGGCGACGATGATCGCGGAGGCCCCGTCATTCAGGGTGGAGGCATTGCCGGCGGTGACCACGCTGCCGCCCTTCACCACGGGGCGCAGCCCGGCGAGGACGTCGGCCGAGGTGCCCGGCCGCGGCCCCTCATCGGTGTCCACCACCGTCTCGGCGCCCTTGCGTCCCTTCACCGTCACGGGGACGATCTCCTCGGCGAAGCGCCCGGCCTCGATGGCGGCGAGGGCACGTTCGTGGGACCGGACGGCGAAGGCGTCACAGTCCTCGCGCGAGGTGTTGTAGACCCGGGCCACCTCCTCGGCCGTCTCCGGCATGGAGTAGGTGGCCTTACCTCCACGGGAGTACTCCCCGGACAGGAAGGCCGGGTTGGTGAAGCGCCAGCCGATGGAGGTGTCCACGACCTCGCCCGGCTTGGCGAACGGCGTGGCCGGCTTCTCCATGACCCAGGGGGCGCGGGACATGGACTCGACGCCTCCGGCCACCACGATCTCGGCCGCACCGGCCTGGATCATGTGGGTGGCCATCTGGATGGCGCTCATGCCGGAGGCACAGAGGCGATTGACGGTGATGCCCGGCACGTGGTCCGGGTAGCCGTTCAGCAGCCAGGCCATCCGGGCGACATTGCGGTTCTCCTCGCCCGCGCCATTGGCGTTGCCGTAGATGACTTCATCGACCGAGGCCGGGTCCAGCCCGGATCGCTCGACGGCGGCGCGGATGGCCACCGCGGCCAGGTCGTCCGGCCGGACGGAGGAGAGGGCACCCCCGTACCGGCCGACCGGCGTGCGGGCTCCTCCGATCAGGAATGCTTCGCTCACTTCGGCTCCGTTCGACGGGGATGCAGGGTTCACTGACCAGGCGGCATACAATTACCGACCAATCGTTCACTATTAGATTCGCACCCTCGGCAGACGGGGTCAACCAGGCGAACCGTCGCGAGGTCAATGTGGCGTGACTCACAGGAGTCGATTATCATCGTGCGGTGACCGAACGGTCAGTCACTAATCCGCACCGTCCTCAGCATCCCACCCGTCATCTGGAGCTCACCATGGCAGATTCACCGACCGCAGCGGCTGCCCGCCCGCGGCGCAGCGCCGAGGAGCGCAAGGTCCTCGCTGGCACCCTCGTCGGCACCACCATCGAGTGGTACGACTTCTTCATCTACGCCCAGGCCGCGGCCTTCGTGCTCGCGCCCCTGTTCTTCGCCCCGCTGGCCGCGGAGAACGCACCACTGGCACAGGTGGTCTCCTGGGCCTCCCTGGGCATCAGCTTCCTGTTCCGCCCCCTCGGCGCCATCATCGCCGGTCACCTGGGAGACAAGTACGGACGCAAGATGATCCTGGTGCTCACCCTGGTGGGCATGGGCGGGGCCACGGCGCTGATCGGCCTGCTGCCCACCCACGCCGTGATCGGCATCTGGGCGCCGATCCTCCTGATCTTCCTGCGCATCGTCCAGGGCTTCTCCGCCGGCGGCGAATGGGGCGGCGCGGCCCTGATGTCGGTTGAGCACGCCCCGCGCAACCTGCGCAGCACCTTCGGCTCCTACCCGCAGATCGGTGTCCCGATCGGGATGCTCCTGGCCACCGCCTTCATGACGCTGCTGACCAGCTTCATGTCCGAGGAGGCCTTCATGGCCTGGGGCTGGCGCATCCCGTTCCTCTCCTCCGTGGTACTGATCCTCGTGGGGTACCTCATCCGGCGTGCCGTGGACGAGTCCCCGGTGTTCAAGCAGATGCAGCTGCGCAAGAAGGAGTCCGCCGCTCCCCTGGGCGTGCTCCTGAAGAGCCACAAGAAGAACGTCATCCTGGCCGCCCTGATCTTCGCCGCCAACAACGCGGCCGGCTACCTGGTCATCGCGTTCTTCGCCTCCTACGGTGCCAACGTGCTGGGCATGAGCCGGGAGTCCACGCTGGTGGCCTCCTTCATCGGCGGCCTCGGCTGGCTGGCGTTCACCATGCTCGGCGGCAGGCTCGGTGACCGGATCGGCAAGATCCGCACCTTCCAGATCGGCTACGGCATCATCATCCTGTGGGCGATCCCCATGTGGTTCCTGCTGGACACAGCCTCACTACCGCTGTTCACCCTGGCCATCGTCATCCTGACCATCGGCCTCGGCCCCTCGTACGGCCCTCAGTCCGCGCTGTACGCCGAGATGTTCCCGGCCAACGTCCGCTATTCCGGCGTGTCCATCGGCTACGCCTTCGGCTCGATCATCGGCGGCGCCTTCGCCCCGATGATCGCCCAGCTGCTGCTGAACCGCACCGGTGCCAGCTGGACCATCGGCGTCTACATCGCCGCGCTGGCCATCGTCTCCTTCGTGGCCGTGTCGATGGTGCCGAAATCCGTGGAGGGGTCCGACCTGCACGTGGATGAGTCACACCGCGAGCACCTGGCCGCACACCCGGAGGATGCGGCCCTGGTCGACGAGGCGACCCAGGCCGACAGGAAGGCGTAGGACCACCGAGGTGACCTCCCCCGGATCGATCGGGAGTCAGACCGTCGCCAGATGACTGTGCGGGCAGAAACAACCGGTTGCTTCTGCCCGCACAGTGATGCATGCCGGTGTGCTGTCAGCGCAGTCCGGCCGGCGTGAAATCGGTCGAGCCGGCGAATTCGGGCCGCGGCTTGGACGCGGCGTACGGCTCACCGATCGTGTTCTCCACCGAGTTGAACACGATGAACACGTTGGACCGCGGGAACGGGGTGACGTTGCCGTTGGACGCGTGCATGCAGTTGCTGTCGAACATGACGGCCCCGCCTGCCTGGCCCTCCAGCACGTCGATCCCGTAGCGGTCGTAGAAGTCCGTCAGGATCTGCTTGCTCGGGGTCCCGGCCCCCTGCATCACCAGGGACTTGAGGTAGTTGTCCTCCGGGGTGGCCCCGTCGCAGGAGACGTACTCCCGGTGGGAGCCGGGCATGATCATCAGGGGCCCGTTGTAGGAGTAGTTGTCCGTCATCGAGATCGAGAGGCTGACGGCCCGCGGGGCGGGCATGCCGTCCTCCGCGTGCCACGTCTCGAAGTCGGAGTGCCACATGAACTCCTTGCCCTCGAAACCGGGCTTGAAGTTCACACGGGACTGGTGGATGTACACGTCTGAGCCCAGCAGCTGCCGCGCCCGGTCCACCACCCGCGGGTCGTTGGCGATCCTCTTGAACACCGGGCTGATGCGGTGGACGTCGAAGACGGAGCGAACCTCCTGGCTACTGGCCTCGATCACGCAGCGCTCATCGGCGCGGACCTGCGGGTCGTGCGAGAGGCGTTCGAGTTCCCGGTGGAACTCCGCCACCTCGTCATCGCTGACCAGCCGGTCGATCGACAAGTACCCGCGGGCGTCGAACCCGTCCAGGGTTGCCCGGTCCAGCGGGCCCTCTGACGCGGACCCCCACACCACCGCATCCTCGCGGGGCATGACCTTGACCTCACCATTGTTCCGGGTGGGGTAGGTGTCGATTCTGTGCTGCATTGCCGTTGCAGTCATCGGTCTTCTCCTATCCTTCGGTGTTCTGCGCGGTTTCGGTGGTTCTCACCACACGGGTGCGGGCCCTACTATGCCCCGTCACCCCACCTACCACTGTGGCCCGGTGCCCCGATCCCCCGCAAGCGGAGTTCGGGGCACCGGGCCACAGGAGGACGGCCTGGGCCGGCACCGATCAGTATCGGTCCACGCCCGTCAGCCGCTCAGGCCATCAGGCCATCGCTTCGGTTTCGACGTTGGCCTTCTTCGGCACTTTGCGGTCCGAACCCTCTTCGAAGACCAGCTGGTAGACGCCATTCGCGTCGTGGGTCTCGCGGCCGGTCACCGGCGGGTTGAAGACGCAGGCCATCCGCAGCTCGGTGGTGGCGCGCACCGTGTGCTTCTCGTTGCCGTCCAGCAGGTACATGGTGCCGTCCTTGAGCTCGTGCACCTCACCGGTCACCTCGTTGGTCAGGGTGCCCTCGCCCTGCACGCAGTACACGGCCTCAATGTGGTTCGCGTAGTGGAACGTCGAGGTCGTGCCGGCGTAGATCACGGTGTCGTGGAAGGAGAAGCCGACGCCTTCGCGCGCCAGCACCATGCGGCGTGAGCGCCAGGTCTCCGACTTGATGTCGCGCTCGGTGTCGTTCAGGTCGTTCAGGTTGGTCACCAGCATATGGGTTCCTTTCGGTCAGGACGGTGAGTACATCTTTGGCGGCACGACGGCAGTCGGCGCGGTCTGTGCCGCACAACGTACCGCCGTCGATGCCGTGGGGAAAAGCGCCGGGGCGCTCAGGGGCTCAGGCGGCGGCGAGCGTGCCGTTTCCCGGCTGGAACGCGACGTCGGAGCCGGTCACCTTGGCGACGGCGGCGGCGATGATGCCCATGCCGCGCTCCAACTGGTCCTTCGGGGTGGTCAGGGCCGGCATCAGCTTCAGGACCTCATCGTCGGGACCGGAGGTCTCTACGAGCAGGCCGTTCCGGAACGACTCGGCGGCCACCTTGCCGGCCACCTCCGTGTCCGCGAAATGCAGGCCGGCCAGCAGCCCCCGGCCGCGGACGGAGGCCCCGTCCACGGAGGCGGCGATCTTTTCCAGGGCGCCGTGCACGGTGGCGATGGCCTCGGCCAGCTGGCCCTTCTGGAACGAGTCGTCGGCCCAGAATTCCTTCAGGGTGGCGGTGGCGGTGACGAACGCCGGGTTGTTGCCGCGGAAGGTCCCGTTGTGCTCGCCGGGCTCCCACACGTCCAACTCGGGGCGGAAGAGGGTCAGGGCCATCGGCAGGCCATAACCGGAGATCGACTTGGAGACGCAGACGATGTCCGGGGTGAAGCCGGCCTCCTCGAAGCTGAAGAAGGTGCCGGTCCGGCCGCAGCCGGCCTGGACATCGTCCGCGATCAGCAGGATCTCGTGCTTGCCGCACAGATCCGAGAGCTGCTTGAGCCACTCGAGGCGGGCGGCACGCACGCCACCCTCGCCCTGGACGGTCTCCACGATGATGGCGGCCGGCTTGTCCACGCCGGAGCCGGAATCCTCCAGGACACGCTCCAGCCACATGAAGTCCTCGGTCTCACCGTTGAAGTAGTCGTCATACGGGATCTTCGAGCTGTTGGTCAGCGGGATGCCCGCGCCCTTGCGCTTCATCGAGTTGCCGGTCACGGACAGTGAGCCCAGGGTCATGCCGTGGAACGCATTGGTGAAGGACAGGATGTGCTGGCGGCCGGTCACCTTACGGGCCAGCTTGAGGGCGGCCTCCACGGTGTTGGTTCCCGTCGGGCCGGGGAACATGACCTTGTAGTCCAGTCCGCGCGGCTTCAGGATGACGTCACTGAAGGTCTGCAGGAAGTCCCGCTTGGCCGGCGTCATCATGTCCAGGGAGTGCACCGGGGCATCGCTGGAGATGTACTCGACCAGGGCCTTCTGCAGCAGCGGGTGGTTGTGCCCGTAGTTCAGCGCGCCGGCACCGGAGAAGAAGTCCAGGTACTCGGTGCCGTCCTCAGCGGTCTGGACGGCGCCCTTGGCCTGGGTGAAGACGGTGGGCCAGCCGCGGCTGTAGCTGCGGACCTCGGATTCGATGGTGGAGAAGACGGTGGTGTCCATGGTTCATCCCTTTCTTGGCAGACATCCGTGTGGTGGACGGCCTGCATGGTCGGTGGGGGCAATGGCGAGTGGTGATGGGTTCAAGGAGGGGCCGCGCTCGGGCGGGCCGGCCGCAGGGCGCGACCGCTGCTGGGCACCGGCGGCGCTACGACGCGTCGACGGCGTGACTAGTCCGCGAGGGGAGAGATGCGGTGCAGAAATTCCGTGTCGTGTCCGTCCGGATACATCTCCGCGGTGATCAGCGGGGTGATCTGGTGATCCGCTCCGAAGCGCTCGGCGAGGCTGGCGAACAGTCGCTGGGAGGCCGCGTTGTCATCCGTGATGGTGGTCTCCAGCGCCTCGGCGGAGGTGCGGGCGACGAGTTCGTCCAACATGCGGGACGCCAGTCCATGGCCTCGGGCCGCCTCGGTCACGGCCACCTGCCACACCATCAGCGTGCTGGGGGCATCGGGCCGGAGGTAGCCGGTAACGAAGCCGGCCGGCTCGCCGTCGATCTCCGCGATCACGGTGGTGTCAGCGAAGTCCCGGCACCAGAGCAGGTAGTAGTAGGACGAGTTGAGGTCGAGGACCTTCGAATCCTTGGTCATGTGCCACAACGCGGCTCCGTCCTCAGTCTGCGGAGGGCGGAGCACGGGGGCTGTCGGTCGGGTGGTCAGTGCTGTGTCTGCATCATCTGCCATCCCCTCCAACCTAACGAGATGAAATCTGATTTCAAGCCCGGTCGGGCGGATTTCCGCGGTTTTGGGCTCTTTCACCGCCGAGTATCGCCCCGTCCGACACGCCGCCGCATCCCATAGCTGACGCGGTTGCCCGGGCAAATCTTTCGGGGCCGAACGGGCATCGTGAGATCTTTATCATTCCGTTATTTTTGCAACCCCCAGGCTAGCATGATATGAACCGGGTCACAACGACTGGAGGGCGGCATGGAGGCGGCCTGGGCTAGGTTGCTGGAATGACCTTCTCGACCTCTTCGCCCCCTGCGCCTCCCGCGTCTCCCACCACCGCACGCCCTCACCTGCTCGGCCGCACCGAGCAACTGACGCGCGTCCAACTGTTCGAGGCGCAGCAGCAAGGGGCGCGGGAGCGGACGGGCACCCTGAGGACGGGACCCTGGTCCATGGATCTCGAGGGGCGTCCCAGCGGGCTCTCCGCCGCCGTCATCCTGGACAACACCCTGGCCCGGGCCGTCCGCGCGGCAGCTCCGGGCCTGGACTGGATCGTTACCACCGAGCTGCAGCTGAACATCAGCCGCCCCTTCCCCGCCGAGGAGGCCGTCCTGGAGTCCTGGGCGAGTGCGGGCGCCGTCGATCCCCTGGGTGGCATGGCCCAGGCCAACCTGCAGGACGCCGACGGAACGGTCTACGTCCACGCCACGGGGTGGTTCCAGGGCGTCGGCCCGAGCTCCGGCGCCACAGCGGACCAGTACAGGCGCCTGGCGTCACTTCCGCTCGGTCCGGAGACGGAGGTGCCCCTGGCCTCGCTCATGGGAATGCAGGGCGGCTCCGTGCCCGGCGACGGCGAACGCCCCTCCGTGACCGACAGCTTCCAGGACGGTCCGCTATTTGCCGACAAGGAGGAGCTGATGAACCCCCAGGGGGCGGTGCACGGCGGGGCGCTGACCATCATGTCCGGACTGGCGGCTCAGCAAGCCATGCCGGACCGGGCGGGATTCGACCTGCAGTCGCTGCGAGTCCTCTTCCTCCGCCCCCGCCGGGGGCACCATCGCCGCGCGCACCCGGGTGCGCCACGCAGGACGCTCCCTGCGCATCGTGGACGTCGAGCTGATGGCCGGCGGGCCCGACGTCGGGAACCTCAGCCGGCGGAAGCCGTTCGTCCAGGCCGAAGCGGTGTTCCGCCCCGCCCGCTGACGGCCGCGGCGAAACGGCAGAGGGCAGAGGGCAGAGGGCAGAGCCTGTCAGGCGGCCTGCTTGGCGTGCTTGGAGTCCTTGCCGCGGTCCAAGCCCAGGTCCTTCAGCGGCGTGCCGTCGATGGCCTGGACCATGACGTCCTCGGCCTCGACCACGGAGATGTCCAGGACGATGGCGACCTCGGCCGCGAGAATCTCCACGGCATCGCGGTACAGGGTGCGCTCCGCCATGGACAGATCCTTCTCGGCCTGACGGCGGTGCAGGTCGCGGACCACTTCGGCCACGCGGGGCAGGTCACCGGTCGCCAGCTTCTCCTGGAACGCCTTCAGCCGGCGGGACCACTGCTCTTCGACGTACTCGCTGGGCTTCGCCAGGAGGGACATCAGCTTGCGGACCTGGGTGTGGCTGCTGACATCGCGGACACCGATGTCCTTGACCATCGATTCGGGAACGGAGATGCGCAAGCCCTTGTCCTGGATTTCCAGTTCCACATACGCGACGTCCTTGCCCTTCAATTGCCGAACCTGGCGATCGAGGACGATCGCGGGGCCGTGGTGGGGATGGACAACAAACTGACCGGGAACCAGACGCATGGGTGGGATGCACCTTCCTGTTGCTTACACCGAGATGTCACCGGGGCAAGCAGAAGCCGACCACCGGGAAAATGACCAATTCATTTTCTCATTATTTGTTTCAAAAAACAAGTCGGCGGTGTGTCTTTGGGCCCGCTGGGCGGCATGATGCCTTATGCTCTCGGCAACCTGCGCTTGCGAGGTCGCGCGGGCTTGTCCCCCGTCTGGTCCGGCGTGTGCACCGGCAGGGCGGCCCCCTCCTCGCCCAGGCCAAGCGCGACTTCCCTGGCCGCCTCGCCGGCCCCGGCGCGGGGAGCTGCAGCGGCGTCCGGGATCATGCCGGATCCGGCGTCCGGGGTGATCCCGCCCATCAACTCACTGGGCTCGGCGAAGTCCCCCGCCGCGAAGCGCAGGGCACCGAGGATGCGGTTGAGGTCGGTCAGCATCCCCGCGGGCAGACCGAGGTCGGTGAAGACCTCGCGGTTAAGCTCCCGGGCCGCCTGCAGTGCCACGTCGCGGCCCTGTGGAGTGATGGCGATGAGATTCGCCCGGCCATCCGTGGGATGCGGCTGCCGCTCCACGAGACCGGCCTGCCCCAAGCGCTCCACGGTGTTGGTGACCGAGGTGGGATGGACCTGGAGCCGGCTCGATGCCTTGGCCAGCGGCATCGCCCCGGTCCGAGAGAACCCCAGCAGGGTGAGCATCTCGAAGCGGGCGAAGGTCAGGTCCAAAGGCCGCAGTACGGCGTCGATCCGGGCCATCAGGATTTGCTGCGCGCGGAACAGCGAGGTCACGGCCGCCATGGCGTCTGCGGACTCGCCCCACCCGTGGCCCACCCAGTTCTGGTGAGCCTGCGCCACGGGATCGTGCTGGAGCGGAGGGGTCACGATGAGGGTTCCCCCATCCTGGTTCGCCGCTGGGTGTCCCGCCCGCCGTTCCAGGTGAACTCTGGGGTCCTCTTGGCCAGGAAGGCGCCGACCCCGGCCTCGGCGTCACCGGCGGTGGCCATCAGGTGCTGCCAGTGATCGCTGGCCTGCCGCAGTTCGGTCCCGCTCCCATCCCCGGCCCCGGCGTCCGCCGAGACGATGGTGTCCACGATGTCCTTCATGGCCTGGATGGACAGCTGGGACCGGGACGCGAGCCGCTGCACGAACGTGTCCACCTCGTCCCAGAAGTCCTCGGCTGGGTGGACCGCCTGGACCAGGCCGAGGACGCGGGCCCGTTCGGCGTCCACGAAGTCGCCGCTGAACAGCAGGTATTTGGCGGTGGCCGGACCGGCGATGCGCACGAGCCGCTCGATCCCGGCGGTCGGGTACACGATCCCGATCTTGGCCGGGGTGATCCCGAAGGTCGCCGCCGAGGAGGCCAGCCGGATGTCGCAGGCCGCTGCGATCTGCCAGGCACCACCGAGGCAGTAGCCCTGAACGGCGGCGATGGTGGGCTTGTGCAGTGCGGCCAGGGCGGCCTCACCGGCGGCCACGGCGCCACCGTCGTGATGCCCGGAGTCCTCGTCCTTCAGGATCGCCCGCAGATCGGAGATATCGGCCCCGGCGGAGAAGTCCGTTCCGCCCCCGCGCACGACGACGGCCCGCACCGACCCGTCATCGGCGAGCTGGGCGCAGGCCGGCTCCAGGGCCCGCCACATGGCCTCCGTCATGGTGTTGCGCCGCCCCGGGTTGGACAGGGTCACGGTGGCGATGGCCCCCTGCTGCGAGATCTCCACCGTCCCGCCGGGCACGGTGGTCCCGGGTGCCGTCCCCGCGCTCACGGCCGACCGCCCGCCGGTGAGTGCGCCTGCACGATGCCCGCCTGGACGAGGCCGGCGATCTGGCCCTCGTCCAGCCCGAGCCCCTCGAGCACGGTCCGGGTGTCCTCGCCGAGGGCCGGCGGGGCCTTGCGCACCCCGGTGGCGGTGCCGTTGATGCTCAGCGGCCCGCGCAGCAGCGGTAGCGCCGAGCCGTCGAGCCGCTGGACGGTCTGCACCATGTCCAAGGCCTGCACCTGGGGGTCCTCGAAAGCCTGCGCGTAGGTGTAGATGGGCCCGGTGGGGATCCCCGCGGCGCGGAACGCCTCGATCCATTCCAGACCGGGCCGGTGCACCAGCTTCTGTTCGATCAGCTCGGTCAGCTCGGCCCGGTGCTCCGAGCGATCACGCCCCAGGGCGAAGCGCGGATCCTCCTCGAGCTCGGGGGCGCCGATGATTCCGCAGAACTTCTTCCAATGCGCCTGATTGCCCACCGCGATGATCGCCGGGATGTCGGCGGTCTTGAAGACCCCATAGGGCGAGAGCACGGGGTGGTTGTTGCCCTGTGGCACCGGGACGGCACCGGTGGACAGGTAGTTCTGGCCTTGGAACGCCGAGACCGCCAGCCCCGCCTCCAACAGGGAGGTCCCCACCTCGTGGCCCTGCCCCCCGTTGCCGGCCCGCCCGGCCAGCGAGGCGCAGATTCCCACCGCGGTGAAGACGCCGGCGTAGATATCCATCACCGGGACCCCCACCCTGGTGGGCGAGTCCGCGTCCGGGCCCGTCACGGACATCAGCCCGGACATCCCCTGGGCCACCTGGTCCAGCCCGGCCGCCTGGGCCAACGGGCCGGTGGTCCCGAACCCGGAGACCGAGGCGATGACCAGACCGGGATTCGCCGGGCGCAGCGCCTCCGGGTCCAGGCCCATGGTCGCCAGCACCCCGGGGCGGAAGTTCTCCACCAGCACGTCCGCGGACACCGCGAGATCCCACAGCAGCGTCCGTCCCTGCTCCGAGTAGAAGTCCACCGCGATCGACTGCTTGTTCCGGTTCGTGGAATCAAAGTACAGCGAGTGCTCGTCCTCGAACGGCGGCCAGGACCGGGTGGAGTCCCCGCCCTTGGCGGACTCCACCTTGATGATGTCGGCCCCGAGGTCACCCAGCAGCGCCGTGCAGTACGGCCCCGCCAGGGCCCGGGACAGGTCCATCACGGTGATCCCGGCCAAGGGAAGTCCCGCGCTGGCCGCGCCGGCAGCAGCGGGTGACACGCCGCCGTCGGGCAGGGTGTTGTCCGCACTCTTGTCCGTCATCCTCAACCCCGCAGCTTCACGTTGACCTGCTTGATCTGCGTGAAGCCCTCCAGCATGCCCTCCAGGGAGGCTTCGCGACCCATCCCGGACTGCTTGTACCCGCCGTAGGACTGGCCCACGACCTGGCCGCCGCCCTGGTTGACCTGCACCCACCCGGACTCGATCCGGTGCGCGGTGTTCAGGGCGTTGTCCAGGTCGTGCGTCCAGACGTAGGCGGCCAGGCCGTAGTGGGAGTCGTTGGCCATCTTCACGACCTCGTCCACGTCCTTCCACTTGATCGCCACCAGCACGGGGCCGAAGATCTCCTCCTGGGCCAGCCGGAAATCATTCCGGGCCCCGCCGAAGATGGTCGGCACGTGGTAGAAGCCCTCGGTCAGCGGCCCCTCGGTGGGCGCGGAGCCACCGAGCACGGTGGTCAGGTCCGGGTGGTTCCGGCCGTCCTCGAGGAAGCCGGAGATCTGGTCGAACTGGGACTGGTTGATCACCGCACCCATGTCCGTGGCCTCCTCCAGCGGGTCGCCGACGACCATCGCCCCCAGTCGCGCGGCGAGCTTCTCGAGCATCTCGTCATAGATGTCCTCGTGCAGGAACAGCCGGGAGCCGGCGGTGCAAGACTGACCCTGGCGGGCGAAGCGCGAGGAGAGCATCAGCCCGTCCAGGATGCCCTCGTCCTCGACCGCGTCCGGGAACACGATGGACGGGTTCTTGCCACCCAGCTCCAGGGACAGGTGCGCCAGCCGCTCGGAGGCCTGGGCGGCCACCCCGCGGCCCACCTCGGTGGAGCCCGTGAAGGAGACCTTGTCCACCCCCGGGTGGGTGGACAGCGCGTTGCCGATGACCGAGCCGCGCCCGGTCAGGGAGTTCACGACGCCGGCCGGCACGTGCCGCTGGCAGACCTGGGCCAGATACTGGATGGTCAGCGGCGCGTCGTCGGCGGCCTTGAGGATGACCGTGTTCCCGGCGGCCAGGGCGGCCGGGACCTTGAACGCGGCGATCATCAGCGGGGAGTTCCACGGCAGGATGCACGCCACCACGCCCAGCGGCTCACGCCGGGTGTACTGCAGCTGCTGATCCCCCGCGGGCAGGGTGACGCCCTTGGCCTCCCCGGCCACACCGGCGAAGTAACGGAACAGGGAGACGAGAGTGGCGACCTCGGGACGGGCCTGGGAGCGCAGGGCGTTGCCGGTGTCCAGGGCCGTGAGCTGCGCGAACTTCTCCGCCTCGGACTCGATGTCATCCGCGATGGCCAGCAACGCCTTCGCCCGGCCCGTGAAATGGGCGCTGCGCCAGTCCGGGAAGGCCCGACGCGCGGCCGCCACCGCACGGTCGACATCCTCGACCCCGGCCGCCGGCACCCGGCCGATGACCTCACCACGCCGGGCCGGGTTGCGCACAGGGCGCCATTCCCCGGTCGAGGCCTCGGTGGCGCGGCCGTCAATCCATAGCAATTGCTCGACGCCGGCCAGGATGCCTGCCGCTCGATCGTCCAGAATGATCTCAGTCATGGGGTCCTTCTCTCAGGGGAATCGTGTCCGTTTCCGGGCCCCGGCGCGGGCTGGGGCCGGTGGGTGGGCCGACTGCCTGTGGCGGCAGGCCGGCGTCGTAGTCTCAGCGATGGGTGAAGGTGGCCGCACGCTTCTCGACGAAGGCGGCCATGCCCTCTTTCTGGTCGTCCGTGGCGAAGCAGGCGTGGTTCATCCGGCGCTCGTAGAGCAGCCCCTCACTGAGGCTGGACTCGTAGGAGCGGTTGACGGATTCCTTGGCGATCATGGCGATGGGCTTGGACATCCCGGCGATGGTGGTGGCCAGTTCCTGCACTTCGCTGAGCAGATTCGCCACGGGCACCACGCGGGCCACGAGCCCGGACCGCTCGGCCTCGTCGGCCTTCATGACGCGTCCGGTCAAGACCATCTCCATGGCCTTGGACTTGCCGATGGCCCGGGTGAGCCGCTGGGAGCCGCCCATGCCGGGGATGATGCCGAGCTTGATCTCCGGCTGGCCGAACTTCGCGTTGTCCGCGGCGATGATGATGTCCGCGATCATCGCCAGCTCGCAGCCGCCACCCAGGGCATGGCCCGCCACGGCGGAGATGACCGGGGTGCGCACCGCGGCGAGCCGGTCCCAGGCCCCGAACAGGTCGGCGGTGTAGACGTCGGAGAAGGTGCGGGTGGCCATCTCCTTGATGTCCGCTCCAGCGGCGAAGGCCTTCTCGGAGCCGGTGATGACGATCGCGCCGATCTCCGGATCCGCGTCGAAAGCCTCAGCGGCCTCGAGCAGCTCCTCGGTGAGCTGCAGGTTCAGGGCGTTGAGGGCCTTCGGCCGGTTCAACGTGATGGTCCCGACGCGGCCGGTGACGCTGGTCAAGATCGTCTCGTAGGTGCTGTCTGCGGTGGTCATGGTGCTCCTGGTGACTGCGGGGCGGATGTCTGGTGGCGGGCGCCCGGGGCCGGGCGTCCGGGCGTCTGGAGATCAGGCCGTCGGGGTGGACTGCTCACGGATCAGCTCGATAATCCCGGAGAAATCTTTGGTCCCGCCCTCCCCCTGGGCGAAGGCGGCGTAGATCTCCTCGGCCAGCAGCCCCATGCGGCCCTCGATGCCAGTCGTCTCGATCGCGCTCTTGGCCAGCCCGAGGTCCTTGGCCATCAGGGCGCCGGCGAAGCCGGGCTTGAAGTCGCGATTGGCCGGCGAGGTCGGCACGGGGCCCGGGACGGGGCAATTGGTGGTCAGCGCCCAGCACTGGCCGGTGGCGTTGGAGGCCACGTCGAAGAGGGCCTCATTGCTCAGGCCCAGCTTCTCGCCCAGCACGAAGGCTTCGGACACCGCGATCATGGAGGCCCCGAGGATCATGTTGTTGCAGACTTTGGCGGCGAGGCCGTTGCCGGCGGGACCACAGTGCACAATGCGCTTGCCGACGACCTCGAGCACGGGCATGGCCTCGGCGACGTCCTCGGCTGCACCCCCGACCATCATCGCCAACGTGCCCGCCTCGGCCCCGACCGTGCCGCCCGAGACGGGTGCGTCCAGCACCCGGTGCCCGGCCGCCGTCGTGAGTTCGCGCACCGCCACGGAATCCTCCACCGCGATGGTGGAGCAGTCCATGAACAGGGTGTTGGGTGCGGCTGCGGCCAGCAGGCCCTCGACCGGATCGCGGCCGTCCGAGCCGTCGGAACCCTTCAGGGCACCCACGACGTGGCGGCCGGCCGGCAGCATGGTGATGACGAGGCTTTGCGGCGCGCTCGCTGCGCTACGCACGGCTTCGGCACCGGAGGCGGCGATCTCGACGCCTGCCGCCCGCGCCTTCTCGAGCGCCTCCGGGACCAGGTCGAACCCGATGACGCGGTATCCGGCGGCCGCGAGGTTGTGGGCCATGGGACCACCCATGTTCCCCAGGCCGATGAAGGCGATGGTGGGAAGGAAATCAGTGGATGCTGGGGTGTCGCTGGTGTCGGTGCGGTGGCTGGTCTCGGTCATGGCAGTTCTCCTGGCAGTTGTCCGGGGGCTTTTGTGGGTCAGAGGGTGAGTTCGCGGCCTTCGATGGGGGCGGACAGGGCGGTGATCTCGTCCACGGTCACCTGGTCGAGCGTGGCCGGCTCCCACTGCGGGTTGCGGTCCTTGTCCACCAGCAGGGCGCGGATGCCCTCGGGGAAGTTGTGGGCCCGCAACAGGTGGTAAGTCAGTCGGTAGTCGGCCGCCAGGACCTCCTGCACCGAGCGGGCCTGCGCCGCGCCGCGGACGTGATCCAGGGTGATCTTCACGGACGTCGGACACTTCCCCAGGATCGCCTCGGCCGCAGTAGCGGCCTCCGGGGCGCCGTCGGCCTGCAGCGCGGCCACAATCTCCTCGGCGGTGTCCGCGCTGTAGCAGGCCTCGATCCACCGCACGTGCTCGGCCAGCGGTGCGGGAGGGACATCAGGGGCTTCCCCCACGACGGCGGCGATCGCCTCGTCCGCGCCCGTGGACTCGAGTGCCCCGGCCAGTTCCTCCAACCGTTCGGCCGGGACGAAGTGGTCGGCGAAGCCGGCAGCGAGGGCGTCGGCTCCGGTGACGTGACCGGAGGTGAGCGCCATGTGCAACCCGAGGTGTGAGGGGGTGCGGGCCAGCAGCCAGGCCCCGCCGACGTCGGGAAAGAAGCCGATGCCGGTCTCCGGCATCCCCAGCCGGGTCCGCTCGGTGACGATGCGCTGGTTGCCGTGCGCGGAGATCCCGACGCCGCCGCCCAGCACGATGCCGTCCATGAAGGCGACGTACGGCTTCGGGTAGTCGGCGATCAGCGCGTTCATGGCGTACTCGTCGGCGAAGAAGGCGTCCCCGACCTCCGGGCGGCCGTCCACAGCGGCGCGGTAGAGGGAGACGACGTCCCCGCCGGCGCACAGCCCCTTCTCCCCCGCACCCGAGATCAGGACGGTCGCGACGGTGTCGTCTTCCCGCCACTGCTCCAGCGTGTCCCGGACGGTCTGCACCATCCCGTGGGTCAGCGAGTTCAGCGCCTTCGGGCGATTGAGGATGAGGTGCCCGAGGAGGCCCGCGCGGCGGACGATGACCTCGGGTTCGGTTTCAGCGGTGGGCGTGTCGGTGCTCATGGATTCCTCTCAGCCGTCGACCAGCATGCGGCCGACGATCAGCCGCATGATCTCGTTGGATCCCTCCAGGATCTGGTGGACCCGCAGATCGCGGGTAATCTTCTCGATGCCGTACTCGTGCAGGTAGCCGTAGCCCCCGTGGAGCTGGAGGGCCTTGTTGGCAGCTTCGAACCCTGCGTCGGTGGCCACGAGTTTGGCCATGGCGCACAGGCGGACGGTGTCCGGGTCCTTCCGGTCCAGGGCGTCGGCGGCACGCATCAGGAGGGTGCGGGCGGACTCCAGGCTCGTGGCCATGTCTGCCAGATCGAAGACCAGGGACTGCTTGGTGGTCAGCGGCTCACCGAAGGCGGTGCGTTCCTTGAGGTAGGCGGTCGCCTTCTCCAGTGCGGCTTGTCCCCCGCCGAGAGAGCAGGCACCGATGTTGATGCGGCCACCGTTGAGCCCCTTCATGGCGATGTGGAAGCCGTCGCCCTCCTCGCCGAGACGGTTGGCCACCGGGACGCGGGCGTCCTCGAAGATCACCTGCCGGGTGGGCTGGGTGTTCCACCCCATCTTCTTCTCGTTCGGTCCGAAGGACAGTCCCGGGGTGTCCTTGTGGACCACCACCGTGGAGATGCCCTTGGACCCCGTGTCCGCGGTCCGGCACATCACCACGTAGTACTCGGAGGTGCCGGCCCCGGAGATGAACTGCTTGACGCCGTTGAGGACGTAGTCGTCCCCGTCCCGGACCGCGCGGGTGGCCAGGGAGGCCGCATCGGAGCCGGCGCCGGGTTCAGTTAGGCAGTAACTGCCGAGGCGTTGCATGCCGACGAGTTCCGGCACCCACTTCGCCCGCTGCTCGTCCGTGCCGAAGGAATCGATCATCCACACCACCATGTTGTGGATGGAGATGTACGCGGCCAAGGCGGGGTCAGCCTTGGACAGCTCTTCGAAGATGAGGACGGCGTCCTTGCGCTCCAGCCCGGCACCGCCGTACGCCTCGTCCACGTAGATGCCGCCGAGGCCGAGCTCGCCGGCCTCGGCCAGGACGTCCACCGGGAAGTGCTTCTGCTCGTCCCACTCCAAGGCGTGCGGGGCGATACGCTCGGAGGCGAAAGCGCGGACGGCGTCCACGAGTGCCTGCTGGTCATCGGTGATGCGGAGCATGCTGTCAGTCCTTCGTCTGGCGCCGACCCCGGATCGCGGGGTGGCTGGTGAGCCGGCCCCGCCCCGGGTCACGGGTGGGCACCGGTGGGGGTACTGGCCGTGTTACTTGGAGATCTTGCCCATCTGGGCGGCGATCGGGGTGGTGAACAGGGGCTTGGACAGGAACCAGGCGGCGGCGGTGACCACCAAGGAGACCAGGAAGATCACCAGGCCCCACCAGTCCACGACGTCGCGGGAGGTGTACATGTGGTTCAGGTTCCGCAAGGCCCCGGTGAAGAACACCAGGAACACGTGCACGATCGTGAACGCCACGAAGTAGATCATCACCGGGAAGTGGGTGGCCCGGGCCCATTCGACCGGGTAGATCTTGTTGAGCTTCTCCGCGTTGTCCGGCCACCAGGTGGAGAACCGGATCCCGGAGAGGATCGCCAGTGGGGCCGCTATGAACACGGTGAATCCGTAGGCGACCGTCTGCAGGGCGTTGTAGTTCACCCAGCCGTTCTCGGTGGGCCAGTCCAGGGAGGCGTATTGGATGGCTCCGGAGAGCATGTTCGGGAACACGTCCCAGTCCGTGGGCACGATCCGCATCCAGTGGCCCGTGGCGAACAGCAGGATGATGAAGATGAGCCCGTTGAGGACCCAGAGCACGTCCAGGGACTGGTGCAGCCACTGGGTCAGGGACACCTTCTTGGGGGTATTGCCCTTCGGGGAGAAGAAGGAGCCCTTCTTCGCCGTCCAGTAGCCGGGGGGCTTGCGCTCGTTGCGGACCTGCAGACCGGTGCGGATGATCAGCACGATCAGGAACATGTTGAAGAAGTGCTGCCAGCCCATCCACCAGGGCATGCCCTCAGGGGCCGCCTCCAACTGGGTGGAATGACCGTCATAGGTGGCGATGAACTCCTGCACACCCTCCAGGGTCCGCAGCCAGCGGGCACCCAGCACGACGGCGACGGCCACGACTACCAGACCGCCGATGATCAGCGCCGGCTTGACCCACGGGCGCTCCGGCTTCGGCGGGGTCGCCGCACCGGCCGGACCCGGGGTGCCGGCGGTGCCCGACGGCGGCCGGTTGGCCGACGTGGTCGTGGCGGCGGTTCCCGAGGTGGATGCGGTGGTCGAGGCGGAGGGAGCTGTGGTGGAGGCTGCAGGGGCCGGCGTCGCGGAGCCGGTCGAGGCGGGGGCTGTTGAAGATGAGGCAGCCGCTGTGGAGGCAGCAGACCCGGTAGCCGGGGCTGCACCCATGCGGGTCTTGGCAGACGTCGGGGCCCCGCCCATCCGCTTCTTCGAGGCCGCCGCATCGCCGATCTCGGACGCTGGGGTATCCGACGCCGGTGCCGGCGGGGTGCTGGCCTGGGCCGCGGGGGCGCCGCCCATGCGACGCTTCGGCGCACCAGCAGCCGAGGCCGTCGGCGCGTTCGCAGCGGCCGGGTATGCCGTCGGCTCACCCGCGGCGGGCTGGGCCGTCGCTGCATCCTGACCGGCCGGTGACGCATCCTGACCCGCCGGCGCTGCGGGTGCAGTGGGTGCAGCGGCTGCAGCCGGAGCGGGGGCGCTGCCCATCCGGCGCTTCCGGGCGGAGGCCTCCGTTGCCGCCGGCTCGGGTGTCTCCTCCGGCTGGTGAGCCGCGGCCGCCGAGGCAGGTTCCACCTGCCCAGCGGGAGTCGGGGTCTGGGCCGCGGTCGGCAGCTCTGGCACCTGTGTCTCAGGAGCAGTGGCCTCGGGCTCAGCCACGGCTGGTGCCGGGGCTTCGTGTTCGGTGGCCGGCGCCGCGGACTGCGCTGCCGGCGGTGTGTAACCGGCCATCCGGCGCCGTGCCGGAGACTGTCCCGGTTTCTGCTCGCTGCTCATGGTGCTATTCAGTCCTTCTGAGGGGATCATCACGGTGCGCCCGATGCGCCGGGGAGGAAAAAGCCTTCGCTGGCCAGCGCCGCCCACAGAACGTGGTGCTCTGCGGGCGGCGGGCCGGCGGGGATTAGTTGCGGCGCTTGCCGATCTCCTCGATCAGCTGCGGGACCACGGTGAACACGTCGCCGACGATCCCGAAGTCCGCGACCTCGAAGATCGGGGCGTCCTCGTCCTTGTTGATCGCGATGATCGTCTTGGAGGTCTGCATGCCGGCCCGGTGCTGGATCGCCCCGGAGATCCCCAGCGCCACATACAGCTGCGGGGTCACCGTCACACCGGTCTGGCCGACCTGGTAGGACTGCGGGACATAGCCGGCATCCACTGCGGCACGGGAGGCGCCCACGGCCGCACCGAGCACGTCTGCGAGGTCTTCGACCACGGAGAAGGCCTCCTTCGAACCCACCCCTCGACCACCGGAGACCACGGCCTTGGCGCCCCGCAGCGCCGGGCGGTCCGAGGTGGCCGGGGCCTCGCTGGCCGAGTCGATCACGGCGCCCTTCGCAGCCTGCGTGGATACGGCGGCCGTCGTCACCTCCGGGGCGGCCACGGCCTCGGCGCGGGCCTCGATCGAGCCGGGGCGCACGGTCGCGATCAACAGGCCGCCCTCGACGGTGGACTCGGTGGTGAAGTCCCCGCCGAACACGGCGTGGGAGGCGATGACCTCCTGGCCCTCCTCGTCGTAGGCGATGCCGACGACGTCGCTGGCCACGGACCCGCCGGCCACGATCGCCAGACGTCCGGCCACCGCCTTGGAGTCATTCGTGGCCGAGAGCAGCACGACCGGTGCCGAGAAGGCCTGCACAGCATCGGCCAAGGCGCCGACGGCGGCGGAGCCCAGCTCGGTGGCCGCGGTCTCCGACTCGGCCAGGTAGACCTGAGCCGCGCCCAGCGCTCCCAGGTCGGCGGCCAGGTTCCCGGGCGCCCCGGGGGCGGTTACCGCCACCGCCACGGGGTTCCCCAGGCCGGCAGCGGCCCCCAGCAGGCCCGCCGCCGTGGACTTCGGGGCCCCCTCGGTGGTCGTCTCGATCAGGACCAGTACATTTCCAACAGTCGCCATGTGCGTGCTTCCTTCAGCTCAAAAGTCTCGTGCGATTCACAGGTCAGATCAGGGGCGCCGGGCTCAGATGAGCCGGTTCGTCGCCAGGAACTCGGCCAGCTGCGCTGCCGCGGTGCCGTCATCGGCGACCTTCGGACCGGCTTCCTTCGGCGGGCGGGCGGCCGCGGAGACCATCACCGACCGGACGGACGCCGCCTCCGGGCCGGCCTGGATCCCCAGGTCCGCCAGCGACCAGTTCTCCAGCGGCTTCTTCTTCGCCGCCATGATCCCCTTGAAGTTCGGGAACCTCGGCTCGGCCGTCTTCTCCGTCACCGAGACCACCGCCGGGTAGCCGGAGGAGACCTGCAGCGCGCCGCCATCGACCACTGCCTCACCGGAGACCCGGTCCGCGGCGATCTGGATCTCGTCCAGGCCCGGCAGCACCGGCAGGCCGAGCACCTCGGCGACCATGGCCGGGATCATCCCGCCGCGGCCATCGGTGGCCTCATTGCCGGCGACCACCAGGTCGGCTCCGCCGACCTTCTCGATCGCGGCGGCCAGCACCCGTGCGGTCTGGACCATGTCCGATCCGGCCAGGGCCGCATCTGAGACCAGGACTGCGGAGTCGGCGCCCATCGAGAGCAGCTTCCGCAGCGTCTTCGTGGCATCCTCCGGCCCCATCGCGACGACCACGATCTCGGTGTCCTTGTTCTCGTCCTTGAACGCCAGCGCGTTCTCCAGCGCCCGCTCGTTGATTTCGTCCGGCACCGGCTCCGATGCGGAACGGTCCAAAATTCCTGACTCCAGGTCGATCTTCCGATCCGACCAGGTATCCGGAACCTGCTTCGCCAATACGACAATCTTCATGGAGCGCTCTCCTCGACACGGGGTGACATTCGATCTGCGGACCAAGGTACTAGGGCTTCCTAGTAATTACTAGGCCTTCCAATCGTTGGAGTTTGAGGGCAAGATCAATAGTTCGACGGAGAGTGGTCACTGCGCTCTGCCGAAATGCCGTCCGGACCAGCCTGGATCGGCCTGATCAACCTGCACGTGCGGCTCCTCCCGTCGCTCGCCTCTATGCCGAGGAGTCCCTTCATGGCCGTTGTCAACGCCGTTCCGAGCACCGACGAGGTCCTCCAGATTCCGGTCTCGTGGACCGACGAGGTCCCTCAGGACTGGATCGACATGAACGGACACATGAACATCCGTCACTATCTGGACCTCGGCGGCTTGTCGACGGACCAGGTCATCCGAAACCTGGGCATCGACGACGACTACCGGGCGAGCCGCCGCATGGGCCTGTTCACGGCAGAGCAGCACCTGACCTACCTGCAGGAGATGCGCCTCGGTACGCCCATCACCGCCCATGTCCGAGTCCTGGAGCGCAGCTCCAAGGTCTGCCACCTGGTCGCCCTGATCATGGACCGTGAAAAAGGTCTGCTGGCCTGCATCTTCGAAACCGTCCTGGTCCACGTTGACCTGGACAGCCGGCGCGGCGTGGAATTTCCCGACGACATCGCTGCGGCCTACGACCGCCTCCTCGCCGACGATCACGCACGCTACTCCTGGCCCGCCCCGGTCTGCGGCATCATGGGCCCCCGAGTGCGATAGCAGGACCAACCCGCTCTGTGGGCCCCGCAGCGAGCGTGCCACGCAGATCCGCCTGTGGGAGACGTCACCACATCAGTAGTCTGGCGTCACACATCAGCCCGTAACTGAGAGAGGTCCCCATGACGCAGTCCGCCGCCGATACCTTCCGGCAGGCCCGTGACCAGCTCCTGGCCTGCCGAACTGATCCGGAGCAGGCCAACGCAACGTTCACCTGGCCACGTTTCGAGAAGTTCAACTTCGCGGCCGACTGGATCGATGATATTGCCTCAGGAGCCCGCGCCGGTCAGCCGGCCGTGGTGATCGTCGAGGAGGACGGCACCTCGGAACGGCGCAGCTACCGGGATCTCTCTGAGCGCTCTCATCAGGTCGCCGCATGGCTCACGACCCTCGGCGTCCAGCGTGGCGACCGGGTCATCGTGATGCTGGGTAACCAGATCGAGCTCTGGGAGGTGATGCTGGCGTGCTTCCGCCTGGGTGCCCCGGTGATCCCGTCGACCGTGATGCTCGGAGCCTCCGACCTGGCGGACCGGATTGAGCGTGGCGAGGCATCCTGGGTGGTCACCACCGGCGCCGAGACGCCCAAGTTCGATGAGGTCCCGGGTGAGTTTCAGATCATCCAGATCGGCGCACGAGGTGACGGCTCGTCCACTCGGCGCGCGGTCCACGACTGGGCCGATTCCTTCACGGCGCCCACACAGTTCCACCTCGAGAGCCCCACGGCCGCCGACGAGACGCTGCTGCTCTACTTCACCTCCGGCACCACGTCGAAGGCCAAACTCGTGGAGCACACCCACACGTCCTACCCGGTGGGCCACCTGTCCACGATGTACTGGATCGGTCTCGAACCTGGCGACGTGCACCTGAACGTGGCCTCCCCTGGGTGGGCGAAGCATGCCTGGTCCAATTTCTTCGCCCCCTTCATCGCCGAGGCCACGGTGTTCCTCTACAACTACGGCCGGTTCGACGCCTCTGCGCTCATGAGTCAGATGGAGAAGGAGGGCGTCACCAGCTTCTGCGCACCGCCCACCGTCTGGAGGATGCTGATCCAGGCCGATCTCACCCAGCTCAAGACCCCTCCCACCAAGGTGGTGGCGGCAGGCGAACCGCTGAACCCCGAGGTCATCGCCCAGGTCGAGAAGGCCTGGGGCACCCAGATCCGCGATGGATTCGGTCAGACCGAGTCCACCCTGCAGGTCGCCAACACCCCGGGACAGCCTGTCCGGCCCGGCGCCATGGGACGCCCGCTTCCTGGCTACGACGTCGTCCTCATCGACCCGGACACGGGTGACGTGGCGACGGACACCGGCGAACTATGCCTCCGGCTGGAACCACGGCCGGTCGGATTGACCGTCGGGTATTGGGGAGACCCCGAACGCACGGCAGAGGCCTTCCGCGGTGGCGTCTACCACACGGGCGACATCGTCAGCCGGGACGCCGACGGGATCATCACCTACGTCGGCCGAAATGACGATGTCTTCAAGGCCTCCGACTACCGCCTCTCCCCCTTCGAGCTCGAGTCCGCGGTGATCGAGCATCCGGCGGTGGCGGAGGTCGCCGTGGTGCCGTCCCCGGACCCGCTCCGGCTGGCCGTGCCCAAGGCCTACGTGCGCCTGGCCGAGGGCTGGGAGCCGAACGAGGAGACGGCTCGCGCCATCCTCCAGCACTGCCGGGAGCATCTGGCCCCCTACAAGCGCATCCGCCGTCTTGAGTTCCATGATCTGCCCAAGACCATCTCCGGCAAGATCCGCCGCGTTGAACTGCGACGGCGAGAGGCCGAGGTCCACCCCGACGGCGGCGCCGCGCCAGCCGTGGCCGCTGACGGGTCTGCGGCGATCGAGTACACCGACGCGCTGCTGCGCTGACCCTGGACGGCGGCCCGGGTCCCAGCAGGATCCGAGCCGCCGTGGTGTCCGCGCGCGCGGGATTCACCCCACGATCCGACGCGCCTGCCGCAGGATCGGCTCATCCACCATGCGCCCGCGGAACCGGAAGACTCCCGGCTGCACCTCGGCCTCGGCCAGCACGGCACGCGCCCACTCGGATTCCTCGGCACTCGGCGCGTAGGCCTCCCGGATCACGGCTGTCTGGGAGGGGTGGATGCAGGCGGTAGCGGCGAAGCCGGACGCCGCCGCATCCTCGGCCTCGGCCCGCAGCCCGTCCAGGTCTCCGATGTCCATGAACACCGTGTCCACCGCGACCTTGCCGGCGGCGTTGGCGGCCACCAGGACGCGTGACCGGGCGTAACGGGCCACCTCGCGGTACTGCCCGGCGCGCGGGCCGCCGGCGAAACGGCTGGACTGGCCGGCCATGGACGCCACCAGGTCCTCGGCCCCCCACATCAACGCGATGACGGCCGGGTGCCGGGCGATCTCGAACGCCCTCTCCACTCCGGCGGCAGTCTCGCAGAGCGCGATGACGGAGCAACCCGCCTCCTGAAGGTGATCCAGCTGGGCCGGGTCCTCGACCTTCGCGACCATGAGCACCGGGTAGGGACCGCCGGCCAGGGCGGCCAGGTCCAGTTCATGTTCCCGGGCCGTCTCGCCGCCGACCGGGTTGACCCGCACGATGGTCGTGGCCGGGTCCAGCGATGACGCGACCACGTGCTCCCGCGCCGCGGCCTTGTCCGCCGGGGCGACCGCATCCTCCAGGTCGAGGATGACGGCATCCGCCGCGGCGGCAGCCTTGGCGTACCGCTCCGGCCGGTCGGCCGGGCAGAAGAGGACGGATGGGCCGAAGGTGAAGGCACTGTGGCCGTTCGTGCCGCTCATGCCGCACCGCCCGACGCCGGCCCCGCGCCGCCCGCTTTCGCTCCCTCCGACGCCGCCAGCGCCTCCGGGGAGACCTGCATCAGAGTGGACCGCTGCGCCACGGCCACCACCACCCCGTCCTGATTGCGGGCCGTGTGCTTGAACTCCACGATCCCCTGGTGCGGGCGGGACCGAGAGCGCCGCTTCCCGAGGATCAGGGTCTCGGCGTACAGCGTGTCCCCGTGCCGCATGGGCGCCGGGAACGTCACCTCGCTGAAGCCGAGGTTGGCCACGATGGTCCCCTGGGTCAGCTGCGCCACGGACAGTCCAACCAGCGTGGAGAGGGTGAACATGCTGTTGACCAGCGGCTCGCCGAACTCGGTGTCCGCGGACCATGCCGCATCCAGATGCAGGGACTGGGTGTTCATGGTCTGGGTGGTGAACAGGACGTTGTCCGCCTCGGTCACCGTGCGGCCAGGGCTGTGGACGTAGATGGCCCCCTCCTCCATCTCATCGAAGTACAGTCCCCGCTGGACGATGCGCTTCTCACTCACGCGACGCTCCCTTCCTTCTCCGGGCTTTCCGGGTTCTCCGTGTGCGCACTGCCCGCGTCAGACCCGTCCCCGCCGTCGGTGCCCTCGGTGGCCTCCGGGGTGACCACCGCGAGCACCTGCCCACGGGAGACGGCGTCTCCCACGGCGGCGTGCAGGGCGACCGTGCCGGCCACCGTGGAGCGGATGACGTGTTCCATCTTCATGGCCTCGACCACGAGCACCGGGTCCCCCTCGGCCACGGTGGCACCGTTATCGACCGAGGTGACCAGGACGGTCCCCGGCATCGGGGAGGTCAGGGTCGGCGTGGACTCGGCCTCGCCGTGGACACGGTGGTCCGCGCGCACCCGCCGGATGTCGAACAAGGCGCCCCGGCGGGTGAGCTGGACCCCATCGGGGCCGACGACGGCCGTGAAGCTGCGCCCGACGCCACCGATCGTGACGGTGACCTCCTGCCCCCGGCGCCTGACGAGCGCGGGCAGGGACCCGGACCGGCCGACGTCGGGCCCGGTGTTGGCCTCGGTGTTGGCATCCGCGGTGACGCCGGCGTCACCTTCGGCGACGACGGCAGGGGCGTCCACGGTGCCGGAGAGCAAGACCGTCCGGGTGGTGCCGTCCGCCGCCACCAAGGGGAAGCGCCGGGGCGCCGGGGATCCCAGGCGCCAGCCATCGCGGCGCTGCCACGGGTCGGCGGACGAGCCCCGGGCTGCGTCCATCAGCAGGGCGGCTTCCCGGAACTCCCGCTCCCCCGGCGTCGCGAACTCGAGGGCCTCGAACTCGCGGGCGATCAGGCCGGTGTCCAGCTCCCCGGCGATGACGGCCGGCAGCTCCAGCAGCGCGCGCAGGAACTCGACGTTGGTCGTGAAGCCGACCACCGCCGTGTTCTCCAGGGCGGCGACCATCCGCCGCCGGGCCTCCTCACGGTCCCGGCCCCAGATGATGACTTTGGCAAGCATCGGGTCATAGTCGATGGAGACGGTCAAGCCATCCTCCAGTGCAGTGTCCACCCGGATGCCCTCGCCCTCGGGGTGGCGCACGTGCTCCACCAACCCTCCGGTCGGCAGGAAGCCGGCGGCGGGGTCCTCAGCGTAGATGCGGGTCTCGATCGAATGGCCGTCCAGGACGATGTCGTCCTGTCCCAGCTCGAGAGGCTGGCCGGCGGCCACCCGGAGCTGCTGTTCCACCAGGTCGACCCCGGTGACCTCCTCGGTGACCGGGTGCTCGACCTGCAGGCGCGTGTTCATCTCCATGAAGAAGAACTCGTCCGGGGCGTCCGCCGGGACAATGAACTCGACCGTGCCGGCACCGCGGTAGCCCACGGAGCGCGCCGTCTCGCAGGCGGCCTCACCGATCCGGGCGCGGGTGGCCTCGTCCAGCAGCGGTGAGGGCGCCTCCTCGATGACCTTCTGGTGGCGGCGCTGCAGCGAGCACTCGCGTTCCCCGAGGTGGATGACGTTGCCGTGGGCGTCGGCCAGGACCTGCACCTCGATGTGCCGCGGGGTGGTGAGGTAGCGCTCGATGAACAGGGTGTCATCGCCGAAGCTCGCAGCAGCCTCGCGCCGAGCGGCCTCCAAGGAACCCGCGAGCTGATCCTCGGACTCCACCACGTGCATGCCCTTGCCGCCGCCCCCGGCGGAGGGCTTGATCAGCAAGGGGTAGCCGATGCCGGCGGCGGCCGCGGCGAGGGCGTCATTGTCCATTCCCGCCTTCGCGATGCCCGGGACGGTCGGCACGCCGCGCGCCTCGACGGCGTTCTTCGCGGTGATCTTGTCCCCCATCACCCGGATCGACTCGGCCGACGGGCCGATGAAGGCGATGCCGGCCTCGTCACAGGCCTGGGCGAATCCGGCGTTCTCGGCGAGGAAGCCGTAGCCGGGATGGATGGCCTCGGCACCGGTCGAGCGGGCGGCGTCCAGGACGGCGTCGATGTCCAGATAGGACTGGGCCGCCGGGGCCGGGCCCAGGCGGACGGCGGCGTCAGCCAACCGGACGTGACGCGCGCCGGCGTCGGCGTCGGAATACACCGCCACGGAGCGGATGCCCATCGAGCGCAGGGTGCGGATCACCCGGCAGGCAATCTCGCCGCGGTTGGCGATGAGGACGGTCTTGAACATGGTCGGGGGGCCTGTCTGGGTCGCTGTCGGAGTGGCTGTCGGGGGCACGGCGCTCACATCCTGAAGACGCCGAAGGAGGACGTCTGGGTCGTCTGGCCGGCGGGTCTGTGTGCGGTGCGGTCCGAGGGCTCGCGCATGACGACGTCCAGGGCCAGCCCCAGCACGTCGCGGGTCTGCGCCGGCTCGATGATGCCGTCGTCCCAGAGCCGGGCGGTCGAGTAGTAGGGGCTGCCCTGGTGCTCGTACTGCTCCCGGGTCGGCGCCTCGAACGCGGCCTGCTCCTCCGGGCTCCAGGTGCCGCCGTCGGCCTCGATCTGGTCACGGCGCACCGTGGACAGGACGGAGGCCGCCTGGGGACCGCCCATCACGGAGACGCGGGCATTCGGCCACAGCCACAGGAAGCGCGGCGAGTAAGCCCGCCCGCACATCGAATAGGTGCCGGCTCCGAAGGAACCGCCGACGACGACAGTCAGCTTGGGCACGGACGCGGTGGCCACGGCGTTGACCATCTTGGCGCCGTGCTTGGCGATGCCCCCGGCCTCGTACTCGCGGCCCACCATGAACCCGGTGATGTTCTGCAGGAACAGCAGCGGGATGCCCCGTTGCTCACACAGCTCGATGAAGTGGGCGCCCTTGAGGGCCGACTCGGCGAACAGCACGCCGTTGTTGGCCAGGATGCCCACGCGGTGGCCATGGATCCGGGCGAAACCGGTGACCAGGGTGGTGCCGTACGTGGACTTGAACTCGTGGAAACTGCCGGAGTCGATCGTCCGGGCGATGATCTCGCGGGCGTCGTAGGGGGTGGTCAGCGAGACCGGGACCACGTCGATGAGGGTCTCGGGGGACTGTTCCGGGTCCACGACGTCGGCCGGCACGTAGGGCAGCGACGGCGTCGACTCCAGCGTGGCCACGATGTCCCGGACGATCTGCAGGGCGTGCTCGTCGTTCTCGGCCAGGTGGTCGGTCACGCCGGAGACCGTGGAGTGCACCTCGCCACCACCCAGGTCTTCGGCCGTGACGATCTCGCCCGTGGCCGCCTTCACGAGCGGCGGTCCCCCAAGGAAGATGGTGCCTTGGTTCCGCACGATCACGGTCTCATCGCTCATCGCCGGCACATAAGCGCCACCGGCGGTGGAGGATCCCATGACGGCGGCGATCTGGGGGATGCCGTCCCGGGACATCCGCGCCTGGTTGTAGAAGATGCGGCCGAAGTGGTCCCGGTCCGGGAAGACCTCATCCTGCATCGGCAGGAAGGCACCGCCGGAGTCGACGAGGTAGATGCAGGGAAGCCGGTTCTCGGCCGCGATCTCCTGAGCCCTCAGGTGCTTCTTGACGGTGATCGGGTAGTAGGTGCCCCCTTTCACCGTGGCGTCGTTGGCCACCACCATCACCTGCCGGCCCTCGACCAGCCCGATGCCGGCCACCACGCCTGCCGCGGGGGCGGCCCCGTCGTAGAGGTCGTAGCCGGCCAGCGGGGCCACCTCGAGGAAGGGGCTGCCCTCGTCTAAGAGGGTGTCCACGCGATCCCGGGCCAGCATCTTGCCCCGGGCGGTGTGCTTCTCCCGTGATCTCTCCGGCCCGCCGAGCGCCGCGGTGGTGCGCCGCTCGCGGAGCTCGGCGATCAGGTCTTCATACGTCGCTGACATCGGCAGTGCCGTCCTTTGGGTTAGCAATCAGTAACTAGAAATAGGTTATCGCTCAGTAACCGAAGTTGTCTATGCTGGATGGCATCCGGCAGCAAGAACTCCAGCAACCACGGGAAGGGGCACGATGACGGCAACCTGGCGGGCCACCCAGAAGGCGAATCGCCGCACGGCCCTGATGGAGTCGGCGGCACGGCTCTTCTCCGAGCGCGGCTTCGCGGCGGTCTCCACCACGGAGCTGGGCGAGGCGGTGGGCATGAGCGGGCCCGCGCTCTACAAACACTTTGCCAGCAAGGACGCCCTGCTGGCCGAGATCCTCGTGGACGCCTCCGAACGGCTCCTGGCAGGTTGCCGGGCCATCCTGGCGGAGGCGGGGGCCGCCGACAGGGCAGCCGAGCCCGCCGAGACCCTGGAACGGCTGGTCCGCTTCCACCTGGACTTCGCCACCACGGACCCGGATGTCATCCGCATCCAGGACCGCGAACTGCCCTCCCTGGCCCCCCAGGACAACCAGACCGTGCGCCGACTGCAGCGCGAGTACGTCCAGCTCTGGGACGGAGTGCTTGCTTCGCTGCGCCCCGAGCTCGACGACGGCGAGCGCCAGGTCCGCCTGTTGGGCACCTTCGGCTTGGTGAACTCCACGCCCCACAGCGCCGACTCGGCGCCACTCCACGCTCCCGGGGCCGCGGACGGCCAGCGCGCCGAGGATATCCTGGCCGGCATGGCCCTTCGCTCCCTGACCGGATAGGAACGCCGTCACCGGCCAGGGGCACCACCAACCGGACCGGCACCGCATCCGACACCGGCACACCATCTCCCTCGACTCCAATGGAGCATCGGCATGACCTCTCCCCCAGTCCAGCCCGTCCCGCAGGCGGCGACCGTCCTGTTGCTCCGCGATGCACCAGACGGTCGTGCTCCGGAGATCTTCACCATCACCCGCTCAACGGCCCTGGACTTCAGCGCCGGCGTCTCGGCCTTTCCGGGCGGACGCATCGATGACTCGGACGATCTGGACCCATCCCTCTGGGACGGGACGGACCTGCCCGCCTGGGGGCGACTACTAGGACTGGAACCGGACGGGGCCGGAAAGGTGCTGGCCGGCGTCGTGCGGGAGACCTTCGAGGAGACCGGCATCCTGCTGGCCCGGCACCGGGACGACACCCCGGTGGGCCCCGAGCTGCTGACGACCCTGCCGACCGACACCCGCGAGCGCGTCGAACGACTCGAGCTGGACTTCGGCGGCCTGTTGTCCGAGCACGGACTGCGGCCCGACGTCCACGGCCTGCGACCCCTCTCCCGGTGGATCACCCCCGAGGGCCCGCCGCGACGGTACGACACGTATTTCTTCGCCGCCGCCCTGCCGGACGGCCAGCTGCCGGGAACACTGTCCTTTGAGGGCATCGCCAGCCGGTGGACGACGGCGGCCGAGGCCCTGGCCGACTTCCAGGCCGGCCGGCACCGGCTGATGCCGCCGACCTGGGCACAGTTCCGGACCCTGCTCCCGGCCCGATCAGTGGCCGAGGCCCTGGCACCCGCGGGGACATTCGAAGCGGTCCAGCCCACCGTCGTCGCCGGATCACCCCGCCAGGTCATCGGATTCGCCGATGCGGAGACGTACGCCCTGGAACTGGCCGCAGGATGGCCGCCGACCGGGGAGTGACCCTGGTCGCCACGGGTCAAGAAGATCCTCGATTTCGTATCGACCAGCCAGGCTCCCTACCCCATGGCATTTCAAGCGTCAAAGACCGAACTTTCTGACCAAAGCTACAAATGATGGCTATTTTCTCTGGGATTCCCACCGAAATCACCCTCGGAGCGTCAAGACTGGATCTCAACGAAGCGATACACATCACTTCGAGATCCCAGATCAGCACCATCACGGTGGGCGCGGTGACCAGTCAGGACGCCGCGCAGACCCCCGAAGGAGACTGCCATGACCGAGCAGAACACCCAGCACACCCCGGCCAGCGCCGAGCAGATCCAGCACGACTGGGACCACAACTCCCGCTGGGCCACCACTGAGCGTACCTACACCGCCGAAGACGTCGTCAAGCTCCGCGGCCGCGTCCAGGAGGAGCACACGCTGGCCCGCCGCGGCTCGGAGAAGCTGTGGGAGCAGCTGACCAGTGAGCACGCCGAGGGTTCCTACACCAACGCCCTGGGCGCCCTCACCGGCAACCAGGCCGTCCAGCAGGTCAAGGCCGGGCTGCGCGCCATCTACCTCTCCGGCTGGCAGGTCGCCGCCGACGCCAACCTCTCCGGCCACACCTACCCGGACCAGTCCCTGTACCCGGCCAACTCGGTCCCGCAGGTCGTCCGCCGCATCAACAACGCACTGATGCGCGCCGACCAGATCGAGTTCGCCGAGGGAGTCCAGACTGTGGACGACTACCTGGTCCCGATCGTCGCCGATGCCGAGGCCGGCTTCGGCGGTCCGCTGAACGCCTACGAGCTGATGAAGTCCATGATCTCCTCGGGCGCCTCCGGCGTGCACTGGGAGGACCAGCTGGCCTCCGAGAAGAAGTGCGGCCACTTGGGCGGCAAGGTCCTCATCCCGACCGGCCAGCACATCCGCACGCTGAACGCCGCGCGCCTCGCGGCCGACGTCGCCGATGTCCCCTCCGTGGTCATCGCCCGCACCGATGCCGAGGCCGCCACCCTGATCACCTCCGATGTGGACGAGCGCGATTCTGACTTCATCACGGGCGAGCGCACCGCCGAGGGCTTCTACAAGGTCCGCAACGGGATCGAGCCCTGCATCGCCCGCGCCAAGGCCTATGCCCCGTACTCCGACCTCATCTGGATGGAGACCGGCACCCCGGACCTGGAGCTGGCCAAGCAGTTCGCCGAGGCCGTCAAGTCCGAGTTCCCGGACCAGATGCTCTCCTACAACTGCTCGCCGTCCTTCAACTGGAGGAAGAACCTGGACGATGCCACCATCGCCAAGTTCCAGCGCGAACTCGGTGCCATGGGCTACACCTTCCAGTTCATCACCCTGGCCGGATTCCACGCCCTGAACCACTCCATGTTCGATCTGGCCAAGGGCTACCAGGAGCGCCAGATGTCCGCCTACGTGGAGCTCCAGGAGCGCGAGTTCGCCGACGAGGCCCGCGGCTACACCGCCACCAAGCACCAGCGCGAGGTCGGCACCGGCTACTTCGATGCCATCTCCACCGCCCTCAACCCGGACGCCTCCACCCTGGCCCTCAGCGGGTCCACGGAGGCCGGCCAGTTCTGATCGGCCCGCCCCGGGCCTAGTCCCGGCCAGGTTAGAAGCGGGTGGCGCCCGGACCCACATGGTCCGGGCGTTGCCCGCCCCGCTTCACCGAAGCACAGCACTTCCCGACGCCGGCTCCCGACCGGACGGCCGGCGTCGGGCCCTATTTTCACCCCGCACACACCACTGGGGCTCTTCCACCGACTTTTTCGACACCGCGCGTTTTTCAACGCGCACCGCGTCACCGCCAGTGCGGCCGCCGCGGACGACTTCCTTCAGGAGGCTCCCATGTACCCCACCGACCAGCCCATCACCCTCAACGGCGTGACGATCACCGGACCGCACCTGCCCGGGCAGGAGGAGATCCTCACCCCCGACGCCCTCGACTTCCTGGCCACCCTGCACCGGCAGTTCAACGGCCGCCGCCGCGAGCTGCTGACCAAGCGGGAGGAGACCCGCCAGCGGATCTCCGACGGAGCCACCCTGGACTTCCTGCCGGAGACCCGCACCATCCGCGAGGACGGCTCCTGGCGCGTGGCCCCGCTCGCGCCGGGCCTGAAGGACCGCCGCGTGGAGATCACCGGGCCGGTAGACCGGAAGATGACCATCAACGCGATGAACTCCGGTGCCAAGTGCTGGCTGGCCGACTTCGAGGACTCCTCCTCACCGTCCTGGGAGAACATGCTGAACGGTCAGGTGAACCTGCGGGATGCCATCCGCCGCCAGATCGACTTCACCTCCCCCGAGGGCAAGGACTACGCGCTCGGCGGCGTGCAGCTCGTGGACCGCCCGACCATCATCGTCCGGCCCCGCGGCTGGCACCTGGACGAGGACCACCTGGTGGTGGACGGCGAGCCGATGGCCGGCGCCCTGGTGGACTTCGGCCTGTACTTCTTCCACAACGCCAAGGAACTGCTGCGCCGCGGCCGCGGACCATACTTCTACCTGCCGAAGACCGAGAACCACCTCGAGGCCCGCCTGTGGAACTGCATCTTCGTGGTGGCCCAGGACCACCTCGGGATCCCGCAGGGCACCGTGCGCGCCACCGTGCTGATCGAGACGATCACCGCGGCCTTCGAGATGGAGGAGATCCTCTACCAGCTGCGCAACCATGCCGCGGGCCTGAACGCCGGGCGGTGGGACTACATCTTCTCCATCATCAAGAACTTCCGGGACCGCGGCGATCAGTTCGTGCTGCCTGACCGTGCCGACGTGACCATGACCGCCCCGATGATGCGGGCCTACACCGATCAGCTCGTGCGCGCCTGCCACCGGCGCGGCGCCTCGGCGATCGGCGGCATGGCGGCCTTCATCCCGAACCGCCGCGATCCCGAGGCCAACGCCACCGCGCTGGAGAAGGTCCGTGCGGACAAGACCCGCGAAGCCGGCGATGGCTTCGACGGGTCCTGGGTGGCCCACCCGGACCTGGTGCCGGTGGCCATGGAGGTCTTCGACGCGGTCCTGGCCGACCGCCAGAACCAGATCCGTGCCAACCGCCGCGAGGACGTGACGCCCGACGCCGCAGCCCTGCTGGCCGTATCCGAGACCCCGGGGTCCATCACGGAAGCAGGCGTACGGATGAACATCGAGGTCGGCATCCGCTATGTGGAATCCTGGCTGCGGGGCAACGGCGCCGCCGCCATCCACAACCTCATGGAGGACGCCGCCACCGCGGAGATCTCCCGATCCCAGATCTGGCAGTGGATCAACGCCGGGTCTTCCGCCGAGCTGACCGGGGGCGGCACCCGCACCGTGACCCGCGAGTGGGTCCAGGAGCTGATGGACGAGGAGTTCGGTCGCATTGATCGCGCCGAGGGCGACCGCTTCGACGACGCTCTGGAGGTCTTCTCCGGCTCCGCCCTGGCTGAGGAATACCCCGACTTCCTGACGCTGCCGGCCTACCAGAGGTTCCTCTCGGCCCAGGCTCCGGCACGCCAAGCACTGGCGGGCACCACTGTCTGAGATCCGATCGCGGCGGTGCCAGGACCTGGTCCCGGCACCGCCGCGGTTCTACCGTGGCTCCATGGACATGAGGATCGAACTGGTGGCGATCCCGGTCACCGACGTGGACCGGGCGAAATCCTTCTACGTAGACCAGGTCGGTTTCCACGCCGACCACGACTACGTCCTCTCCCCCGAGCTGCGTTTCGTCCAGCTCACCCCGCCGGGATCGGCCTGCTCGGTGGTCTTGGGCGTGGGCATCACCGAGATGGCTCCGGGTTCGCAAAAAGGCGTACAGATGGTGATCGACGACGCGGATGCCGCCCTCGCTGAACTGTCCGGCCGCGGGGTGGAGTGCAGCGGCGTGGACGAACAGGACTGGGGCCGGTTCGTGTACTTCGCTGATCCGGATGGCAACACCTGGTCGTTGCAGCAGATGCCGCCGCGCTGAGTCCCCTGCGGGGCCGTCCCACGGGTCCCACGGACAGCTCGCCCGGGCCCCCAGGACCCTCCGGCGACCGCACCCTGGGCGCCCTGGACAGTGAGCGGCGGACCGCACACTTGCCCGCACCCTGCAGGGTTGCCACACTGGGGTTCCCTACCGTCGGATGAAAGAGTCGCCATGGACCACGTGAATCCGGAAATGCCTGAGGAAGACCGCCTCGACGAGCCGCAACCTCAACTCTCGGGGGACGAGGCCCTGGCCGAACCGCCCGTCGCCGACGACCCTGTGGAGACGGCCGCACACCGCCACGATGAGGAACTGGCCGAGGAATGGGAGAACGAGTCCTTTCCTGCGTCGGACCCGCCCTCGAACTACTGAACCGGCCTGTCGACCCGCCACCCCTCACCCGCTCACGCAAATCGGCCCGTCCCTTCGATGACCTCGGAGGGACGGGCCGCTTTTTTTGAATGCCAGGCGGGCGATCAGACGGTCTTGACCGCAAGCTCCTCGTCCAGGCGGGGCAGTCGTGGGAACCAGGCATCCACGCCGGGCTTGCCGACGTTGACCACCATGAAGGCGTTCCAGGTGGTGCCGGCGTTGAAGTCGGCATCCACCCCGGCGAAGTCCCAGCCGGTCATGGGGCCGGCGGCCAGACCCTGGGCCCGGACGGCGAGCGTGAAGTAGCCGCCGGCCAGCCAGGCGTTCTGGCGTGCGATCAGCGCGCGGGAGTCGGCGTCGCCGTCGAACAACTCCTTGCGTTCCGGGGCGTGCGGGTAGAACATGGGGAAATTCTCGTGCCAATCTGAGTCCCAGGACAAGACGGCCACCGCGGGGGCGGTCGCGGCCTTGCCGCCGTTGTTGCCACCGGCGTGGGCCACCAGCCGGGCCCGCTGGTCCTCGGACTGGACCCAGGTGATACGCAGCGACTGCAGGTTCATCATGGTCGGGCCCATCCTGGTGAGCTCGTAGATCGCCTGGAGGGTATCCGCGGAGACCGGCTCATCTGAGAACGTGTTGGCGGTCCGGGCGTCGTGGAATAGCTGGTCCAGCGCCTTCGGGTCCACGGGCTCCATCGGGGTGGACTCGGTGTTCAGCACGGTCTCTCTCCCTCGGATCGGCGTCGGCGCCGCACCCTCATCAGGAGGGGACACCAGGAGTGCATAACCGTGGGTGCCGTGAGCGGTATTCCCCGGAGGCGGGCGCTGTGGCCTACGACTCACCTTCCGGCAGCGACCACGCCTCCAGTTCCGCGCGCTCGGCCTCGGTCAGCGCCCGGGAGGCGCTGGATCCGTCCAGCCAGACCAGGATGGAGTCCACCGTGAAGACCGGACGCCCGTCCTGGATCCCCTGTTGGCGCAGCGTGTACGACTTGGTGCCGATCCTCACCACGGACACCTGCAGGGTGATGGCGGGGGCGTACCGGGTCTCGGCGTGGTAGTCGATCTCCTGGCGGGCCACGACGATGCTGCCGCCCTCGCCACTGTCCTGGCGCTGGGACTTCAGAAACGCGTGGAACCGGATCCGCGCCTCCTCAGCCAGAGTCACGATCTTGGCATTGTTGACGTGGCCCTGCGCGTCTTGGTCGGACCAGCGCAGGTCCATCTCGATCTCATATGGCGTGGACACGGTCACTCCTGTCTCTCAGGTCTCTTGTGGTCGAACTGCTGCCGGCCGCGGCCTGCGCCGCCTCGACCTTCTCGGCCGGCCCGGCCACGAAGACCAGCTCCGTGTTGCGCAGGTGGGACACCTTTCCCACCTTCTCCCCCGTGGGCGAGTGGATGCCGATGCTCGCCCCGACGTACCGCTTCGAGTCGAAGCCCAGCACGGCCACCGTCTCATGGCCGGCCTCCCGCAGGGACTGCTCCATGGCGTCTGCGGTGATCCATGATTCGTCGTTGTAGGACACGACGACCACCTCGGACCGGATCCGGGTGAGCACGTCCGCGAGCGCCGCCGGCATCGTGCGCTTGGAGTTGAAGACGCTGCGGGTGTCCTCGTCACGGACGTCCACCCGCTTGCAGGCCACCCCGTAGTGCTCCGGCTCGTCCCAGCGGACCAAGGTCTCCCACACGTGGTAGTTGGCGTAGTAGCGGTGCTGGTTGTAGGGCGGGTCCACGTAGTAGAGGTCGGCCGGCGGCAGGGTGTCCACCGTGTCCATCACGTCCCCGACCACCACGGCCCCCGGCCCGTCCAGCAACGCAGGCATCCGCAGTTCCAGGTCCCGCCCCGAACGCCGGGCCCAGGACTTCAGGTAGGCCATCTGGATGCCCGTGGTGGAATCCACGCGATCAGCGGCTTCCAGCAGGGAGGTCAGCAGGATCGGATACCAGGGGGTGCCGGCATACTCCTCCTCGATGCGCTGGCGGATCGCGTCGATCCGCATGCCGTTCTGGGGTTGGAAGTAGCGTGCCTGCTCGCAGAACGTCGCCGTCACATAGCCGCGGGCCGGCGTCGTGCCCTGAAGGTCCACCAGGATCTCGGCGAGCTCCGCGCGGTCTGTGGACCGCGCGTCGGTGGCGATGTAGCAGCCGGCGAGCACGCCGGTGTAGGTGGCCCGGTCCGAGGCCGTGGTGTGGATGCCTCGGCGCTTGAATTCCTGGGCCACCCGGGTGGTGCCGGAGAAGAGGTCGACGGCGGTGCGGGCACCGGCCGCTGACGCCATGGCACCCAGCACGGGCACCAACAACCGCTTGGAGCCCAGGTACTTGATCATGCATCGAACCTAACCGACGCCTGACGTGCGGAGGGGAAGGCGCGGCCTCAGGTCTGGGAGGACCAGGCGGCGCGCGGCCCCCGAAGGCTCAAGACCACCGCCGGAACGAGCAGCAGGAGGACGGCGATCCACAACGCGCCCAGCCCCAGCACCTGGTAAGCCACAGCCCCCGCGATGGCTCCCACGGCGATGGCGCACCACAACACCAGGTATCGCAACCAGATGGTGCGGTTGCCCCCGGTGACCGCGTGGGCCAGGTGCTGTCCCATCTTGACCAGAGTCCCCGTCATGTAGGTCAGCCCCACGGTGACCTCCCCACCACGGGTGAACGTGCCGTTGACTGCCCCCATGCTGGCCGCGACGGCGGGCGCGACGGCGATCTGCAGCACGGGGGCCGAGGCGCAGACGGCAGCGGACAGCAGGAGGATGAGGGACACCCACACCGCGGTGGAGCGCGGACCGTAAGGCGGGGTGCGCCCAGACCGGGAGGTCCGCACATGCACGGCCAGGGATGACGCCACGACGCCGACCACGAAGAAGAGCACCAGCCCCATGGCCTTCACCCAGCCCAGCAGGTCCCCCGCGGCCAGGTCCGCCCCGGCCCGGGTGGAGTTGCCGGACATGAAGGAGACGAAGTAACCGCCGAGGTGGATGAAGGCGAGCCCGTCCACGAACCCCGCGGTCGCGGTCAAGTGGCCGGCCAGGGCTCCTTGACGCACTGTCAGCGATCCGGCCACGCGACCTTCCTTTCCCCAGGAGACAACACCTCGACTGTAGCGTCGGTGACTCGTCGCGATGCGGTGCTTTCAGATCCGCCGCGAACAGGACAGGATGGCAGTCAGACAGGCCGGACCGCAGACGAGAGGACAAGATCGTGCCCATCAAAGATCCCATTGACGCCACGCTCGAGGCGGCGGACGCACCGTCTCCGGATCACGGCGAGAAACCCGATGACCCGCCCAAGCTCAAGGGCGCGAGCTGGAAGTACGCCTTCAAGCGTGCTCTCAAGGAGTTCGGCACCGACAGCGGCACCGACCTGGCCGCCCGGCTGACCTACTTCATGGTGCTGTCCCTGGCGCCGGCCCTGCTAGCCATCTTCTCGATCATCACGCTGGTGCTCGCCAACAACGCCGACACGGTCACCACCCTGGCGGATGACGTGGTCAAGCAGTACGTACCGGCCGACTACCAGAGCCTCGTGGTCGATCTCGTGGACACGATGATCAGTTCCTCCACCGGGGGCATCATCGCCTTGATCATCGGTATCGCCACCGCCCTGTGGTCGGCTTCTGCCTACGTCAAGGCCTTCTCGCGCTCCATGAACGCCATCTACGGGGTGGAGGAGGGCCGCGGCCTGGTGAAGCAGCTCGGGACCATGTTGCTGGTCACCCTCGCCCTGATCGTCGGCGTGGTGCTCATCCTGGTCTCGCTCGCGTTGAACCAAGCGCTGGTCGAAGGGGTCCTGGGCCCGATCGCCGAACCCCTCGGGATGGGAGGCACCCTGACCTTCCTGTCCGAGACGTTCCTGCCGATCTGGGTCTGGGTCAAGTGGCCGGTCATCCTGGCCCTCATCATCGCCATGATCGCCGTGCTGTACTACTTCACGCCCAACGTGAAGCAGCCCAAGTTCACCTGGGTCGGTATCGGCTCGGTCGTAGCGATCATCGGCATCGCCATTGCGGGCGTGGCCCTGTCCATCTATCTCTCGCAGTTCGCCGGTTACAGCTCCTACGGCGCGATCGGCACCGTGATGGCGCTGCTGTTCGCCCTGTGGATCTTCAACATCGTCCTGCTGCTCGGCGCGGAGATCGATGCCGAGGTCGAACGCGCCCGGCAGCTGCAGGCCGGCATCCAGGCGGAGGAGATGATCCAGCTCCCCCCGCGGGACATCTCCAAGGTGGAGAAGTTGAGGGAAGGCCGGGACAAGCTGGAAGCCGAGGGCCGCATATTGCGCCTCGCCTACAGCGACACAGCGTCCGGGCGAGGGTCTTGATCGTCGACCGGCGCTGACGGGGCGGCATCCGGGCGCGTCAGCCTCTCCACGGCAGTCACGCTGCCGAGGCACGGCGATAGTCTCGGGTACAGGACCGGGGAGCTCCGGGCGTCACGGGCCCACGGTCGCGACGAGGCCACGGCCAGAGGGCGTGGACGAGGAGAGGACCCCCGACGTGCCCATCACAGACCCCATTGAGGCGACCCTGGCAGCGGCGGACCGGTCGGAACGGCACCACGGAGGCCGGCCGCCCTCCCCCGGCCGGCTCAACGGACCGGGACGGAAGTACGCCTTCACCCGTGCCATCAAGGAGTTCGTCGCCACCGGGGGCATAGACCTGTCCGCCACGCTGACCTACTTCATGGTGCTCTCCCTGGCCCCGGCACTTCTGGCGGTCTTCTCCATCATCTCGCTCGTCCTGGCGAACAACGCCGAGACGGTGCAGCAGTTGGTGAACGACGTGGTCGTCGAGTACGTGCCCACCGACTACCGAGGACTCGTCGTCGACTTGGTGGACACGATCATCAGCGCCTCCTCGGGCGGTGCCATCGCGCTCGCCATCGGCATCGCCACCGCGCTATGGTCGGCCTCGATCTATGTCAGGGCCTTCTCCCGGTGTATGAACACCGTCTACGGGGTCCAGGAGGGCCGCGGGTTCGTTCGGCAGATCGCTACGATGCTCCTGACGACACTGGTCCTGCTCATCGGCGTCGTGCTGATCTTGGTGTCTCTGGCCCTGAACCAGTCGCTCGTCAACGGCGTGCTCGGTCCGATCGCAGATCCCCTCGGGCTGACCGACACCCTGACCTTCCTCACGGAGACGTTCCTACCGCTGTGGGCGTGGTTGAGGTGGCCCTTCGTTCTGGTGCTGATGATCTGCATGATCGCGGTGCTCTACCTGGTCACCCCCAACGTGAGGAAGCCCAAGTCGGGCTGGTTGCGCAGTGGTTCGGTCCTCGCCATCCTCGGGATCGGCTTCGCCGCGGTGGCCCTGTCCATCTACCTGAGCCAGTTCGCCGGGTACAGCTCCTACGGCGCCATCGGCACGGTCATGGCCCTGCTGGTCGTATTGTGGGTCTTCAACATCGTGCTCTTGTTCGGCGCGTACGTGGACGCCGAGGTGGCCAGGGCCCGGCAGTTGCTGGCCGGAATACCGGCCGAGGTGGCCATCCAGTTGCCTCCACGGGACACCGTCAGGGTGCACAAGGCCAAGGAGATGCGGGACAAGCTCGAGGCTCAGGGCCGCATGTTGCGCCTGACCTACGGCCCGGCGGACCGCGCGGGCTGATACCCGGCGGCTGACATCGGCGCCGGATCCGGCCTCGGCGCCGCAGCCGCCCTCACGATCGCCCAGCAGGGCGGCCGCCAGACCCTGGTGGACCTCAACGAGGACGGGCTGACGGCCACCCAGGAGCAGATCCTCCAGACGGTGCCAGACGCCCCGATCCTCCTGGTCACCGCCAACGTCACCGACGAGGAGCAGGTCCAGCACTACGTGGATCAGCACGTGGCGACGTTCGGCGCGATCGACGGCTTCTTCAACAACGCCGGATTCATCAACGGCACCGTCATCCCGATCGACGGCGGCCAGCACATCAAGTACTGACCCGTCCAGGCACCCGGCCTCAGCCACGGCCCCGGTCGTAGTGCCCGCTCGGCCCGAGCGCATCAGGCCCGGCGGAACACACCGAGCCCGACGCCGGCCCGGCACCTGATGCGAACCATCGCACCCAGGTGCCGGGCCGGCGTCGTTCCCTACTTTTGGGGCGGCCAGAGACGACTACTTATCCCTGTCCCACAGAACGCGTGTTTTCAGCAGGGCTTGTAGAACTGCCCACCCGGGGCATAGCAGCGGGGCCCCGTGTAGCCCGGGAAGTCAGCGTCCGTTCCGTACCCACTATTCGACGGCTGCTGACGGCGTGGAGCCTCCTGCTGCCTCTCATTCGAACGGTTGCGCTCTGCCTGGCGAGCTTCCTCTTGTTCGCGGGCTCTGTCTGCCTGCCGCTCAGCTTCTGCCTCGCGAGCCTGTTCCGCTTGACGAGCTTCTTCAGCCGCTCGTTCCTCCGCGGCCTTCTGCTCCGCAGCCTCTCGCTCCTCCGCCGCCTTCTTCTCCGCGGCGGCCTCCTCGGCAGCCAACTTCTCCTCCGCTGCCTTCTGCTCTGCAGCCACCCGGGCGGCCTCCACCAGTTCCGTCTCCTTGGCCAGCAGGTCCTGTTGATAGGCCACCGCGGCCGGCAATGCCACATCGCTTCTCTTCCGCAATGTCAGCGCCAGATCACCATAGGCCTTGGAGAGAACCACATGGCTACCGGACTCGACCAGATCCAGAGCAGATCCCAAGGCCTCACCGGCGGCGATCACCGGGGCAGCCGCTGCGAGCGCCGCGGCCACTCCGGCGGCGTCTGCGGGGATGGCCGCAGGCAGATCTTCCAAGGGTGGAAGGGCCTCGGCCAGGGCTGGGATGGTGCACTCAACGGCCGGGTCGTGCAGGCCCTCGCCGGCCTCCTCGGCGCGCTGCTGCGCCTCGAGAACCTCCGAATAGAAGCGATCATTCGGCTCGTACAGGACGGCCACACCCAGTCCGGCTTCGGCCAGGTCCGCATTCACCAGCGAATCGTCCTTGTAGACACCGGCCAAGGTTCGGTCATACCGGTCAGTGCGCTCGACGTCATAGACGAGATCGATCTCTTCACCCGGGGCCAGCAATTCCTCCAGGAATGCTGTGGCTTCCGGGCCCAGGCACTGAACGGGCTTCTCCGGGTGCTTGGTCTCCGGCGTATCCACATTCAACAGCCGGACACGTTGAACCTCTCCGTTGACCTCCGCGTCGATGGTGTCACCGTCGATCACCCGGACCACGGTCGCCCGGTCGCGGCCGTCCGAACCACCAGATTGCGCCACCGCGACGCCGGTGGCGCCTGCCGCCACGACCACCACGGCCACCCCGGTGATCACCTTGGCGGTCACTGATGACCTTGCCCACAAACCAGCCATGACCATCGAGTCCTCTGTGCGTGCCCCTCCGCATGATGACCACAGCAGCATAGGCGAGCGGCAGGGGACCGCGGTCCCGGCCACTGGAGATGACGGGCTCCACGGACTTTGAAGCCGACCCGGCACCTTCCCCGGAAATCCTGTGGAAGATGCCGGGCCGACGTCGTTCCCCCGTCACGGTGGGGGCAGAATGGTGCCATGGCCACGACCCCGGAACAGCCCGCCACCCCCGCCGCCTCTACCGCGCCTGCCGCCCCCGCCGCGCCCCAGAAGACCACCGCGCAGAAGCTCTTCATCAAGCCCACCGACACCCTGCACCTGGCCGGCGGCCACCAGGGCCTGCATGCGCTCCTGGATCCCCTGCCGGAGGGCGTGCGGCTGACGGACGAGATCACGGAGGCCACCGCCGTCGTGCTCTTCGCCCAGGACCAGCGGTCCCTGGACGGGGTGCTGGACGATTGGCTGGAGCCGGCACTCGGGGCCCGGGTGCTGTGGATCGGCTATCCGAAGGGTGGCCGATCGGACATCAACCGGGACACCATCTGGAAGGATGTCGAGGCCCGTGGGCACTCACTGAACGCCAACATCCCGCTGTCCGAGGAGTGGTCCTCCGTGCGGGTGAGGACCGCCTCGTAGACTGGGGGCAGCAGGCCGGTCTGAACTGACCGGAGCACCACACATCAACACTGAGGGACAGCACCCATGCGCCGAATGTCCGATCCCGCCTACGTCTCCGAAAGCCAAGACCGCCTTCACTGCGAGAACATCGAACCGATCACCCAGCTCTGCGATTCCCTGGAGGACACGGACAAGGGCCCCATCCCCTACGTGGACCCCGCCCTGGACGTGGATGAAGCCCGTATCCTGGTCCTCACCTCCGCCCCCGGACCCGGCACCGCGTCCGGCTTCCTCTCCCATGAGAACGACGACGACGCTTCCGAGCGACTGCTCCGCGTCTTCTCCTCGGCGGGCCTGGACCCGAAGTACACCATCCCCTGGCTGGTCCACCCCTGGACCCAGGAGGACTACGCCCTGAACCTCACGAAGGAGCGGATCGCCACGGGAGTGAAACCCTTCAACCGCTTCCTCAAGCGCGTCCCCCGCGTGGTGGCCATCATCGCCCACGGTGGCGAGTCGCAGAAGCTTATCAAGGCGTTCTCCTCCACCATCGGCGGTTCGGCGCTCGCCGCGAAGGCCATCAAGGTCTTCAACGCCCCAGCGCTGCACACCCAGAGCGCCAACCGGAAGTTCACGCCGGAGGAGCTTGAGGACCAGATGGTCGAGACCTACGGCCAGGCCATGCGCCTGTGCGGCATCCGGCCGCTCGTGAGCGGCAGCTGACCTCAGCGGTCGGTGCGGTACCTCGACAGCTTCTCGCCGTCGATCTCCGCACCGACGCCCGGCGCGTCCCGCACGGAGATGCGTCCGTCCGCGATGGCGATCGGCTCGGCCAGCAGGTCATCCGCCATGTCCAGGAAGTTGGACAGCTCCCCGGCCCGGCGGCTGCTCGCCTCGTGGGCCGCGCCGAAAGTCACGGTGGCGAGTGAGCCGATCTGGGTGTCGATCTGGTTGCCCATGGTCACGTCCACCCCCAGTCCGGTGCAGAGACCAAGGATCTCGGTGGCCTCGGTGAACCCGGACCGGGCGGTCTTGATGCAGATCGCGTTGCACCCACCCGAGAGCAGCTCACGGGAGGCGTCGCCGGCCGTGGGCACGGACTCGTCCCCCACCACGGGGATCGGTGACTTCTCCACCAGGCGGCGGCGGCTCATGGCCTCCTTGGCGTCGCACGGCTCTTCCAGCAGGGTCAGGCCGAGGCCCTCCGTCTGCTGCAGCACCTGCATAGCCTCGTTGGCGGTCCAGCCGCGATTGGCGTCCAGGTAGAGCTCCACGTCCGGCCCCAGGCCCTCGCGGAGCACGTGGCAAGCCTCGATGTCCAGGGACAGCGGGCGACGTCCGACCTTCAGCTTGAAGGTGGTGATGCCGTACTCCTCGCCGAACCGCAGCGCCTCCTCCAGCAGTTCCTGGGCTGGCTTGAAGCCGAGCATGTGGGAGACCCGCATCGAATCGGTCCACCCACCCAGCAGCTGGTGCACCGGCCGGCCCAGGGCCCTGCCGGCCAGGTCCCACAGGGCGATGTCCACGGTGCCCTTGGCGACCTGGTTGTGGATGGTCCGGCGCATCACGGCGTGGACCTTCTCCCGGTCGAAGGGGTCCAGCCCGATGATCTGCGGGGCGAAGACGTCCTCGACGATGTTCTTGATGGACACCTGCGTCTCACCGTAGGTGTAGGGCCGCGGCGGGGCATCGGCCACCCCGGTGACCCCCTCATCGGTGTGGATCCGCACCAGCACGTGGTCCGCGGTCTCCACGGAACCGGAGGCGAACGTCAGCGGATGAGTGTACGGGATGGCGTAGGGAATGGCTTCGATGCCGGTGATCTTCATGGACGCTCCTGCTGGTCAGGGGACGGAGGGTGGACGAGGCTGGGCTGCCCGTGGCGCACCTCACCGACGGCGCGGTGGGCGAGGGCCCGGAAGGGCGGGATGAGTCCGGAGCGGCTGCCGTGCTTCCAGGCGATGGCGAGGCCGATCTCGGGCGCATTCTCGAGTTCGCGGTAGGCGATGGGGGACGCGGCGGCCCGCCGGGCGCCGTCGGGCACCAGGGCCAGCCCCATGCCGGCCCCCACGAAGGCCAACAAGGTCGAGGTCTCCGTGGCCTCCTGCACGACGCGCGGGCGGAACCCCGCCCGCCGGCAGGCCTCGGACGTGATGGTGGCGACGGCGGAACCCTGCGGGTAGCTCACGAAGTCCTCCCCCGCGAGCTCGGCCAGGGGCACGGGTCCTCCGCCCGTGGCCAGCCGGTGGTGGGCCGGGAGGGCGACCACGAGGCTGTCCCCCTCGAGGGCGTCGAGCAACAGTTCGGGGGACTGCACGGGCGGACGCAGGACGGCGATGTCGAGCCGGTTCTCCAGCAGCCCCTGCTCGATCTGCGGGGTCAGCATCTCCCCCATCACGTGCAGGCGGACCCCGGGCAGCTCACGCCGGGCCAACTGCACCACGGCCGGCATGACCCGATAGGTGGCGGAGCCGACGAAGCCGACGCGCAGCACGCCCGCGGCGCCGGCACCGACCTCGCGGACATCCTTGGCCAGGGCGTCGACGTCGGCCAGGATCTGCCGCGTCCGGTCCAACATGAGCTGCCCGGCATCAGTGAGGTCCACCCGGCGGGTGGTGCGCTCGAAGAGCTGGGTGCCCAGGGTGGTCTCCAGCTGCTTGATCTGCTGTGAGAGCGGCGGCTGGGCCATGTGCAGCCGCTCGGCCGCCCTCCCGAAATGCCGTTCCTCGGCCACGGCCACGAAATAACGCATCTGGCGCAGGTCCACCACGCCACCCCCTCTCCGGTGCCATCCTGGGCCAGGCCGGCCCGCTCTGCGCCACGCGAGGTAAGCGCGGCATGGTCGATCCAGCGTAGGGATGGCATGACTCACAAGTGAAAGACCAGTTCCGACCATATTAGGACGCTGTTCATCTCAATAGGGGTCGAATGTGTACTCCTGCCTTGCTGATCGGGCATGGAGCCGAGTGCAACGCGACGGATCGGACCACGCGGACCGCCCCACCCGGATCAACCCGGGCTGATGCGGCGATCGCTCAGCCCAGCGCCGCCGTCGGGGCCTCGGTCTCGAGTCGTTGGCAGTCCAGTGGTCCGGATGCGGTGCTGACCCGGTCCTCGGGGACCAACCCCTCGTACTGGGTGCCCATGATGACGTCCACCGTGGCTTCCTCCCGGGCGTCCGGGAGGTAGACCGAGCCCTCGATGTTCCGCTGCACCGCCAGCGACGTGTCCCGCCCGTCCGGGCCGGAGATGATGACGGCCACCATGTTGGAGGTGGTGAATCCCTGATTGCCGACCCCACCGATCACGAACTCGCGGCCCTCGAGGGCGTTGGCCACGTCCCCGGCCAGCCCGCCGATGGTGGTGCCGTTGAAGACCGTCACCGCGGACTCGGTCGAGTAGTCGAACTCCCCCGCCGGGCACAGGAGGGGCTCCTCCGGTGGGGCCGCCTCCCATCCGGGGATGCTCCAGGCCCCCTGCAGCACCTGGTATGCCGTGACGGTCACCCCGGACACGAGGAGCGCGACGATCAGCAGCACGATCGCATGCCGCCGGTGACGCCGGCGGCGGTCCCGCTGCAGCACCTTCGGGTCCACCACCCCGAAATACCGGCCGAGATCGTTCTCCGTGAAGATCCGCCGTCCGTCCGGCTCCTGGCGCGGGTCCACGTCCGGAGGCAACTGAGGCTGGGACACGAGACCCCCTTCGGTGCACGTGGACTGTAGTCAGCACCACATTAGGCGACGGGCCACGGTCTGGCATCCGCTTCGACCCCTAATCTGGTGGCATGCGCACTATCCCCCCGCTCGGACTGCTCCTGGACGTCGACGGCCCCATCGCCTCGCCCGAGACCCGCCGGGTGCCAGACGGCATCATCACGGCACTCGTCACGCTGGCGGACCGCGGCATCCCCGTGGTCTTCAACACCGGCCGGTCCGCCGACTTCGTGCTGCAGAGCGTGGCCGCCCCGCTCCTCGCCGCCGGCCTGCCGGGCGACGCCCGGTTCCATGCGGTGTGCGAGAAGGGCGCGGTCCACTTCTCCTTCGCCTCCCTGACCGGCCTGCCCCGGGCCACGCGTGGCCACGGGGTGCCCGCCTGGATGGAGGTCGACGCCGGCATGCGGCTCCCAGCGGACCTGGAATCCCGCCTGGTCCGGTTGGCGGGCGACTACGCGGACACCATGTTCTACGACGACACGAAGCTGGCCATGTTCTCGGCCGAGATGAACGTGGGCGAGTCCCCGGAACGCTACCGCGCAGGTCAGCGCGACTTCGAGGGCCGCGTGGCAGACCTCCTCGGCGAGGATCCGGCCGCCGAGGCGTTCCAGCTGGACTCCACCATCATCTCCTCGGACGTCGAGCACGTCTCCAGTGGCAAGGACCGGGGTGCGGAGCGCTCCTGGGCCCTGATCGCTGCCGACGGGGAACTGCCGGTGCGCTGGTTCACGTGCGGGGACTCCCGCACGGATTACGCCATGGCGGACTGGCTGCAGGCGCGCGGGGCGCCGGTGGTGCACGTGGACGTGCGGCACGAGGACGGCGTCCCGGACACTCCGTACCGGGTGATGACCAGCGAGGACCTGGCCGCCCAGGGCTTCGGGACGGCCGAGGGAAGGCATGAGGTGACCGGGCAGGCCTTCCTGGAGTGGGCATTAAAGACCACTGGCTCGCCGAACGCCACCATGTGACGAAATGCCGTCACCCGGGGTAGCGCAAGGCAACGTAGACGCGCGGACGCCGGCCGGCGTCGTTGACTGGTTCCATGACTTCTGCGCTCTCTGACGACTCCACGACCGGAGCACCGTTGGATATCCCGGTCCTGGACCTGACCACCATGCGGGCCGCCGACGGCTCGTTCGCCCCGGACTTTCTGGACCGGTTGCGTCACGCCGCCCACCACGTGGGCTTCTTCCAGATCGTCAACTACGGCGCCGCCGCCGGCCAGGTGGATGACCTGTTCCGCGTCACCGCCGAGTTCTTCGCCCGGCCGGACGAGCAGAAGCTGGACCTGCACAACCAGAACTCCCCGCACTACCGCGGCTACTCCTCGGTGGGCTCCGAGCGCACCCAGGGACGCCCGGACTCGCGTGAGCAGATCGACTTCTCCCCGGACCGCGCCCCAGTTCCGGCCGAGCAGATCACACCCGGCGAGGAGTACTGGCACCTGCAGGGCCCCAATCAGTGGCCCGCGGACATGCCGGAACTCGAGCGGGCCGCCATGGACTGGACGGCGCTGATGGACCGCGTCGGCGAAGACCTGCTGAAGGCCCTGTGCGTCTCCATCGGCTTGGACGAGAACCACTTCGCGGAGCCGTTCACCGGCGACCGCGCGTGGATGGGCAAGCTGGCCCACTACGTCGGTGGCGTGAAGGAGGCGGGCACCCAGGGCGTCGGCCTGCATGCCGACTACGGATTCATCACCCTGCTGCTGCAGGACCTGGTGGGAGGCCTCGAGGTACGCCCCTACGGCCAGGATCACTGGCTGCCCGTCGAGCCGATCCACGGCGCCCTGGTCGTCAACCTGGGCGAGATGCTCGAGGTGGCCACCAACGGCTACCTCATGGCCACCATCCACCGGGCCGTCGCCCCGGACGAGGGGGTGGACCGCTATTCCGTCCCGTTCTTCTACTCCCCGCGCCTGGACGCCGTGATCGAGCCCGTGGACCTGCCGGCCGAGCTGGCCGCCGAGGCCCGCGGCGTCTCCGACGATCCCGACAACCCCATGCTGGCCTCGTTCGGCTCCAACATGCTCAAGGGCTTCGTCCGCGCGCACCCGAAGGTCACCGCGAAGTTCCATCCGGAGTTGGCCGCGAAGTAGCGGCGCAGCAACACGTCTACCGACGGATCACTCGGTGACAGCTTGACCCGAAGACCGGTCGATGGGCCGCCGCCTTGCATGCACTGTGGGTGTAGGGTGATCCTATGCCGAAGACGATCCAGATCCGCGATGTCCCCGACGATGTTCACCGGCGTCTCACCGCCCGCGCCGCCGCAGAGCGCCGGTCACTGTCGGAATTGCTCCGTGCTGAGGTCGTCGAGCTGGCCCGCCGTCCGACGATGGTCGAGATGCTGGACCGGCTGGCAGCCCGCCAGGCGCTGGACGTGCCAGAGACGCCTGCCGAGGCACTCGCCCGAGAGCGAGGCACGGACGAGATCCGGTGATCGTCATCGACGCTTCGGCGGCGACTGATCTGCTCCTCGGCACCGATCGCGCGGCCGCGATTGTGCATGCGCTGAGGTCCGTGCAGGAGATCCACGCGCCCGAGCTGATCGAGCCCGAGGTGCTGAGCGTGGTCCGTCGCTGGACCCTCCGCGGCTGGCTCAGCGCCGAGCGTGGCCGGCGGGCGGTCGACGAACTCGGAGAACTCGCACTCGTGCGGCATCGTCACTCCGGCCTGCGCCTGCGAGCCTGGGAGCTCCGCGATCGTTGTTCGGCCTACGACGCCTTCTACGTCGCCCTCGCCGAGGTGCTCGATGCCGAGCTGCTCACCACGGACGATCGTCTGCGCCGGGCCGCGAGCGGACTGGTCCGGGTCCGATAGCGCACCGCCGCCAGGCCCCGGGGTGTATCCATGGACCGGCGTTCAGTCGTGGTCAGTCGATGTCCGAAGTGCCTCGTACGCGGGGCGCAGGACCTCGGCGAGCGGGCGGGAGCGCACCGTGACGTCCACCGGCGGCAACTGGTCCACCAGCAAGGTACCGCCCACCGCGCTCCGCCGCACCGGGACCGGCGCCGGTGCTTCAAAGAAGGCGTCCAGCACCTCCGTGAGAGGGGCGCCCGCGCGCGCACCGGCATCGCCGCCGTCGTCCGCCGCCTCGTGCATCCGGCCCAGCAGGTCCTCGCGCTCGCGGCCGCGCCACGCCAGGATGCGGAACGGATCCTCGTCGAACTGCTCGGCCAGCAGGTAGAACACCGCCGCCAGGTGCTTGCACGGAACCTCCCAGTCGGGGCACGTGCAATCCAGGCTCAGCTCGTCCGCGTTGCGCGGGAAGAGCGACAGGCCGACCTCGGTGAAGACGTCCTCGATGTCGGCAGGCATCTCCCCCGCCAGCAGGGTCGCCACGAACCAGGCGTTGGAGGCGAGCGCCTCCTCCACCGCCGCCCATTCGGTCTTGTCGAAGGCGGTGATGCCAATTCGCACCCGGTAGGGCCTGGCACGGGATCCCTGCACGCTCGCCAGGGTAGTGCCCGCGTCGATCTTCAGGGAGATGACCTGACCGCGGCGGGCGTAGTTCCGGCCACGCTGCAGGCGGGAACCGACGCCGAGGTTCTCCAGGACCTCGATGAACCGAGCCGACCACCAGCTGGTACCGATGGCTCCCCGCACGCTCTTGGCCTTGACGCCGCCGGTGACCTGGAGCGGCTTCGACGGCGGAAAGAAGGGCGAATCGCCACGGCGTCTACTCACCGACGGCCTCCTTCGACAGGGTGAACAACTCGCGCAGGTTCTCCGTGGACAGTTCGGTGAGCCATCCCTCGCCGTCACCGACCACCATGTTCGCCAACGCCATCTTCTCCTCGATCATGGTGTCGATCCGCTCCTCCATCGTGCCCCTGCTGATGAACTTGCGCACCTGCACGCGCTGCTTCTGCCCGATCCGGAAGGCCCGGTCGGTGGCCTGATTCTCCACGGCAGGGTTCCACCAGCGGTCGAGGTGGATGACGTGGTTGGCTGCCGTCAGGTTGAGCCCCGTCCCGCCGGCCTTCAGGGAGAGCAGGAAGATCGGCGGCCCGCCGTCCGACTGGAACCGGCGCACCAGCTCCGTCCGCTGCTGCCGCGGGGTCCCGCCGTGCAGATACGCGACGTCGGTATTGAAGCGTGCCGCGAGGTGCGGCAGCAGCATCTCGGCGAACTCGGTGTACTGGGTGAAGCACAACACCTTGTCGCCCTCCGCGAGGATCTCGTCCAGGATCTCCTCGAGCCGGAGCACCTTGCCGCTGCGCCTGCCGATCGGCGAGCCGTCATGCAGCAGCTGGGCGGGATGGTTGCAGATCTGCTTGAGCTTCGCCATCGCGGCCAGCACGTTGCCGCGGCGTTCGATTCCCTCAGACTGTTCGATCTTCTCGATCATCTCGTTGACGACGGCCTGGTACAACGAGGCCTGCTCGCTGGTGAGGGTGTAGTACTGCTTGATCTCGACCTTCTCGGGCAAGTCGTCGATGATGGTGGGGTCGGTCTTGACCCGACGGAGCAGATACGGGCGGGTGATCGCCCGCAGCCTGGCCGCGGATTCCTCGTCGCCGTGCCGTTCGATCGGGATCGCATACCGGGTGCGGAACACCTCCGCCGGACCCAGCATCCCCGGATTCAGGAAGTCCATGATCGACCACATCTCACCCAGCCGGTTCTCCACCGGGGTTCCGGTCAGGGCGACCCGATGGTCCGCGACGAGCTGCTTGACGGCCTTCGCGGAGCGGGAAAGCCTGTTCTTGACGGCCTGTGCCTCATCGAGCACGATCCGGTTCCAGGAGATCGCCTCAATCTGCTCCAGATCCCGGGTCAGGGTCGCGTACGTGGTGATCAGCACGTCCACCTCGTCCAGGGTCGCCTCGAAGTCCTCGCCGCGCGTCCGATCCGCACCGTGGTGCACGGCCAGCCGCAGGCCGGGCGCGAACTTCGCGGCTTCGGCCTCCCAATTGCCGATCAGCGACATCGGGCACACCAGCAGGGTCGGCCCGGCATCTGGGTGTTCCTGGCGCTGTACCGCCTCCAGCGCCAGTAGCTGCACGGTCTTGCCCAGGCCCATGTCGTCGGCCAGGCAAGCACCGAGGCCGAGGCCAGAGAGGAAGTGCAGCCACGCCAGGCCCCGCTCCTGGTACGGGCGAAGGGTGGCCCGGAAGTCCGACGGCGGCGTCACCGGCCGGATGCGCGCGTCAACCGAGCCGTCGAGCAGGGACCCCAGCCAGCCGTCGGCCGTGATGCCGGCGACCTCGAGTGGTAGATCCGAGTCGTCGGGGTGGGTGCCGGCCAAGCGGAGGACATCGCCGACTGTGCCGTGGCGGGACCCCTCGTTCTGCAGGAAGTCGATGCCGCGGCGCAGCCGGTCCTCGTCGACCGTCACCCACTGGCCCCGTAGCCGCACGAGCGGCGCCTTTGCATCGGCCAGCGCCGCCATCTCCTCCTCCGTGAGGGTCTGGTCGCCCACGGCAAGGCTCCAGGTGAAGTCGCACAGTTGGTCCCGGCCGAAGGACGGCGCCGTGCCCGTGCCGTCCCCCATCGGCGTGGTCGCGGAGAGTTTCAAGGCGAGCTTGGCGCGGCGGTCCCACCAGGAGGGCAGCTGTACCCCGAATCCGGCCTCGTCCAGGACTGGGGCCGCATCCTGCAGGAACCTGAACGCGGCGTCCGGGTCCAGATCGAGCCCCGTGGGGCGCGCCTGCCGTAGCCCCGGTTCCAGGGCGGGGTAGGTCCGGGCGGCCCGGCCCAGTTCCGTGAGCAGCACCTCCTGGGGGCGGCCGAGCCACCGGGCGAGCGCGCCGTCATCCCGCCACACCTGTTCGGCAGGCACCAACAGGCTGGGGTCGGAGGACGACTGCAACAGGAACTCCAGCCGCCACGGAGGCGTTTCCACCAGGGTGCCCGCGGACAATGCACCATCTGGGTCATCGTTCGGAGCCTCACTGAGCCGGAACGTCGCCCGGGCCGGCGCATTGTTCTCCTGGGCATAGTCGGACCAGGGCACCAGCGCCTGCTCCAGTTCGGCCAGCGCCGGTTCCGGTACCTGAATGCGCGCATCCCGGCCACGGAGGGCCTCGATCCACTCCTCGGCGGCCCGCGGATGCTTCGGTGTGCGACCCCGACGCGGAGGAAGTAGCACCAGGTCTTCCGGCTGCCGGGCGCGCACCGCCTCGTCGGTGAGGACGTCGAGGGCAGATGCGGCGAGCTCCCCCGCATCCTCGGAACCCGGCTCGGCGCGGAACGAGGGCGGCATGGCCGTCACGAACTCGCCGAAGGCCAGCGCGTCAGGACCACGGAGCACGGCTCGCCACCGCGCCTCGGCCACCGCGGGTCCTCCATCATCGGGTCCGGAGATCCAGTCGATGCCGGGGACCACACGGCCACGTACAGCGAGTTCGTCGGCGAATCGAGTCAGCTCGGCGAGGAACCGCGCGGAAGGCGCGAGCCGTACTTCGTCCGCCACATCGTCCAGCGGGGCCCGCTCATCGTCCGGGGACTGCTCCGAGAACCGCTCCGGGAACAATGCCGAGACCAGGCCACCGCATCTGCTGCCGTCTCCACCGTTGCCCTCGTGGGCGTCGGCACGGGCGGAAAGCGCCGCAGCGGGAATCCACACCACCGGCACCTGCCATGGCAACAGGGACGGGGTAGTCTTGCCCACCGGTCGAGGCACCACCCGAACGACGTCAGGCGAGTCCAGCGGCGAGCGCTTGACCGAGGGCAGCAACAACGTGGCGCTGCCGACGTCTCCGTACTGCAGTGCGGTCAGCGCCGTCGCCGCCACGGCGAACGGGTGGGGTCGGGCCGACTTGAGCGCCTGGCTGGGGCTCTTGACGGACTTCTCGGAGTCTTCTGCCCACAACCCGAGGCCGTGATCGAGTGACCAGAACGCATGGAGAACTAGCAATCGCCTCCCCTTTCGCTTCACGTCTCGGCAACCGGAACACCGCAGGGATCCGCGTCTCGCGAGTGGCGAATTCGCCATGGTGACTGGGTCCGGGACCAGCGGTCAATCATGCCTCGCGCCAGTCGAAGAACGGTACGCCCGTTGCAGAGTACCAGTTGGCGAGCGGACCGCCTCGAGAACCGGTCACCGTGCTCAAGGATTCCCGTGGGTGGTCCGGCCATCACTGACTGAGGCCGGCCCGTGGCCTGCCTGGGCGGTGGCGGTGGCGGTGGCGGACGAGATGCTCGAGCGGGTGCTCCGCTCCGCCGACTACCGCCCTTCCCTCCCCCTCGCCGAGCACGCCGAAGCCATCACTGCCGCCGCCGCGCGCCGCGGGCTCACGAACGTGCGGGTCTTCGGATCGACGGTGCGGGGCGAAGACGGCTACGACAGCGACATCGATCTTCTCGTCACCCCCGGTCCCGGCACCGACCTGTTCGACATCGCCTTGTTCACCGACGAGGTCCGTCATCTCACCGGGTTCCCCGTCGACGTCATCGCCGACACCAGCCGCTCCCCATCGCTCCAAGGCGCCGCACTCGAAGCGCTTCCGCTATGACGACAGGCCACGGCGAAGGTCGCTTCCAGCCACGCCCCCGGCGTGCGGCCAGGCGCCGGGCAGAGAACGACGCGGAGAATCTGCGGGGAGAGCTCGTCCGGATTCTGCGGCGCACCGAGATCGTCTCGGCCTCGGAACGTAAGGACTTCTCCGAGGGCAGCCCGGTCCACGACGTGGCGAGCATGGTGATCATCCGGCTCGCGGCACTCCTCGAACGCCCCGAGTTCGCCATTTCCGGCCGACGGCTCACGTCGGAGGAGACAGTGGCCATTCGCACGACGCGGAACATCGCCGCTCATACCGGCTACGTCGGCATGAATGACGACCTCTTCTGGACTGCCGTCACCACGCGCGTCCCCGCCATCATCCACCGGCTCCTGGACGACGACCCACACTGACGACGAACGCACGGTCCTCACTGCCTCATCCGAGGTTGTTTGGGGGCGTCTTCGTCATGATGGAGCGTGGCGGTTCTGTGGCGGCGGAGCGCTGGCAGGACGAGGCACACAGGGCCACGAACGACCATCGGGTAGAGACCCAGAGTCCATTCAATAGGCCCGGGTCCCGCGTGCTCATGCGGAAAACCGGGCCATCAGGGGGAAGTGGAGCCTAGGGGAATCGAACCCCTGACCTCTTCATTGCGAACGAAACGCTCTACCAACTGAGCTAAGGCCCCGCGGATTCCGACGCATCGCCGGAAGGCGCTCAGCCATCATACTCGCTCACTGGCCAGCCTTCGAATTCGCAAGTGTCCCTCGCGCTCCCTCGCGCTCCCTCGCCCTCCCGGGACCAGCCCAGAACCAGCCCATGACTGCCTGTGAAGACCCTGAAAACACCTTTCTGACCAGGCACTTTTCTTCTACTTCAACCGCGCGAACTGGTATTGCGGTTGCAAACATGAGAGACTTCAGCGGTTGGCTTCATGGCCAACGCCGGTGTGAGAGAGCCCAGCACGGTGCATGGACACAACATGCAGACCCGCTGAAAAGGCTCCCGCCGGAGGTGGCCAGAAAGGTCACCGCGAGGCCCGAACGGGCCATCGCACGCGGCCCGAGGGGGCCGCCGGTAGCCGGAAACGGCTACGCACCACGGTCCGCGGGGGCCGAAGACCAGCTCCGCGGGCCGCTGTCATTGTCGCCGAGATGAAAGGACCGGGATGCCACCCGCTCAGGAGATCAACCAACTAGGAGTCATGGCAGTGGTGTTGCTGCTGGTGCTCTTCTACGGCGGAACCATGTGGATGTCCGTGGGCATCAGCCGGAAGAAGGAGAACGCCGACGGCTACATGACCGCCGGCAACAACATCGGATTCGGCATCTCGGCGGCCTCGATGACCGCCACCTGGATCTGGGCCTCGTCCATGTACGCCTCCGCCACTGCGGGCTACACGTACGGCATCTCCGGCCCCATCCACTACGGGCTCTGGGGAGCCCTGATGATCCTCTTCATCTACCCTTTCGGCAAGCGCATCCGCAAAGTCGCGCCGCGCGCCCACACCCTGGCCGAGGTCATGTATGCCCGCCACGGACGGTCCTCCCAGCTGATGCTGGCCGGATCCAACGTCCTGGGCTCACTGATCTCGTTGACCTCCAACTTCATCGCCGGCGGCGCGCTGATCTCCATGCTGTCCCCGCTGAGCTTCGGCGCGGGCATCGTGATCGTGGCCGCCGGCGTGCTGATGTACACCCTGTGGTCCGGCTTCCGCGCCTCGGTGATGACGGACTTCGCCCAGGTGATGTTCATGCTCGGCGCGGCCGTCATCATCATCCCGGTGATCTTCTTCGTGGCCGGTGGACCGGGCATGTTCGAGGCCGGCGTGGCTGCCGGCAACGTCACCCCGCAGCAGGAGAACTTCTTCTCCTCCGAGGCCTTCATGAACCAGGGTGCCCCGTACATCGCCGCCGTCCTGGCCTACGCGATCGGCAACCAGACCATCGCCCAGCGCCTGTTCGCCGTGCGGGAGAACCTCATCAAGCCGACCTTCGTGACCGCCACCATCGGCTACGGCGGATCGGTGATCGGCATCGGCATGCTCGGCGTGATGGCGCTGTACCTGGGCGTCGAGCCCATGAACGGCGACGTCAACAACCTCATCCCCCAGATGGCTGGTACCTACCTCGGTCCGATCCTGCTGGCCCTGGCGTTCATCATGATCATCGGCGCCCTGTCCTCCACCGCCGACTCCGATCTGGCCGCCCTGTCCTCCATCGTCATGGCGGACATCTACGGCCAGTCCGTCGGCAAGAAGAAGGCCAACCCGAAGACCATGCTGCTGGTCGGCCGCATCAGCATGATCGTGGCCACCGGTGCAGGGTTGTATTTCGCCACGGCGCAGTTCAACATCCTCGACCTGCTGGTGTTCGTCGGCGCCCTGTGGGGCTGCCTGGTGTTCCCGGTCATCGCCTCGTTCTACTGGCCCAAGGTCACCAACGCGGCCTTCTCCTTCGGCGTGCTCGCCGCCCTCGTGGCGTTCCTGCCCGTGCGCTTCGAGTGGTTCGCGTTCACCGGCTTCCTCGGCCTGAGCGTCGAGCTGCTGGCCACGATCGGCATCGGCGTGGTGCTCGGGATCATGTCGTTCGGGTTCTTCGGCATGAAGCCCGCCATCTGGATCGGCTCGATCGCCGTGCTGGCCGCCGCCCCGTTCACCATCGGCGGCGTCGTGACTGGCGGGCTGCGGGAGTACACCGTGCTCTCCGCCTCGCTGGTCGCCTACGCGGTCTCCTTCCTGGTCACCTACCTGATGTCGGTCCGGTCGAAGCAGAACTTCGACTTCGACGTCATCAAGGACATCACCGGCGACTTCGATCCGGACACCCCGCAGACGCCCGAGCAGATCGTGGCGGCCGCTGCCGCCGCCAAGGCATCGGAGACGTCCGGCGGATCCACGTCGACCGACTCTCAGCGCGACTGACCGGCCGCGACGAACCAGAAAGGAACCACCATGACAACAGTTCTGCTGACTGTGTACGTATTGATGTGGCCCGTGATCGTGGCCTTCGTCCTGTTCTTCATCGCCCGCGGATTCTTCCGCGACGTCTCGGAGTCCAAGAAGGCGGGTCGCCCGATCATCTGATCGGGTCCACCACCCCCACCAACGACGGCGGCGCGTCACCTTCTCCAGGTGACGCGCCGCCGTCGTGCTCCGGGCGTCTGGTCATGCCAAAATCCGGGTGTCGCAGCCACAACTCGGCGCGACACCCGGATTTTCGCATGATGAAGGGGAGGGCTTCAGCGGGAGAGGGCGTCAGCGGTTGAGGAAGTGCACCAGAGTGCCGATGGCGAAGGAGGAGGCGGCCAGCGAGGCGCAGCCGAACTCCACCAGGATGCCGAGTCCCATGGACTTCAGCGCCTCCCAGGAGGACCGCGCGGCGGCCTGGAGATCCCGGCGCCGGGCGAACTCCGCGGCGAGCAGGCCCACGGCGAAGCCAACGAAGAGCCCGACCACGGGGATCACGAACATGCCCACGATGGCGCACCCCACGCCCACCAGGACCGGGCCATTCGGGATCTGCTCGCGCTTCATCTTCCGGCCGGTCAGTACTGCTGACGCGCTCAGGCCGGCGATGGCCAGACCCGCACCGATGATGGCGGCGGTCCAGGCGGCGGGCGAGCCGAGGATCCAGGCCCAGCCGATGAGCGTGAGGACGGTCAGGATGGAACCGGGCAGGATCGGGATGATGGTGCCGAGCACGGCCACCACCAACAAGAGCCCGGCGATGACGGTGGTGATGATCTCGTAGTCCACCTGACCAGTATGGGCCCCGGAGGCGGGGCCCATGGGCAGTTCTCCCCATCGCCTCCCGCCACGTCTCGGCCTACCTTGGGGCACAGAGAGTTCGACGGGTGCCGAGATCAGGAGACGGAGGAGTGCGCGATGGCCGACATCGACTACGGGGCGATGTTCGCCCTCCTGGACCGCCTGGATCCGGACGTCCTGGACCTGCCTGAGGACAAGACCCGGGTCGAGGATGCCGTCGCCGAGCTGAAGCTGGCCTTCGGGGAGACGGCGTGCGCCGGGACGGCTGAGTCCGCCGGCACGGAGTCGCTGGGTCCGGCGCTGCTGGACGTGATCGTGCAGTGTGAGAACGTCCTCGCCGGCACCCGTGCCGCGACGACCAGCTGGCAGGACGCCGACCAGGACATCCAGGACGATGCCGGGCGAGAGAAGGCACGAGCGGACGCTGTGGCGGCCGAGCAGGGGGCCCTGGACTGATGGAACCGTTGACAGTAGACCTCTCGGCCACGGACCACGTTCCAGCCGGCGAACCGATCCGCACCGCTGCGCAGACGGTGGTGACCCGCACCGAGACCGTGCAGACCACCGTCGGCGACCTCCAGCAGTCCTGGACGGCCGTGCCCGGACTGTACTCGGACACCCCGCATGACGATCAGCTCTACACCGCCTTCCAGGACCCCGATGCAGACGTCGATGCGGTGGTCTCCATGGCTGCTGGACTCCAGTCCGCAGCCGAGGCCGCCGCCGACGCCTTCGATGACATCCGCAGGGCCCGCAGCAGGATCCGGGACGTGGACCTCCCAGCCGCCCAGACCCGCTACGAGACCGCCTGTGAGGGCCAGGACCCGTCCACGTGGTGGTCCTTCAGGGAGCTGTACGAACGGCCCCTGCAGGCGGACGCCGACGGGTTGGCCACCGACCTCTCCACGGCCGAATCCGACTTCTCCGCCGCCGTGGCCACGGCGATGGCCCTGCGGCCGGGACGATCCGTCAAGGCCAACTTCGACTACGGCACCCACGATCCGAGCGTGGTCGAGGCCCTGGACCTCCACACCAAGGCCACCGGACCCCATGCCTCGGCAGAGGATCTCACCGCCTACTACGAACACCTGGCCACGCTGACGCCGGAGCAGATCGAGACCCTCGGCGCCCTGGACCCCGCCGCCCGCACCACCCCTCCCCCGCTGCCGGAGACCGAGGAGGACGTGGCCGCCTGGCCCGGCGGCGCGGAGGGTTCGGCCTGGTGGCAGGGGCTGACGCAGCAGCAGCAGTACGCACTCGTCCTGGCCCTGCCGGCACTGGTCGGCAACACCGAGGGCGTACCCTTCACCGACCGGGCCGCAGCCCACACCCGCGTGCTGGACCTGACCCAACACGACCCGGATCTCACCGAGGCCCAACAGGAAGATCTGGACGGACTGCGGGAGGCCGTGGAGAACGCCCCGGCGGGCACGGACGGCGAGCGGTACCTGATCTCCTTGCGCGTGAACGAGGAACCCGTGCTCGGTGCCGTGTCCATCGGCAATCCGGACACGGCGGACACGGTGACCTGGCGGGTGCCGGGCATGGGTGCCGAGACCAGCGGTGCCGCGTCCATGACCTCGGAGATGCAGTCCATCTACGATGCCACCACCGGTGACCGGGCCGTGGTGCTGTGGATCGGCTATGACACCCCGGACGGAGCGCAGAATCCGGAGACGCTGGGATCCTCGCAGGTGCTCTCCAATGAGTCCGCCTACGAGGGGTCCATCGGTCTCGCCCACGCCTTGGACGGCTTCCAGGAGTCACGGCAGGCGAACGCCGACTATGTGGCGGGTTTCCCCGGAGTCGACGGCACGCCGTCCGCCGCCCCCCGGTTCAACGTGGCCGCACATTCCTACGGGACCCCCACCGCGGCCTACGCGCTGACCATGACCGAGCACACGGTGGACACCTACGTGATGTACGGCTCGGTCGGGGTGGACCCGGACCGGGTGCCGGACGCCACCGCGCTCAACGTGGCTCTGGACGCGGACGGTCACCCCGAGGTCTACGCCACGCAGGCCAGGGGCGACCACATCGCCGTGCCCCTGGGCCAGACGCTCAGCCCCTTCGGCGGCCAGCAGCGGATCAGCCCCACAGATGACGCCTTCGGCGCCAAGGCCTTCTCCTCCGACGGCGACGGCACCAGTCCGGGCGCCGCCACCACGGACCACATGGGGCAGCTCGGCGAGATCGGCCCCGAGGGCGGGTACGGCTACACCGAGGCCGGCTCGCAGTCGCTGAACTCGATCGCCGCCATCCTGGACGGGAACGGAGACGATGTCCCGCAGGTCGATCAGTCCTGGTGGGACGACCTACGCGAGGACCCCACGGCGACGCTCCAGGCCGAGGTGCGCGCCCCGGTGGACTCCTGGCAGCAGCAGGCCAACACCACGGCGGACGCCGCTCAGGAGGAGAGGAACTCCACCATCGATGAGATGCAGGAGAACAGCTCCTTCCTCACCCCGCTCGACCACGCCACCATCGACGTCATCCAGTGGGGCAGCAACGGCCTCCAGGATGGGGCCCAGGCAATCAGGGACTACGGCGTGGATCAGGCTCAGAATGTCGGCGACTGGGCCGTGGAGCAGGGCGTCGAGAAGGTCCAGGAGTCGTGGCCGTGGCTGATGGAGAAGGGCCCCGGACTCTATGCGGCCCTCGAGGAGGGCGGGCTGCCCACCTACATCGACACCACGGTCGACGGCCTGCAGGACGAGCTGCGGGACGACGTGGACGACCGCCAGACCGCGGCAAACGCGACGGTGGATCTCAGCCAACACGCCGGCCAGCTGGCAGTGGATGACTTCCAGGACCGGCACGGCTGGGTCCCCGATGCGCCCGTCGACGTGGCGCAGTACGCGGCCGATGTGGCGGTGGACTGGTCCCAGGAGAAGGCCGACGACATGGTGGACGGCCTGCAGGACGTCGGGGACACCGTCATCAATGGCGGCCAGGGCTGGCTGCGTGACAAGCTCTTCTCATGACCGGTTCCCAGCCCACCGCCTCGACCGGACCAGCTGGTCCCGCCGAACCCGCCGGTCCCACCGCGGCTTCTCGGCTGCTCCAGTCAATGCTCACGGACCTCGCCGGACTGGTCACGCATCTCGGTGGCGACTGGACCGCCCAGGACGGCACCGGTTTCCACCCGGCCCGCCGGGCCTTCAGTGACGAGGTCAGCTTCTACGCCGAGCCGTGCATCGCTGCTGCCGCCGCCTCGGAGCCTCCGTCCTCGCGCCGGTTCCGCCTGGTGCTGCAGCGCGGCGGCGCAGCGGACCCGCGTCAGCTGGTCGAGCGCGCCGAGGCCTGGGGCGCCGGACACCACCACACCGTCCTCGAGGCCGGCACCGGACCCCAGATCCAGCAGGGCGACCTGTTCACCACCCTGCGGGGGCCGCACGGCGGGCGGCTCGTGGTCACCGTCTCCACCGGCAGGGCCCAGGTCTCCGCGTTCTCCGCCTGTTCGGAGGACGACTCGATGCTGGACTTCGTGAACTCGGGCGAGCGCCGCACCTCCCCGGGAGACCGCTTCGCCCCACCGACATCAGCCCCTGATCCGGCCTCCACTCGGCTGGGGATCAGCGGATGAGCCCGGCCCGAATCGCGGCCCCGGCCGCGGTGGCCCTCCTGGCCGTGCTCGCCCTCGGCGCCTGCGCTGCGCCCGTCGCCCCGGGCACGACGCCGGCCGGCCCGTCCTCCAGCCAGGTCGCCTCGGCCGGGGCGTCCGGGGGGCCGGCCGAGGTGAGACTCCCCGCAGACGCCACGAGCACCGAGCTGGTCGACCAGCTGGAGGGCGCGGTCTCCTCGTTCACCCAGGAGGTGGGCGGCGAGTGGACGTTCGGCAACGGGGAGGAGTTCGTCGCCCGTGGCGACCCAGCGGGTTACCCGGCCGACCTGTGCCGGGTGGGACTCGACTACGAGGACGACCGCCACGGGAAGCAGTTCCAGCTCACGCTGAACGGGCCGGAGAACGGCGACGACAACGAGGCCCTCATGGAGCGAGCCCGGCAGTGGGGCGAGGCACGGGGCTACGACGTCTCGACCAGCGGCCCCGGGCTCGGCACGGGGCAGGGCGGACTCTCCCTCGCCCTGACCGCCGACGGGCTCACGGACTTCACCTGGAACCTCGCTGCCGGGACCTCGATACTGAGTGCGGGGACGGACTGCTCCACGGATTCCTCGGTGATGGATCACCGACCGGATCCCTCCTCCCAGCCCAGTGCCCTGAACCGCTTCGAGGAGACCCCCACCCCGCAACCCTGAGGTCGCGGAGTGTCCTGGCCCGCTGCGCTCCTCGACCCCTGCCGTTTCCAGGCCGATGCCGGTAGCGTCGGATCATGCTCATCGGCGTCCCCACTGAAATCAAGAACAACGAGTTCCGCGTCGGCCTCACCCCCGTCGGCGTCACGGAACTCGTCCACCACCAGCACGAGGTCATGGTCCAGTCGGGGGCCGGCCTCGGCTCGGGCACCCCGGACGAGGACTACCAGCAGGCCGGAGCCCGCATCGTGTCCACGGCCGAGGAGATCTGGGACCAGGCCGACCTGGTGCTCAAGGTCAAGGAACCCGTGGGCCCGGAATGGCGGCTGATGCGCCGGGGACAGACGCTGTTCACCTATCTGCATCTGGCCGCCGACCCGAAGCTCACCCACGCCGTACTCGAATCCGGCACCACGGCCATCGCCTACGAGACCGTCACCCGCGGGCGCGCGCTGCCGCTGCTGGCCCCCATGAGCCAGGTCGCCGGGCGCCTCGCTCCCCTGGCCGGCGCCTACCACCTGACCCAGGCCCAGGGCGGCTCGGGCATCCTCATGAGCGGTGTGCCCGGAACCCGGCGGGCCCGCGTCGCGGTGATCGGGGCCGGCGTCGCCGGAGAGGCCGCCGCCGTGGTCGCCGCCGGCATGGGCGCCGACGTGACCGTGCTGGACATCAACCTCGACCGCCTCACCGAACTGGACACCACACACCAGGGGCGCCTGCGCACGCTGGCCTCCTCGAAGATGCACATCGCCGAGACCGTGGCGGACGCCGACCTGGTGATCGGCTCGGTGCTCATCCCCGGCGCGGCCGCCCCCAAGCTGGTCACCGCGGACATGGTGGCGTCCATGCGCCCCGGCTCGGTGCTTGTGGACATCGCGATCGACCAGGGCGGCTGCTTCGAGAACTCCCGGCCCACCACCCACCAGGAACCGACCTTCCGGGTGGGTGAGCAGATCTACTACTGCGTGGCCAACATCCCCGGGGCCGTCCCCCAGACCTCGACGGCGGCCCTCACCAACGCCACGCTGCCCTACCTCCTGCAGATCGCCGATCACGGCTGGCGCGAGGCCCTCGCCGCGGACGAGGGGCTGCGGTCCGGGTTGAACGCCCACGAGGGCGTCCTCACCCATCAGGGGGTCACCGACGCTGTGGCCGGACCGCTGGGACTGGACCCGCAGCTGGACTACCGGCCGGCGTCGGACGTGGTGTCCGCCTGAGTCCGGGCCGCCTGGCGGGCCCTGCGCTGCGCGCGTGACGCGCGCAGCCGGGCGAGGCCGCCGGTGCGCCACAGGATCAGCATCACGACGCCGGCCAGCCCCAGGACCAGCGCGAGCAGCGCCACCGGGCTCGCCAGGGCCGTGGTGATGACCGCCCAGACGACGGCCATGCCGATGGTCCCGTAGATGATCCCCCAGATCAGGGATCCGAGCAGGGCGGCGGGGAGGAACCGTCGCCACCGCATGCGGGTCACGCCGGCCGTGCCGATGACGGCGGTCTGGATGCCGACCGTCAGGAAACAGAACGGGATGGCCCAGGGCCCCCAGCGGTCGATGAACCGCATGGCACGCAGGTAGACCGGCCCGGACATGTAGCGGCGCAGGGCGGTGTGCTCGGCCCCGGCGGCGATCCCCCGGCCGAGGGCGTACGTGGCGGTGGAGCGGCACAGGGCACCGCCCCAGAACAGGAGGATGGCCCAGACCAGCGGCAGGGAGGCGATCCAGTCCATCATGGGGGCAAGTCTAGGCGCCAGCCTCGTCTAGGCTCAGGGGTATGAGTCAGACGCGAACCGCCCGACGCCCGCTCCTCGCCACCGCCGCCCTGGCCGCCGTGCTGTCCCTTGGCCTGACCGCCTGCGGACCCGGCGGCGGCGAGGCCTCCGAAAGCCCCACCCCCTCCGCCAGCGACACCGCCAGCGCGTCGGCCACCGAGTCGACGCCGGCGACGGAGTCAGCGTCGCCGAGCGAGTCTGCCACGGCCTCCCCCTCGGCCAGTTCGGCCCCGTCCGGTTCGCCCTCCGCGTCAGCGTCGGGGTCCGCGTCCGAGACCGCCCAGGGCGCCACGGAGGCCACGGTGTACTGGGTGGCGATGGACAACCTCGAGGGCATCGAGTTCCCGGGGTGCGGGGACAGCAGCCTGATGGAGTCCACCGCCCCGGTCTCGGGCGCCGGAGCCGTGGGCGACCCGTCCCTCGTGGAGGCAGGCCTCCAGGTGCTGCTGGACCAGGCCGAGTACGAGGTCGGCTCCGGGCTGACCAACTCGCTCTACCAGTCCGAGCTCAAGGTCACGGACGTCGCCATCTCAGGGGACACCGTGACCGTGGACCTGACCGGCACCCCGGTCTCCTCCGGCACCTGCGACGACCCCCGCATCATCGCCCAGCTGGAGAACACCGCCCTGGCCAACGCCGGCGTCTACACGGCCGAGATCCTCCTCGACGGCACCCCGCTCCAGGAGGCCATGAGCCAGAGGGGCTCCTGAGCCGCCTCAGGCCGAACGCCCGGGGCTGGTCATGACACTCGACTCGCACGCGGCGTGGGGTGTCTTCCTACGGGAGGGCCGGGACCAGGCCCTGCCCTTCGAGGACCTGACCGAGCCAGGGCGCCATCGACTCGGCATACGTGGACGTGAGGTGGTTCTGGTCCCGCCACACCACCACCGTCCCGATGACCGCGGGGCAGGTGCCGTCCGGGCAGATGCCCTCGACCAGGTTCACGGGAACCGCTGACGCCGCACGCTCCAGGGCCGCACGCTGCTGGTCTGATCCTGAGGGGTCGGCGTCGGCCTCGGCGAAGCCGCACTCCTCGACGTAGGTGTCCGGGTGGGTCTCGATGCACTCCGGGATGTTGTAGCCGGGAATCGGCGGGTCGATGATCACCCCGACCGGGATCCCGCTCTCCTCCAGGGCGTTCCACGCCGCGGCCTGGCCCTCCGGCACGGAGGTCTCGTCCTCGGGGGCCTCGTAGAGGAAGGAGGACGTCAGGACGAGGTCATAGTCTTCGGCCCCCAACTCTTCCATCACCCCGGCGTTCCACTGCGCGCACTCGGAGAACACGTCCCCGTCCAACAGCACCTGGCCGCCGGTCAGGGGGCAGGAGGACTTCAGGTAGGTGCTGACCTGCCAGCCGTTCTCAGCAGCCAGCCGGTTCACGGCGGCCTGCCAATGGGCCGCATGGGAGTCGCCGGTCAGGGCCACGCGGAACTCCGCGTCATCCGGGCCATAGGTGCAGGCCAGCGGGTCGCTCTCCCGGTCACGCTGCACGCAGTCCTGGGCGTAGGCCTCCGGCAGGTCGAGGTCCACGGCGTCCGCGCCGGGCAGCAGCGCCTCGACCGGGGTGTGGCCCAGGGCGGCGGCCGGGTCCGCCTGCAGCAGCTCACCCCCGAGCAGCGCCGGCCCCGCCTCGATGCCCTGGGCGCCCTCGGTCCCTTCCGCTCCCCCCTCCGGCGGTGCCGGCTGACCGGGTTGCTCCGATGCCGCCTCGTCCAAGGCCTCCGCATAGGTCGGCGGCTGCCAGCCGTCGGGGCCCTCCACGGTCCGGGAGGTGGCGAGGTCCAGGGACGCCGTCCCGACGATGACCGCCAGCGATGCGGCGAGGCCGAACTGTATCGCCTTCCAGGGGGGCCGGACGACGGTCCACCGCTGGAATGGCTTCTCCACCCACCGGTAGCTGGCCCAGGCGGGCAGGAAGGCCAGGCCCGCCGTCACCAGGCCGACGTACCAGGGCAGGCCCTCGAAGAGGAACGTGGCCATGACGATCAGTGGCCAGTGCCACAGGTACAGCGAGTAGGAGAGGTCCCCGACGACCGTCATAGGGAGCAGGGACAGCAGCGAGCCGACGCCGGAGCGCTCACGGGCGTTCAGGCCGGAGACGATGACGGCCGCAGCGCCGAGGGTCGGCACCAGGGCCGCCGCACCGGGAAAGGACGTCGCTCCGCTGAAGAACAAACCGGCCCCGATCATGGCGGCCAGTCCCGCCCAGCCCAGGCCCAGGGCCCACCGCCGGGGCAGGTGCGCCAACCGGGGGGCGAACAGCGCCAGGAGCACGCCCACCCCGAGCTCGTGGATGCGTGTGGTGGTGGCGAAGTAGGCCATCCCGGGGTTCACGGCGGTGAGGTGCAGGGAGTGCACCAGTGAGCCCATGAACAGGATCACCGCGGCGCCCACGATCCACTGACGCTGGACCACCGCGAGACTGGACTCCGCACGGTGCCGGGACCCGCCGGCGTCCGGCCGCTCCTGGCGGGCGTGGTGCCAGCGGGCGACCACCAGGACGAGGATGAGCACCAGGGGCCAGAGCAGGTAGAACTGCTCCTCCACCGCGATCGACCAGTAGTGCTGCAGCGGGCTGGCGGCCTCATCCTGGCGCAGGTAGTCCGTGGACCCCTGCCCGAGGACCCAGTTGACCACGAACAGCACACTGCCCGTGGCCTCGGTGGCGATCTCATCCCAGCGGGAGCGCGGCAGGATCGTCAGGGTCAGCAGCACCGTGCCGATCAGGGCCACCAGGGCGGCCGGGAGGATGCGCCGGACGCGCCGAGAGTAGAAGACCACGAGGTCCAGCCGGCCGTGCTCCCGGATGCGGGCGAGCAGACCGGACGTGATGAGGAATCCGGAGATGACGAAGAAGATGTCCACGCCCACGAAGCCACCGGGGGCGAACGGCAGACCCGCGTGGTAGACGAGGACGAGCAGCACCGCCAGGGCACGGAGCCCCTGGATATCAGACCGGAACCGGGTGCCGGGGTGATGCTCGGTGGAACCTGGTGACACGACTTCTCCGACTCTGCTGGAACGCGAAGTACTCTATCCGACCGACGCTGACCGGTGGGGTCGGGTCAGCGGATCACGTGCTCCAGGAAGTAGCGGTGGAAGGACCAGTCGCCGGTGACCTCCGGGTGGAAGCTCGTGGCCAGCAGACGGCCCTGCCGGACGGCCACGGGGACATCCCCGGCCGGGTGGTCCGGGTTTTCCAGGCGCGACGCCGGCACGCTCGCCAGCACCCGCACGTCCGGTCCCGCGCGCAGCACCGCGGGGGCCCTGATGAAGACGGCATGCACGGGGTCCCCGGAGACCTCCGGCACCTCGAGGGCGGTCTCGAAGGACTCCACCTGGGAGCCGAAGGCATTGCGCTGCACGGAGATGTCCAGCCCGCCGAAGCTGCGCTGTCCCGCGATCGGGTTGGCGATCGAGTCGGCCAGCATGATCATCCCGGCACAGGTGCCGTAGACCGGCAGTCCTGCCGCGATCGCCTCCCGGAGGGCCGGGGCCACGCCGAGCAGCCGGGAGAGCTTGTCCATCACGGAGGACTCTCCGCCGGGGATGACCAGCCCGTCCAGCCCGGTCAGGTCTGCGGCGGAACGCAGCGGCCGGACCCGCGCCCCGAGGGCGGTCAGCACCCGCACGTGTTCGGCCACGTCCCCCTGGAGGGCGAAGACGCCGACGAGACGTCCGGTGTTGTGCCCGCCCGTCACCGGGGCAACATCCCGCTCAGGGCACGGCCCCTAGCGCTATGCGGGCAGAGATTGGCAGTACGCGTCGTACCGCCACACTCTGCCCGCACTGCGGAGTGGGTGGTCACCAACCGCGGTCGGCGAGGCGGTGCGGGGCGGGCAGGTCGCCGACGTTGATGCCGACCATCGCCTCGCCGAGACCGCGGGAGGCCGCGGCGACCGCGCCGGCGTCGTTGAACTGGGCCGTGGCGCGCACGATCGCGGCGGCGCGGGCCGCGGGGTTGCCGGACTTGAAGATGCCCGAGCCCACGAAGACGCCGTCGGCGCCGAGCTGCATCATCAGCGCGGCATCGGCGGGCGTGGCCACGCCGCCGGCGGTGAAGAGCACCACGGGCAGCTGGCCCTCGCGGGCGACCTCGGCCACCAGCTCGTAGGGGGCCTGGAGCTCCTTGGCGGCCACGTAGAGCTCGTCCTTGCTCAGTGCGGACAGCTTCGCGATCTCGCCGCGGATGGTGCGGATGTGCTTGACGGCCTCGGAGACGTCACCGGTGCCGGCCTCGCCCTTCGAGCGGATCATGGCCGCGCCCTCGGTGATGCGGCGCAGGGCCTCGCCGAGGTTGGTGGCGCCACAGACGAAGGGGACGGTGAAGTCCCACTTGTCGATGTGGTTGATGTAGTCGGCCGGGGAGAGGACCTCGGACTCGTCGATGTAGTCGACCTTGAGCGCCTCCAGGACCTGCGCCTCCACGAAATGGCCGATCCGAGCCTTGGCCATGACCGGGATGGAGACGGCCTCGATGATCCCGTCGATCAGGTCCGGATCGGACATACGGGCCACGCCGCCCTGGGCGCGGATGTCCGCCGGGACGCGTTCGAGGGCCATGACGGCCACGGCGCCGGCGTCCTCAGCGATCTTGGCCTGCTCAGCGGTGACCACATCCATGATCACGCCGCCCTTGAGCATGTCCGCCAGGCCGCGCTTCACGCGGGCGGTACCGGTGCGGGCCGAGCCCTGTCCGGAATCGACGATGGAGCCCGGGGCCGGGGTGGAGGCGTCTGAGGTGTAGGAACCGATGGAGGACTCGGTGGATCCAGTGGTCCCAGTGGGCTCGGAATTGCTGCTCATGGTGTTCCTTGTGTTCCTTCAGAGGGGGCCGACCGGCATGGAAGGGATCACGCCGGTTCATGTGCCATCGAATCTACCCGCAGCCCGGCCCCTCAGGGCGTGTTCGATGTCCGCTTGTTGCGAAGCCGGGTAGCACACCGCCGGGCCGGGTGGAACTCAGGCGTTCCAGAGCCCGTAGGAATCGGCCAGGTCGGCGATCTTCTGCGCGCGGGCCAGGCGGGGCAGGTAGGAACCGTCGCCCACGGAGGCCCCGGCCTGGTGCGCCTGGAGCATGTCCACGGCCCAGGTGACCTCGTCCTCGGACGGGGACAGCGCCAGGTTGATGGACTCGACCTGCTCGCGATTGAGGCACAGCCGCCCGGTCATGCCCATGGACTGGGTGGTGCGGGAGGACTCGACCACCGTGGCATTGGCGTCCGCCGCGCCCGGAGGGCCGTCGATCGCGCCGGGCAGCTTGCCCACGCGGGAGGCGATGACCAGCCGCGAGCGCGCATAGGCCATGGCCATCGGGTCGTCCGAGATGCCGGTGTCCTTGCGGAAGTCATTGGTGCCGAAGGCCAGACGGAACGTGCCGGGGGCCTTGGCCACGGCGGTGGCGTTGTCCAGCCCGACGGCCGTCTCGATCAGGGCGATCACGGGGGTGCCGGCGCGCAGGCGCATGGCGGTCAGGGTGACCTGCTCGGGCTCCTCGGCCAGGGCCAGCATCACGCCGCGCAGTCCCTCAGCGCCGGACAGGGCATCCAGGTCCTGCTGCCAGTCATCAGTGTCGATCCCGTTGATCCTGACCCACGCGGACATGCCGCCGTTGAGGGCCTCCACCACGTTGGCCCGCGCGGCGTCCTTCTTCCCGGCCGGGACGGCGGCCTCCATGTCGAACAGCACCGAGTCCGCCTCGGAGGCGAGCCCGGGGGCGAAATCCTCCGGCTTCGCCGCGTTCACCAGCAGCCAGGAACGGCTCAACTTGGCGGGCAGGGCGGCGGCACGACGGTTACGCAAGGGCATGGATCCCAGCCTACCCGCGCACCGCACGCCCCGGGTCAGCCTGGCTAGGGTGGGCCCATGGCCGAAGAGATCCCGATCCTGACCCGCAGCTCGACCGTCGGCCCCCTCGATGCCGCCGAGCGCGAGATCTTGACCAGACTCCCCGGCCTCTCCGGTGTCCCCGGGTTCCCCGGGCTCCCCGTGGCCGGCACTCCCGTCCCCGCCGGCTCCCCCGCCCCCTCCGGACAGCCGGGCCCGACGCCGGACGCCACGGTGGTGCTGGACGGCACCACGGTGCGGCTGGGGCCGGCGGCCACCGCGGCGGTGCTCGAGCTGCTCGGCCGGCTCGCCTCGGGCGCAGCGGTGACGGTGTCCGAGCAGGACCGGTGGCTGAACACCTCCCAGGCGGCACGGTTGGCCGGGGTCTCCAACACCTACCTGCGCCAGCTGGCGGACCGCGGCGAGATCCCGGTGACCTACCGCGGGACGCACCGGCGGATCCACCCCGAAGACGTCCTCGCGTGGGTGCGGCGCCGGGGCAGCGGCGGGGCGGGGACGGCGGAGTACGATAGTCAGGATTCCCCGCCGTAGCCCTGCCGTTCAGGAGTTCCATGACCTCGCGACGCCGACCGGACCACGCGTCCGGCCACCCGGCCCTGCGCCGGGCCGCCGCGGGGCTGACCGCCGGCCTGGCCGCCGTCGTGCTCGCCGGGTGCTCGATCTTCCCGTCCTCCAACGAGACCCCGACCGTCCAGGACGGCACGGCCCTCCCCGAGGCGAACGCGAACGGCTATGCGGAACTGCCGCTGTACTTCGTGGCCCTGAGCGGGGACTTCCCGCCGGAGACCACGGGCCGGGACGTCGCCTGCCAGGACCTGCTGGTCCGCGCGTCGTCCGTGCCGGTCAAGACGGAGGACCGGGTGGGCTCCGCGGTCGGTTTCCTGATCGACGACGAGCAGTATAGCCACGGCGAGCCGGCCATCACCAACTCCGTGGACCCGTCCGAGGACGGCCTGTTCTACTCCTCCAGCCGCGTGGAGGGTGGCACCGTGACGGTGGAGTTGACCGGGGACGTGGTGACCCGCAGCCAGTGCGAGTCATTCCGCATCCGGGCTCAGCTCAACCGCACGGCGGCCGCGGCGGCCGGGGTGGAGAACGCGGAGATCCTGGTGAACGGCGTCCGGATCGAGGAGATCCTCGGCCTGCCCGAGCTGCAGCTGGGCGAGGAGTTCACCACTCCGGCGGACGAGCCGGCACCCGGCGAGGGCACGGACAGCGCGGCGCCCGAGGATGGGACGGGCGAGACCGACGAGCTGGACGAGATCGGCGACCCCAACCAGCTCAACGGTCAGGGCTGACAGCCCCTTCCGCCGCGGCTCGCCCCGTTGTTAGCATCGGCCCCATGGCCGACCCTTCAGCATTCCTTTCAGATCGCGCGCGCGGCGTGAAGCAGTCGGCGGTGCGGGATGTCTTCGATCTCGCCATGACCCCCGGTGTCATCTCCCTGGCGGGGGGAAATCCCTGGCTGGACGACCTGCCTCTGGAGCAGCTGGGCGGGATCGCCGATGAACTCGTCGCCCGGCAGGGCCACCTCAGCCTGCAGTACGGCGCCGGCCAGGGCACCCCCGAACTGCGGGATGCGGTGTGCTCTGTGATGGCCGCGGACGGGATCCCGGGAGCGGACCCGGAGCACGTGGTCATCACACCCGGCTCCCAAGCGGCCATCGACACCGCGGCGCGCATGCTCGGGAACCCGGGGGACGTCGTCGTGGTGGAGGGCCCCACGTTCGTGGGCGCCCTGAACACCTTCAACACGTGGGAGCTGGACGCCGTCTCCACCCCCACCGACGAGGAGGGCCTGATCCCGGCCCTCCTGCGCACCACCCTGCAGCAGTTGCGCGCCGACGGGCGCCGGGTCGCCTTCCTCTATACGATCCCCTCCTATGCGAACCCCTCCGGGGCGCTCATGCCGGCCGAGCGGCGCGAGGAGGTCGCCCGGATCTGCCGCGAGGAAGACGTCCTCATCGTGGAGGACAACGCCTACGGCCAGCTCGGTTTCGCGGACGCCCCCGTGGCCCCGATCGCCGCGGGCCACCGCGACCAGGTCATCTACCTCGGCACCGTCTCCAAGATTTTCTCCCCCGGCGTGCGCATCGGCTGGGCGCTGGTGCCGCCGGCGCTGCTGCGCGAGTTCTACCTCTCGGCGGAGTCGGCCTTCGTCTGCCCCCCGGTGTTCAGCCAGATGCTCTCCACCGCGTTCCTCACCCGGTTCGACTGGCAGGCCCACGTGGCCCGCTGCGCCGCCGAGTACGCCCGCCGCTGCGACGCCCTGGTGGACGAGATGGAGCAGTCCCTGGACCCGCGCGTGACCTGGACCCGTCCGGCTGGCGGTTTCTTCGTCTGGTCGCGGATGCCGGACGGACTGGACACTCTGCCCCTCATGCACACGGCGGCGGAGGCCGGAGTCGTGTTCGTCCCAGGTGGCGCCTTCACGCCCGACGCCGGCCCCCACCCCCACTTCCGGCTCGCCTTCTCCTTCGTGGCACCGGAGACACTGCGCGAGGGCGTCCGCCGGCTGGCCCCGGTGCTCAACGGGGCCCTGTCCGGCGTCCGGTGATCGACGCCCCGGCGGCGCACCGTGACCCCTCCCCCGCCGGTGTGACGCCCGGACGTCACGTGGCGTTCCTCAGACCTATGGACATAGGTATCTGGCTCTCGGCCCGTTACAGTGGTGCGGATCACCGATTCGCCCGGGGCAGCAGACCGCAGACGGGCGTCCGGCAGGAAGGATGACCACATGTCCCTGCGCAATGCGCTGCTGGCCCTGCTCACCGTAGAGCCCATGACCGGCTATGACTTGGCCAAGCGCTTCGGCTCCTCCGTGGGCAACGTGTGGCACGCCCCCGATTCCCAGATCTATCCGGAGCTGCGCCGGATGCTGCAGGACGGACTGCTGGAGTCCGAGGAGGTCCCGTGGGGCCGCAAGGGCCGGAAGATCGAGTACACCATCACCGAGCAGGGCCGCGTGGCCTTCGGCGAGTGGATGGACTCCGACCTGCAGTGGACGCGGGACCGCGACCCCATGCACCTGCGGGCCGCCTACTTCGAGTACGCCACCCCGGACCGCGCCCGCGATCAATTGGCGGCCTACCGGGAGCACATCCTGCAACTCCGGGGGCAGTGGCAGCAGCAGATCGACGAGGTCTTCGCCGGCACCTCGGAGACCCTCAACCGCCGGCTCGAGACCGTCCCCGCCGCCCAGCACCGCCGCACCACCGCCTTCAAGAAGTTCACCTACGAGGGGCTCGTGGACCGCGCGGACGTGGAGATCGCCTGGGCCGAGCGGGGGCTGAGGCTCCTGGACGAGTTGGACGACCTGGATGCGCAGGATGAGCTGGGCACCCTGAGCACCCAGGACGCCTAACCTCAGCCGTTGGCGCGGTACCGGGTCCGCGCGTACTCCTGATAGGGAGCCGGGGCCACGGTGGCACGGATCCTCACCTGCCGGTGGTCCTGGTCCACCTGGGGTTTGCGGGAGACCGGGTCCTCGCCCCAGACGACCTCGACCTCCTCGCCGTCCGTGATGGCCGCGTCCAGGGTGGCCAGGGACATGTATAGCTGGGGGAAGGCCACGTAGCCGGCGTCCGTGGAGATACCCACCCGCTGCGAGCCCCGCACCACCTCGTCCATCTGGTAGAAGCCGTACCGCGCCTTCGGGAAGTCCAGGTACTTGGCCGGGGTGCCGTCCTCCAGCTGGGATCTCACGACGCTGGCCACATCGTCCGCGTTCCACAGCAGCGTGACCTTGCGCCGGGTCTGGTTCTCGGCATGCCGTTCCAGGGCCTGGCGGCGGTGGAAGTCGTGGTCGAACCTCACCGATCGGCCCAGCCCGAAGTCATAGGGCGTGGCGTAGTAGTCCTCCACGTTCTCGGAGTAGAGCGAGCCGCCGATCGAGCCAGCCCGGGCCGCCGGCAGCCACTGCCGGTATTCGGCGAAGTCGTCACTGAAGATCGCGGGGAACGGCGTGGGGATCCAGCCGGACTCCAGGGGCGAGCTTGAATAGGCTTTGGCCCCAACCAGGCGGAGACCGAACTCCTGACCGGCCTCCACCAAGGCCGCGTGGACGGCCTCATGGTCCTCCCAGGGCCCGTAGAACTCGAAGCCGGGCTGGCCGGCCATCCCGTGGCGTAGTGCCTTCACCGTGCGACCGGCGATCTGCACCTCGGCGATGTGGAAGAACTTCACCTCCGGCACGGGGCCACCGAACACCTTCTCCATGACCCGGTCCGCCTCCGGACCCTGGAGTTCGTAGCGGTAGAGGGTGGGCGGGCCCGAGCGCATGTTCGAGTTCGGGTCCAGCCGGTGGTGCACGTCCCGGCCGGCAGCCTGCGCCTTCTCCACGGTGAACCGCACCCAGTCGATGAGGATGTGGTGCCCCACGAGCACCAGGCCCTCGTGCCCCTCGGAGTGGTAGAACAGGATTCCGTCCCCGATCAGGTACCCGTCCTGGTTGACGGAGATCAGCTGTTTGGCCACCCCCGGCCGGAAGGTGGCGAACGTGTTCGGGGAGATGGACGCCAACAGCGGCAGGAGATCGGCCCCGCCCAGGAACAGCTGGGTCATGTGGTGGGACTGGTCCATCAGCGCCACGGTGGTCCGCCAGGCCCGCTGTTCGTCGCGCCAGTTGGTGAACTCCGGGGTGATGGGGAACGTGATGGACGGCCAGTCCTGGTTGCGCAGGAACTCGACCGGGCCTCCGGTCCGTTCGATGGCCTGGGCGAGTGATTCGGTGGCTTCGGTCTGTGACATCGTGATGATCCTCCCGATCGGGACGGGCCTCGATCCCGCGGACAGTCGTCAGGGGATCCACGAGGCCGGTGTGTCCAACCTAGACACGGCGGCCGGTCGGCGAAACCGGCGTTCCCCTTGAAAGGGAAAGGTCCGGCGGCGCCGACCCAAGAGTGCCAGAGTGATCGAGATCACACCAGCCTGCCGGGTGGCGTGATGTCCTCCCCGACCGTTCACCGCCTAGGAGCCAGCCGTGGCCACACCTCGCCGCTTCACCCGCACCACGCTCATCACCCTGACCACCCTCACCGCCGCAGGGCTGATGCTGACGGGCTGCTCCGGTGGCAGCCCGAGCGGCGCGAGCTCCTCGGCGCCCGCCGAGGACGCCGCCGCCGGCACCGATGAGCTGACGCCGGTGACCGTCGGCCTGCTGCCCATCGCCACTTCGGCCGCCGTCCCGCTGGGCATCGAGGAGGGGATCTTCGAGAAGCACGGACTCGACGTGACCATCCAGCAAGGCCAGGGCGGTGCAGCACTCCTGCCGGCCGTGTCCAGTGGGACGGTCGAGTTCGCCGTCGGGAACCCGCAGTCCATCCTGCTGGCGAACAGCCAGGGCCTGGACATCAGGATCATCGCCGGATATTCGACCAGCTACGAGAATGTCGACGACCCGGAGGACCAGGCCCCCAGCGGAGTCATCGCGCTCGAGGAGTCCGGCATCTCCTCCTGGGCGGATCTGGAGGGCAAGCGCGTGGCCGTCAACACGCTGAACACCCAGGGGCACCTGACCATCATGCAGTCCGTGGAGGCGGACGGCGGGGATCCGGAGCAGGTGGAGTTCACCGAGATCGGATTCCCGGACCAATTGGCCCAGCTCGAGCAGGGGAACATCGACGCCGCCTGGATCCCGGAGCCGTTCCTCAGCCAGGGCCGCGCCCAGGAGGGCGTCCAATTCATCGGCGACTCCCTGCGTGCCATCGACGGGCTGTACTCGATGGTGACGTTCACGAACGGTGACTACGCCGAGGCGAACCCCGAGGTGGTGGAGGCCTTCCGGGACGCCATCACCGAATCAACCGAGCTGGCCATGGCGGATGAGGACGCCTTCCGGGAGGCCATCGTCGACTACACCGGCATGGACGCCGCCGTGGTGGACTCGCTCAACCTGGAGTACCTCTCCGGGGAGCTCGATCGCGCCATCCTGGAGGACCTCAGCGCCACCGCCCACAAGTTCGGCTTCCTGGACTCCGAGCCGGACCTGGACCAGACCATCCTGGACTGACCCCAGGGCCGCGGGCACCACGCGGAGGCGGCCCCGCACCGGCAGGATGCCGGTCCGGGGCCGCGGGTGGTCAGCCGAGTCGGCTGGATACCGGTTCCGGGCCGCGGGCGGTCAGCCGAACTGCCGGCGCAGGTCCGGCTTGCGGATCTTGCCGGAGGCGGTGCGGGGCATCTCCTCGGTGAACACCACGGACTTGGGGATCTTGTAGCGGGCCAGCTTGCCATTGAGGTGTCCGATGACCTGCTCCTCGGTCAGCTCGTGCCCCTCCCGGACCACGATCACGGCGCGCGGGACCTCGCCCCACTTCTCGTCCGGGACGCCGATCACGGCCACGGCCGCCACCGCCTCCAGCTGGGAGATCTCCTGCTCCACCTGGGCCGGGTAGATGTTCTCGCCACCGGAGATGATCATGTCCTTGAGGCGGTCGGAGATGAACACGAACCCCTCCTCATCCCGGTAGCCCATGTCCCCGGTCTTCAGCCAGCTGCCGTCCTCGGCCTCCACGAAGGAGTCCCTGGTGGCGTCCTCACGGTTCCAATAGGCCTTGATGACATTGGGGCCCTGGACCTGGATCTCGCCGACCTCGCCGGGAGGGCAGACCTGGCCCAGGGGGTCCACGATCCGCACGAAGGTGTGGAACTGCTGCAGCCCGGAGGAGCCCTGCTTGGGGCGGGAGTAGCGGGCCGGCAGGCTGGTGGCCCCCGGGGACGTCTCGGTCATCCCGTAGCCGTTGGTGAAGGACAGCCCCTTCTTCTCGTAGGCCTCCAGCACGCGCAGGGGCACGGCGGAACCGCCACAGGTCAGATTGCGCAGCGAGGAGATGTCCGCCGACTCCCAGTTCGGGTGTTCGGCCAGCAGCTGGTACGTGGTCGGCACCCCCGAGATGAAGGTGACCCGGTGCTTCTCGATCAGCTCGAGGACGCGGCCGGGCTCGAACCGCGGCTCCAGGACCAGGGTGCCGCCCTTGAGCAGGGTCGGCAGCGCGCCCATGCCCAGCGAGGCCACGTGGAACATCGGCGCGATCATCAGGGACACCGAGTCGGACATGATGTCCATGTCCGTGATGACGTTGAAGCTGTTCCACGTCAGGTTGCCGTGGGTGAGCATGGCGCCCTTGGGCTTGCCCGTCGTGCCGGAGGTGTAGAGGATGATCGCCAGGTCGTCGAGACCCACGGCCACGTCCGGTCGGACGGGTTCGCCGCCGGCCAGCAGCTGTTCGTAGTCGACCGCCTCCAGGTCGCCGTCCTGACGCTCGGCCGGCACCGGGGTGCCATCCTGCACCAGGGCCAGGAGCCCGACGCCGGTCCCCCGGCTTCCCGAGACCGCCAGCGGCTCCATGGTCGTTGAGGCCAGGAGCACGGTGGAGCCCGAGTCGTTGAGGGCGAAGGCGATCTCCGGCGGCGCCAGGCGGGTGTTGAGGGGCACGAACACCGCACCGAGGGAGCCGACGGCGAACAGCGACTCGAGGAACGAGGGGTGGTTCTCGCCGAGGTAGGCCACGCGGTCACCCTGCCGCACGCCGCGCTGCGTGAGCGCGTCGGCCAGCCGGTCGATGCGCACGGCCCAGTCGTCATACGTCAGCTCGCCGGCGGCGCTGATGACGGCGACGTTTCCGGCGGACTTGATGCGGCGGCGGTGGATCCAGTCTCCGATTCCACGGTTGATCATGCGTTCCTACTCCTCGCGGCGGTATGGCGTACGGCAATTGTGCGGCGGACCACACTCCCCCTCATTGTGCGCTATTCCGTTGAGTATTTCAACGATTGTGGAGAACATTCGTGGCACCGCCCCTCCGACGGAACGACGCCGGCCCTCCCGGGAGCACCCCGGGAGGACCGACGTCGCGGAAGGAGCGTGCGGCGATGGATCGGTTTACTGGCCGGCGCCGTCCACCATCAGGTCACTGGTCGCGGGGATCTCCTCGATCAGGCCCATCTCCTGGAGGATCTCGGCCATGCGCTCCAGCGAGGCGATGTTGTGCAGTTGCGGGAACGCCGGCATGGTCAGCTCCTCCACGGTCTCGGAGTCGATCGAGGTGTAGCTGGACAGGATGGCCTTGGCCTCGTCCGGATGGTCCGTGGCGTACTGCTGGGACTCCTTCATGGCCGCGGTGAACTGCTCCACCAGCTCGGGCTCCTGCTCCATCTTCTGGTCCGTGGTGAAATAGCCGGAGACGGACAACTCCTGCACCGGCTCGGCGAAGAACCCGTAGATGTTCCGGGCGCCGCCCTGCTCGGCCATGGTCACGAAAGGCTCGACGGCCGTGATGGCGTCCACGTTGCCGGCCTCCAGCTGGGCCTGCATGTCCGGGAAGCCCACCTCGACGAAGTCCACGTCCTCCACGGCGCCGCCGGCCTGCTTGACGCCCTCATAGGTGGTGGCGTGGTTGATGTTGTTGAGCGTGTTCACGGCGACGCGCTTTCCCGCCAGGTCTTCCACCCCCTGGATGTCGGAGTCGGCCGGGACCATGATTGCGGCCGCGTCGTCGTCGCCGTTGCCGGTGGACTGCGGGCCGGTGGCCACGATCTTCAGCGGCAGGCCGGCGTCACGCCCGATGATCAGCGACGCGACGTTGGAGAAGCCGAAGTCCATCTGCCCCGACTGGACGGCCGGCACGATCGCCGCACCACCCTGGGCCAGGGTCAGGGTGACATCCAGGCCGTGCTTCTCGAAGATGCCCTCGTCCACGCCGAGGTAGATGGAGGCGACGTCGACGATCGGGATGACCCCGACCTCGATGGGGGTCAGCTCGCCGGCAGCCGCGGAGCCGCCGTCCGCGGCAGGTGCGGATCCATCCCCGGCCCCCTCCGAGGGGGAGCCGGAACCGCAGGCGGTCAGGGCGAGCAGGGCGGCCGCAGTGACCGCTGCGGTACGGAGTCTTCTGGTGAACATGGGGGTCTTCTCCTGTGCGAACAGAGGACCGGCCGGGCCCCGCGAAGAGCCCGGCCGATGCGGTGGTGGACAGCCGTTACTGGACGATCAGGTCTTCGGTCGCCGGGATGGCGTCGATCAGGCCGGAGTCCAGGGACAACTCGGCGATCTTCTCGAGGGAGGCGATGTCATGCTCCTGCGGGAAACGCGGCATCGTCAGCTCGTCGATCACGTCCTGCTCGAGCGAGGTGTAGCTCGGCAGCACGGCCTTGGCCGCCTCCGGATTGTCCGTGGCGAACTGCTGGGACTCCTTCATGGCGGCGGTGAAGGCCTCCACCAGCTCAGGATCCTGCTCGATCTTCTGGTCCGTGGTGAAGTAGGCGGCGATCGAGAGGTCCGGCACCGGCTCGGCATACTGGCCGTAGACGCGCTGACCACCGGCCGCCTCCGCCAGGGTCACGAACGGCTCCACGGCACCGATGGCGTCCACGTTGCCGGCCTCCAGCTGGGCGACCATGTCCGGGAAGGCCATCTCGACGTACTCGATGGACTCCGGGTCACCACCCTCCTGCCGCATGCCCTCGGAGATCACGGAGTCATTGATGTTGTTCAGGGTGTTCACGGCGATCCGCTTGCCCTCCAAGTCTGCCAGGCTGGTCGCCTCGGAATCGGCCGGGACCACGATATGAGCAAAGTCGTCGTCGCCGTCACCGGTGGTCTGCGGGCCGGTCGCCACGATCTTCAGCGGCAGGCCGGCGTCGCGCCCGATGATCAGGGAGGTGACGTTGGAGAAGCCGAAGTCCATCTGCCCCGACTGGACGGCCGGCACGATCGCCGCACCGCCCTGGGCCAGGGTCAGGGTGACATCCAGGCCGTGCTCCTCGAAGATGCCCTCCTCCACGCCCAGGTAGATCGGGGCCACGTCGACGATCGGGATGACCCCGACCTCGATGGGGGTCAGGTCGCCGCCGGCGGCCGGCTCGGATCCCTCCGCGGGGGCGGTGGTGGTGCCGCCCTCGGTCGGCGACCCCGAACCGCAGGCGGTCAGGGCCAAAAGGGCGGCGGCGCCGACGGCGGCCACGCGAAGTTTCCTCATCATGATGGTGCTCCTGGAAGGCAAAGTGCGAGATGGCACCGGCCGGGGGTGGACGGTACCTGTAATGTGAGACACAGCCTAGTCAGCCGTGATCCCGGCAGACAAGAGATTTTCATGATTTTGTCAACAATATTGTTTGTCACCCAGATCGTGGCGCGTCAGGAGGCTCCAAGGTGAACGGAACCGAGACCGAACTGGCCCCTCCCCAGGTGTTCCGCAGCCTCGCCGTCCGCCGCCTGCTGAGCCTGCACGGCCAGCTCTGGACCGAACACGTCTCCACGGAGAACACGAGCATCCAATTCGGGCTCCTGCTCTGCCTGGCCCGCTCCGACTCCGGCCTCAGCCAGACCGAGATCGCCGCCCAGCTCGCGGTGGACAAGGCCTCCCTGACCGAGCTCGTCAGCCGCATGGCCTCGCGCGGACTGGTCAGCGTGCACCGCGACGCCCGGGATGGCCGCCGCCGCGTGGCCACCCTGACCGACGCCGGACATGACCTGCTGCAGGAGATGTACGGACCCGCCCTGGAGGTCAACCGCCAGCTCTTCATGCCGCTGACCGAGGCAGAGTCCGAGCAATTGATGGGGCTGCTGGAGCGGGTCCTCGCCCATGCTCCGAACGAGAACACCGCACCCGACGCCGGCCGGTAGCCCAGCAGCACGGACGCGGTACCCCCCCCCAGGCGAACCGGCGACCGGCCCACCGCCCACCGCCCACCGCCCAAGACGCACTTTGCGGGCAGAGATGAGTACTAGTCTCTGCCCGCAAAGCGATGAGGGGCGCTGCGCTGGGACGACAAGGGGCCGGCGTCGGGCCCTCGCGGGTGTTACTGGATGTACAGGCTGGCCGGATCCGGAGCCTCACCGATGAAGCCGTACTTCACGGCCAGCTCGGCCGTCTTGTTGAGCTGATCGGTGCGGATCTCGCCGCTGAGCTCCTCCATCTTGAGGTTCTGGGCGACCTCCTCGGGCAGGTCGATGAACTCCGGCAGCAGCGCGCGGGTGCCTTCCGGGTCCTCCTCCGAGGCGGCCAGGGCCTCGGTCATCGCGGCCGCGAAGTCCGCCACGACCTCCGGGTTCTCCTCGGCATAGGCCCCCGAGGTGAAGGTCACCATGGTGGGCATGCCGGGGATGGCGTCCTGGAAGGAGTAGCCGACGAGAGTGTTGGCCTCATCGGCGAGCACATTGGTCAGGAACGGCTCCGGCACCCAGATGGCGTCCACATTGCCCTGCTCCAGCTGGGCCGGCATGTCCGGGAACGGCATCTCGTTGAACTCGAGGGCCTCCGGGTCCGCCCCGGCCTCCTCGGCGTCGTTCATGATGGTCAGGTCCCCCAGGGTCCGCAGGGCGTTGACGGAGGTGACCTTGCCCTCGAGGTCCGCATAGCCCTCGATGCCGCTGTCAGCCCGCGTGACCACCCCGGCGATGTCATCGCCTTCGGCCAGCGAGTTGGAGTACCCGGCGGCGATACGCATGTCCAGACCCTGATCCACAGCGGTCATCACCGACAGCGGGTTGCCGACCCCGAAGGTGATCTGCTGATTCGAGACGGCCGGCAGCATGGCGGCACCGGCGTTCTGGGTCGAGAGCTCGACCTCGAAGCCGTGCTCCTCGAAGATGCCGTTCTCGATGCCGTACTGCACACCCACCGACGGCGCGATCGGCAGCACGCCAACCGTCACCGGGGTGAGCTCTCCGGAGGCGGCGCCGCTCTCGGAGGCGCCGGCCGACGTCGAGCCGCCATCCTCACCGGTCGGCGAGCCCGAACCGCAGCCGGTGAGGGCCAGGCCCGCCACGGCGGCCGTGGCCATGAGGGATGCAAACTTCTTGTTCATGGATTTCTCCTGGGTTCGTGCCCGGCGGGGGTGCCGGGCGGCGAGAGCCTGAGCGCGGATGCCTCAGGCGTAGAAGCGGGACAGGAACGTCGCGACGACCGCGGGGCGCTCCTGGCCTTCGATCTCGATGGTGCCGTCAGCCACCAGGTGCAGGCCGTTGCCCTTGACCTCGGAGACCTCCTTGACGGTGATCTGCATGCGGATGCGGGAGCCGACCGTCACCGGGGAGGTGAAGCGGACCTTGTCGAGGCCGTAGTTGACCTTGGTCTTGACGCCGGTGACGTCGAACAGCTCGGACCAGAACGGGATGATCAGGGACAGGGTGAGGAAGCCGTGGGCGATCGGAGCACCGAAGGGGCCGTCCTTGGCGCGCTCGGGATCGGTGTGGATCCACTGGTGGTCGTCGGTGGCATCGGCGAAGGTGTCGATCATCTGCTGGGTGACCTCGCGCCACTCGGTGACACCCAGGTCCGTCCCGGCGAGGTTCTTGACCTCGTCGAAGCTGACGACGGTCTTGGCGGTGGTGGTTTCGCTCATGGTGTTTTCTCCTTATGAACTGTGTTCTACATCACAATAGTTGGAAAGTGCAATGGTCTCGGTCCATCGGTGATGAATTCGTGACCCCGCGCTCGGGAGGGAGCGCGCTAGACGAAGGCTCCCACGCCGGTGACGGCACGCCCGACGATCAGGGCATTGATCTCATGGGTGCCCTCGTAGGAGTAGACGGCCTCCGCATCCGCGTGGAAACGGGCGACGTCGGTGTCCAGCGTGATGCCGTTGCCGCCGCAGACCTCACGGGCCAGCGCCACGGTCTCCCGCAGCCGCAGGGCGGTGAACATCTTGGCCAGCGCCGAGTTCTCGTCCTTGTAGGTGCCGGCCGCCTGCTGCTCGGTCAGCTGCACCACCATGCCCAGCGAGGCCGTGAGGTTGGCGAGCATCGTCGCCAGCTTCTCCTGGATCAGCTGGAACCCGGCGATCGGCCGGCCGAACTGCTCCCGCGAGCGGACATAGCGCAGGGCGGCCTCGAAGGCGCCGGCCTGGGCACCGGTGGCCATCCAGGCGACATCCGAGCGCATGCTGCGCAGGCACCGGCTGACGTCCTTGAAGGAGTTGATCCCCTGGAGCCGGTCCGCCTCCTCCACCCGCACGTCCGTGTAGGTGATGTGCGCGTTCTGCATGATGCGCAGGCTGGCCTTGTTCCGGATCAGTTCCAGCGTCACGCCCTCGGCCTCACGCGGGACGAGGAAGCACTTGACCTCACCGTCCGCCTCGTCCCGGGCGAAGGTCGCCAGCACGTCCGACTCGAAGGCTCCACCGATCCAGCGCTTGGCGCCGTTGATCCGCCAGGACCCGTCCTGCTGGCGCCGTGCCGACGTGGCCAGCCCGCCGGCCACGTCCGAACCGTGGTCCGGCTCGGTGAGGGCGAAGACGCCGGTCAGGGAGTAGTCCACGATCTTCGGGTCCAGCTGCGCCACCTGCTCCGCGGAGCCGCCCAGGCGCACCGCGGTGCGGAACAGCCCGGCCTGCGCGTTGAAGTAGGTGCAGACGTTCAGGTCGGTCCGCGCGAGCTCGAAGTTCCGGAAGCCCGTGAGGATGTCCCGGATGGGCTCGCCGGCGGCCTTGAGCGCCGGCGGGTCCATCAGCTGCAGGTCCCGCAGGGGCTGGCGGATCTCGTCCGGGAACGTCGCCGCATCCCAGTGCTCATTCAGATGAGGCTTGACCTGCTCGTCCAGGACGGTGACCAACTCTGCGAGCACGGACCGCTCCGCCGCGGTGAGGCGCTCGGCGAAGCCGTACAGGTCAGAGGGGGTCACGGTCCCGGTCACGGGTTCACGCATCCCGGGCCCCCGGGGTGGAGGCTGAGGCGGAGCCCAGTCCGAGGAGCCGAACGGCGTTGTCCTTGAGGATCAGCGGCCGGACTTCGTCCTTCAGGGGCAGGTCCGCGAAGGCCTTCATCCACTTCTCCGCCGTGATGAGCGGGAAGTCGGTGCCGAACAGCACCTTGCGGGACAGGACGTTGTTGGACTGGCGCACGAGCGACTCCGGGAAATACTTCGGGGACCAGCCGGAGAGGTCGATGTACACGTTCGCCTTGTGGGTGGCGATCGAGTTGGCCTCGTCCTGCCACGGCACCGAGGGATGGGCCATGATGATCGGCAGGTTCGGGTGGTCCGCCGCCACCTCGTCCAGCAGCAACGGATTCGAGTACTTGAGCTTGATGCCGCGGCCTCCCGGCAGCCCGGCGCCCATCCCGTTCTGCCCGGTGTGGAAGATGCACGGCAGCCCGATCCGCTCGAGCTCGGCCCACAGGGGGCGGAACTGCTCGTCCGAGGGGTCGAAGCCCTGGACCGAGGGGTGGAACTTGAAGCCGCGCACCCCCAGCACGTCGGCCTGGCGGCGGGCCTCGACCAGCGCCGCCGGGCCCTTGCGGGGGTCCACGGAGCCGAACGGGATCAGCACGTCATTGTTGCGGGCGCAGCCGGCCACCAGGTCGTCGATGGAGTTCGGCGCGTGGTCCATCTGCGTGCTGGCGTCCACGGTGAAGACCACGGCGGCCATCTTCTGTTCGCGGTAGATCTCACCGATCCGGTCGATCGACGGGGTGCGCTCCTCGGCCTTGAAGTACTTCGACGAGGCCTCCATGATGTCCTCCGGCATGGACACGTGGCCGTGGCCGTCCTTCTCCAGGTGCACGTGCATGTCGATGGCGGTCACCGCCTCGACGTCGACCCGGCACTCATAGCGAACGGCGGCCCCGGCGTTTCCGGCGCTGCCGGTACTCTCGGCGTTGGCACTCATACCGGCGTTCACTTTGCGGCCTCGGGCTGCAGCTCGGCCGGCAGCTCCGGCATCTTCTCACCCACGGACTGCAGGTTCGACTCGAGGACGGCCTTGCCCTCGGCGAGCATGGTCGCGTAGTCCCAGCCGCCCTCGTGGAACTCGGTGGCCACGGGCTCGGGGTGGGACCAGACCTGCAGGCGGTCGCCACCGACGCCGATGGCCTGGCCGGTGATGCCGGCAGCCTCCTCCGAGGACAGGAAGGCGATGACGCCGGCGACGTCCTGGGCCGGCCCGAAGCCGAGCTCCTTGCGGAAGAACTCCGGCATGGCCTCGCCGCGCTCGTCCGCCTCGACGGCCGCCTTGAAGAACGGGATGGTCTTGGTCATGGCGGTGGCGGCCACCGGGATGACGGCGTTGACACAGACGCCGGCCTTCTTCATCTCCATCGCCCAGGTGCGGACCATGCCCACGATCCCGGCCTTGGCAGCGGCGTAGTTGGTCTGGCCGAAGTTGCCGCGCTGGCCGGTCGGCGAGCCGATCGTGACGATGCGGCCGGCGACGCCGTTCTCCTTGAAGTAGGCGTAGGCGGAGCGCACGCACGTGAAGGTGCCCTTGACGTGCACGTTGATGACCAGGTCGAAGTCCTCGTCGGTCATCTTCAGCAGGGACTTGTCCCGCAGGATGCCGGCGTTGGTGACCAGGATGTCCAGGCCGCCGAAGGTGTCCACGGCGGTCTTGACCAGCAGGTCGGCCGTCTCGGAGGAACCGACGGGGGCCACCACGGCGGCGGCCTTGCCTCCGGCCTCAGTGATCGAGGCGACCGCGGAATCGGCGATCTCCTGGTTCACGTCGTTGATGATGACCGACGCGCCCTGGCGGGCCAGTTCCTGCGCGTAGGCGAGGCCGAGGCCTGCTCCGGATCCGGTGACGATGGCTACCTTGCCGTTCAGGGACATGGGTTCTCCTTGCGTGGTGGGGGTTCCAGATCGGTGGATTGGAACGATGCTCGACTACTTCGGTGCAAACGCCCGTAGACGCTTCTGAAGTCCATGACAGCCCATACCGTTGAGAAAGTCAATGATGTACATTCACTAAGAACACCCAGGATCCGGCCGCCACAGGGGTTGCGCCGCTACACTTGAACAAATCAACGATGTGACGAACGGTTGCGAGAAACGTATGTCTACTTCCACCGACAACGCCCCCCACGGCTCTGCCGCCACGGCTCGCGCCGCCGCCGCATCCTCCGCCCCCACCGCGTCGACGCCGGACGGCCCCAGCGGCGCCGGCGACGCTGCCGGCGAAGTGACGGACGGGATCGAGCGTTTCCTGTACTCCAACGTGGCCGAGCAGATCCACTTCCTGACCTCGCGCGCCCGCGGCCGCGGCATCAGTCACGCCAATCACCAGCTGGAGGGGCTGGACCTGAAGGTCCGCCAGTTCTCCGTGCTGTCCCTCGCGGCCAGCGGGCAGAACCCGTCCCAGCGTGAGATGGGCGAGTTCCTGTCCCTGGACCCCAGCCAGATCGTCGCCCTCGTGGACAACCTCGAGCAGCGCGGCGCCGTCCTGCGGGAGACCGACCCGCGGGACCGTCGCTCCAAGATCATCATCGCCACGGACGCCGGCCGCGACCTCCACGCCCAGGCGCTGCAGATCCTCGAGGACTCGGAGGACTACACCCTCTCCACCCTGTCCCCGCGCGAGCGCAAGCAGCTGCGCTCCCTCTTGCTCAAGATCGCCTTCTAGCACCGCACCCCACCTCTCACGGCGCCGGCCACGCACCCTGGACTCACCATCCGGGCGCGTGGCCGGCGTCGTTCTGGCGCGCCCCGATACGGCCATCACTCCTGAGGCGTGAACAACTCAATGGTTGACTTCTTCAAGCATAATGTGTTTCATATACGTATCGTGTTGCAGGTCACAGGAGCGTCGGGGCGGTTCCCCCCGGTGCCCCGCCCACCGCACTTCCCCGTCCAGACTGGAGCACCCCATGTCCACCGACACCACCACGGCCGCCGCGCCGGACCTGGCGTCGCTCGACCCGGCCACCAAGCGCCGAGAGTCCCGCCGCGTCATCCTCTCGAGCTATCTCGGCTCGACGATCGAGTTCTACGACTTCCTGCTGTACGCCTCCGCCTCGGCTCTGGTGTTCCCCACGGTCTTCTTCACCGGCCTGGACCCGTTGGCCGGCGCCATCGCCTCCTACGGCACCTTCGCCGCCGGCTACCTCGCCCGTCCTCTCGGTGGGGCGATTTTCGGCCACTTCGGTGACAAGCTCGGCCGCAAGAAGATGCTGGTGCTGTCCATGCTCATCATGGGCGTGGCCTCCACCCTGATCGGCCTGGTACCCGGCGCGGCGACGATCGGCGGCTGGGGCGCGGTCATGCTCGTCTTCCTGCGCGTCTGCCAGGGCATCGCCGTCGGCGGTGAGTGGGGCGGCGCCGCCCTGATGGCCCTGGAGCACTCCGAGGGCGGCAAGCGTGGCTTCGCGGCCTCCTTCACCAACGCCGGCGCCCCCACCGGCGCCGCCTTGGGCACCTTCGTCCTCGGCACGTTCTCCGCCGTGCTCCCCCAGGAGGAGTTCCTGTCCTGGGGCTGGCGCGTGCCGTTCCTGCTGTCCTTCGCCCTGCTGATCGTCGGCATGGTCATCCGCGCCAAGATCCACGAGTCTCCCATCTTCGAGGCCGCCGCCGCCCAGGCCGAGGCGTCCGGTGAGAAGCGGAAGCTGCCGATCTGGGAGGTCCTGCGCCGGCCCAAGGCCCTGCTGCTGACCATGTTCGCCGGCGCCAGCGGCTTCGGGCTGCAGGTGCTGCTGTCCACCTTCGCCGTCCAGTACTCCACGGACGCCGGCACCGAACGCTCGTCCGTGCTCTACGCCTTCGCCCTGGCCTCGATCTTCTCGATCTTCTTCGTGGTCTGGTTCGGGCACCTCTCCGACCGCTTCGGACGCCGCCCGGTCATGATCGCCGGCCTGATCCTGTTCGTCGGCTTCCTCTTCCCGCTGTTCGGCATGCTCACCTCCACGAACTGGTTGGTGCTGCTGCTGGCCTTCACCATCGCCCTGGGTCTGCACGGCATGATCTACGGCCCGCTGGCCGCCTTCATCGCCGAGCAGTTCGGCACCGGATCGCGTTACACCGGCGCCTCCCTGGGCTACCAGCTGGCCACCCTGCTCGGTGCCGGCTTCACCCCCACCATCCTGGCCACCCTGTACGCGGGTCCCGGCGGCGGCACCTCGATCGTCCCCGTGGCCGTGTTCCTCGGCGCCATGGCTGTGGTCTCCATCATCGCGCTCGTGCTGACCCGCGAGTCCAAGGACCACGACCTCACCACCCACGAGCACTGAACCCGTTTTGAGGGCAGAAATCAGTACTTATTTCTGCCCTCAAAACGAGGGGGAGGCTCCCGGAAGAACAGCACGACGCCGGCCGCGCACCCAGGGCGCGCGGCCGGCGTCGTACGAGGGGCCGGGATGCCCCCGGCGGGGTCAGGACGAGGGAGCCAGGGCTACCGGATCAGGCCCCGACCGTCTCGAAGGTGACCTCGGGGTGCGCCTCGCGGAGCTCCTCGAGGGTGATGCCGTGGAGCTCGCGGACCTTCACCACACCGGAGGAGTCCAGCAGCAGGACGGCCTTGTCCGAGTAGATGCGGGACACGCAGCCCACCCCGGTCAGGGGGAAGGTGCACTCGGGCAGCAGCTTGACGTCGCCCTTCTTGGTGAAGAGGTCCATCATCACGTAGGTGTCCTTGGCGCCGATCGCCAGGTCCATGGCGCCGCCCACGGCCGGGATGGCGCCGGGCTTGCCGGTGGACCAGTTGGCCAGGTCGCCCCGGGCGGAGACCTGATAGGCGCCCAGCACGCAGACGTCCAGGTGGCCGCCGCGCATCATGGCGAAGGAGTCGGCGTGGTGGAAATAGGAGGCCCCCGGCAGTTCGGTCACGGGGATCTTGCCGGCGTTGATCAGGTCACCGTCGACCTGGTCCCCGGTGGCCTGCGGGCCGAAGCCGAGCATGCCGTTCTCGGTGTGCAGCGTGACCTTCTTCTCCGGGGAGAGGTAGTTGGACACGGTGGTCGGCTGGCCGATGCCCAGGTTCACGAAGGAACCCGGCTGGATGTCCTCGGCGATGACCTGGGCCAGTTCGTCCTGGGTCAACGGGGCGTCGGTGCTGCGGAACTCGCTCATCTCGCTCATCCTCACTTCTCGGCGGCCAGCTCGGCCGCGGTCTTGGTGGCCAGGCAGGGCTTGGGCTGGCCGGCGGCAAGGGCTGCGCGTTCCTCGCGCTCCTTCACGCCGGACTCGGTCGGGATCCCCACGACGGTGTCCACGTAGATGCCCGGAGTCACCACGTGCTCCGGGTTCAGCGACTCCTCGAGGACCTCATCCACCTGCACGATCGTGTGGGTGGCGGCGGTGGCCATGACCGGCCCGAAGTTGCGGGCGGTCTTGCGGTACACGAGGTTGCCGGCGGGATCCGCCGCGTAGGCCTTGATCAGGGCGAAGTCGCCACGGATCGGGGATTCCAGCACGTAGTGCTTGCCGTCGATCTCGCGCACCTCCTTGCCCTCGGCCAGCTGGGTGCCGTAACCGGTGGGGCTGAAGAAGCCGCCGATGCCGGCGCCGGCGGCCCGCATGCGCTCGGCCAGGTTGCCCTGCGGGACGAGCTCCAGCTCGATCTCGCCGGCCCGGTAGGCCTCGTCGAAGTGCCAGGAGTCGGACTGGCGCGGGAACGAGCAGATGATCTTGGCGACCCGCCGTTCCTTGATCAGCAGCGCCAGGCCGGCGTCGGCCTGGCCGGCGTTGTTGTTCACCACGGTCAGTCCGGTGGCGCCGGAATCCATCAGGGCGTCGATCAGCTCCATCGGCTGGCCGGCATTGCCGAATCCACCGATCAGCACCGTGGCGCCGTCGGTGATCCGGGAGACGGCCTGGGCGGCCGAGTCCACGAACTCAAGCATCGTTCCTCCTTGTTGCGGGGATGAGAGGGGTTCTGTCCGGCCTGATCCGTGTGGGCCGGGCCGGGCCGGGACCACGACGTCGGCCGGAGCCTTCCCTGCGGAAGGCGCCGGTCCGGCGTCGGGCCGGCGGGTTGAGGTGGTTTTCAGTCGACGTGGGGTGGGTGTTGGGCTCCCAGACCCACCCCACGTCGACTGAAAACGCCAGGGGGAGGTGGTGTCAGGAGCGGGCGTTGACGTTCTCGAGGACCACGGCGAGGCCCTGGCCGACGCCGATGCACAGGGCGGCGACGCCCCAGCGGTCACCCGAGGCCTCGAGGCGGCGGGCCAGGGTGCCGAGCACGCGGGCACCGGAGGCTCCCAGCGGGTGCCCGATGGCGATGGCGCCGCCCCACGAGTTCACGATCGAGGTGTCCACACCCCAGGCGTCGGTGCAGGCCAGCGACTGGGCGGCGAAGGCCTCGTTGAGTTCCACCGCTGCGATGTGCTCCCACGTGATGCCGGCGCGCGCGATCGCCTGATTCACCGCGTCCACCGGCGCGTAGCCGAAGTACTGCGGCTCGTTGGCGGCGGCGGCACGGCCGGCGATGCGGGCCAGCGGCTGCAGGCCGAGGATCTCCGAGGCCTTCTCCGAGCCGAGCCAGGCCGCGGAGGCGCCGTCATTCATCGGGGAGGCGTTGCCGGCGGTGACCATGCCGTTCTCCTTGCGGAACACGGTGCGCAGGTTGGACAACGACTCGGCGGTGGAGTCGGGACGGATGGTCTCGTCCCGGGCCAGGTCCACGTCCGGAACCTGGACGGTCAGGTTGTCATACTTGCCCTCGTCCCAGGCCTTCGCGGCCAGCTGATGCGAGTTGGCGGCGAACTCGTCCATGCGCTCACGGGTGATGCCGTACTTCTCCCGCAGCTGCTCGGTGGCCTCGCCCAAGGAGACGGTCCACTCCTTCGGCATGTTCTTGTTGATCAGGCGCCAGCCGAGCGTGGTGTTGGCCAGTTCAAGGTTGTGCATGGGGAACGGGCGCTCGGTCTTGGGCAGCACCCAGGGAGCGCGGGACATGGACTCGACGCCGCCGATGAGCATGAGGTCGGCCTCACCCACGTTGATCTGGCGGGAGGCGATGATGGCGGCGTCCAGCGAGGAGCCGCACAGCCGGTTCACGGTGGTGCCGGGAATCGAGGTGGGCAGCCCGGCCAGCAGGGTGGCCATGCGGGCGACGTTGCGGTTCTCCTCGCCGGCACCGTTGGCGTTGCCGAAGACGACCTCGTCGATCGCACCGGCGGCGCCTGAGCCGGCCAGCTTCGGGGCGCGCTTGACGGACTCGGCCACCACGAGGGCGGCGAGGTCATCCGGGCGGGTCTTGGCGAGGGCGCCGCCGACCTTGCCGAAGGGGGTGCGGACGGCATCGTAGAGGTAGGCGTCCTGAATGGCGTTCTGGGCGGTCATGTCCAGTCTCCTTGGGGGCTTGGGTGAGTCAGTGGCTGGGGTGAGCCCGGATCACTCCGTGGCTCGGGGCGTGCTGGCGGTCCTCAGAGGTCCTTGCCGGCCGCCAGGTCCTCGTCCACCTGGGCGAAGACCTCCTGGGCCAGCTTGAAGGCGATGTTGGCGGCCGGGACGGAGGAGTAGATGGCGGTCTGCAGCAGGATCTCCTTGATCTCCTCCCGCGTCAGGCCGTTGCGCAGGGCCGCACGGAGGTGCATGGCGGCCTCTTCCCAGTATCCACCCGCGACCATCGCGGAGATGGTGACGGCCGAGCGCATCTTGCGGTCCAGGCCCGGGCGGGTCCAGATGGTCCCCCAGGCGTAACGCGTGATGAGGTTCTGGAAGTCCTCGGTGGTCTCGTCCTTGTTGGCCTCGGCCCGGTCCACGTGGGCGGTGCCGAGGACCTCGCGGCGCACGGCCATGCCGGCGTCGTAGACCTCCTGGGAGGTGCGGTCCATCTGGTGTCCCACCGGCTGGCCGGTCTGGTTCTCGCTCATGCGGTGAAGGCCTCCTTCAGGATGGTGGCGGTCTCGGCGGGCTTCTCGATCGGCGCCTGGTGCGCCACGTCCTGGAGCACGTGGGCCTGACCGGAGGCGACGCCGGCCGCGATCGCCTCGCCGTCGGCCGGCGGGCAGACCCCGTCCTCGGCGCCGTGGAGGGCCACGATCGGCACGGTGATCTCCTCCAGTCGCTCCCGCACATCGAAGCCGCCGAGTGCCTCGCACAGCCGGGCGTAGGAGAAGCGGTCGGCTTCCTGCAGGGTGTGCAGCACGCGGGTGGTGCGCTCGGGGTGCTGCTCGATGAATCCCGGGGCGAACCACTTCTCGGCGGAGCCGGCCACCATGGACGGGGTGCCGGCGGCCTCCACAAAGGTGGCCCGCTCCTGCCAGGCCTCGGTCTGGCCGATCTTCGCGGCGGAGCAGATCACGGCGATGCCGTCGAACAGCTCACCGTGGTCCAGGCCGAGCTGCAGGGCGACCGCCCCGTTGATGGACACCCCGGCGTAGTAGACCTTGGCCCCGGCGGGGATGGTTCCGGCCGCATGCTGGGCCGTCACCAGCTCGGCCACGGCGTTGGCCAGGTCCGCCATGGCGAGCGGCTCGGGGTGGGCCGGGGACTGGCCGTGGCCGGGCAGGTCCCAGCCGATGACCTGGAAGCGGTCCGCCAGCTCGTTGGCGGCTTCCGCCCAGAGGGCCTGGACGCCGGTGCCGAGGCCGGCACCCACGAACAGGACGTCTTTGTCCGGGGCGGCCTCGCCCTCGCCGGAGAGGCGGATGGCGGCGATCTCGGGTGTGCTCACGTGGTGCTCCATTCTGCGAAATTGCGGTACTCGGCGACGAGGCGGTCCACCAGGGTGGTGGCCTCGCCGGTGTAGTTGGCGGGGTCCAGCAGGCCGTCCAGCTCGGCGTCTGAGACGGAGTCCGGCAGGGCGGCGCGCAGCAGGCTCCGGAAGTCGTTCCCCGGCTGCCGGCTGCGCTGCGAGTCCAGGCTGCGGTCCACGATCTCCTGCAACCGTTCTTTGCCGGAACGGGTCGTGCCGGAATCGGCCGCGCCGGAGCCGGTCTGCCCACCGTTCCCCGAGCCAGTGTTCGAGCCACCCTTCCCCGAGCCGCTGTCCGGGCCGCCCTCCTCGAGGAGCGGGGCCAGTTCGGCCATGAGCCGCTCGGAGACCAGCAGTGGCCCCACGCGGTTCAGGTTCTCGACCATGCGGTCCGTGTTGACGCGCAGTCCGGAGACGAGTTCCGCCGTCCGCGCGGCGGCTCCCCCGGCGGTGCGCAGCAGCTGGCGCAGGGCCGGCCACTCGGCGTGCCAGGCGCCGTCCGGGCGCTCCTCGTTGGCGGCGCCGGCGGCGGTGAGGACCTGCGCGAGCGTGCCGGGGGCGCCGAGCGCGCCGGCGTGGATCATCACGGACAGCACGGGGTTCTGCTTGTGCGGCATCGCGGAAGACCCACCGCGGCCGGCGACCAGCGGCTCACCGAGTTCGCCGTTCTCGATCCGGGCGGAGATCAGCACGTCGTTGGCGATCTTCCCGCAGGCCGCCACCACATCGGCCAGCGCGGCGGCCAGCCCGGTGATGGGCATGCGGTTGGTCTGCCACGGCCCGGCGGGAGCCTGCAGGCCCAGTCGCACCGCCAGGTCCTCGACGAGGGTGAAGGCATCGGTGCGGGCGTCCAGCGTCCCGGCGGCCCGGGCCTTGGCCACCCGCCCGGCCAGGGCGGCCATGGTGCCGGCGGCGCCGCCCCACTGGATCGGCAGGTCGGCGGTGGCGTCCTCGAGCCGGCGGCCGGCCTGGGCCAGACCGGACATCCAGCCGGCGGCCCGCAGTCCGAAGGTGGAGGGCAGGGAGTGCTGCGCGAGGGAGCGGGCCACCATGGGGGTGGCGCGGTGCTCGGTGGCCAGCTCCGCCAGGGACCCGACGGCGGCACGCAGGTCCGCCAGGATCGTCCCGGCGACCTGGGCGGCCATCCGCAGCATGGCGGTGTCCATGATGTCCTGGCTGGTGGCCCCGACGTGGATGGCGGCGGAAACCCCGGGCACGGCGGGGGCGGCCTGGGCGGCGCGGGCCCGCATCGCCTGGAGCGCCGGGATGAGGACGTTGCCGCCGTTCTGGCCCGCATGGGCGAGCCCGATCAGGTCATAGTCCGCCAGGTGACGCGGGTCGGCGGCCTCGGCGGCAGCGGCGGCCTGGGCCTCGGTGACCATCCCGTGGTCGGCGAGGACCGCGGTCCATGCGGCCTCGACCTGCAGCAGGTGGAGCAGGTAGCTCGCGTCCGAGGACTGGACCACCGCGGTGGTGCCGGAGGACAGCGGGTCCAGCAGGCCGGCGTCGGCCTCCAGGGCCAGGGCAGTCAGCCCCGGCACTCCGGACAACTCAGCCACACCGAGCGAACCAGCTGAACCGACTGAACCGGCTGAACCGGACGCGGTGGCCTGGTGGTCTGACGGCGACGCGGGCGTGGACATCGGTGGGCGCTCTCCTGGGATGGTGGGGTTGTTTCTAGGCTATCCGCACCGATGGCCCGGCGGGCCTTTGCGTCCGTTCTCGTCACGGAGGCGCAGGTCCCGCCGGGCCATCAGGCGGCGGTGTGCCGGGTGGTGCCGGCACTCATCCTTCGGTACCGGATCAGTCGTGCACCGGGTACTCGATGCCGGGGAACTGCAGGAAGACGGTCTCCTTCTCGCCCTGCAGGTGGATGTCGAATCGCAGGGTCCCATCGGCCTCGCGCTCGGCGATCAGCGTCTGGCGGCGGTCCGCCTCCACGGAGGAGAGCAGCGCGTCCTTCTCGAGGGCGGCGGTGTCCTCCGGCAGGTAGATCCGGGTGTGCAGTTTGTTCATCAGGCCGCGGGCGAAGACCACCACGTGGATGAACGGCGCCTTGCCCTCCTCCGTGGCACCGGGGTTCACGGTGGAGAAGGTGTAGGTGCCCACGTTGTCCGCGGTGGCCCGGCCCCAGCCGGTGAAGGTCCAGCCGTCCCGGACCAGCGAGCCGGTCTCCTGCGGGATCTGCCCGTTCTCATCGGCCTGCCAGATCTCAATCATGGCGTCCGGGATCGGTGCCCCGGAGCCGTCGTAGATGGTGCCGGTCAGGCGCACGGCCTTCGGGCTGGCCGGGTTCACCAGGTGCTGGCCGTCCCGGAAGGGGATGTGCACGTTCTCGTACCCGGAGGCGTAGCCGAAGAACGGGCCGATGGTCTGGCCCGGGGTCGCCACCAGCTTCTCGCCGCCAGTGCGTGCCGATTCAAGCTGGTTCTTCTCAATGCGCATCGTGCTCGTCCTCCATCCAGGTACGGTTGCTGCCGGTCAGGACGATGTCCCAGTAGTAGCCGGTGTTCCACTCGTGCGTGGAGACGTTGTGATCGTAGGTGGCGACCAGGCGGTCGCGGGCCTTCTGGTCCGTGATCGACTGGTAGATCGGGTCCAGGCTGAACAGCGGATCGCCCGGGAAGTACATCTGGGTGATCATGCGCTGGGTGAAGTCCGTGCCGAACAGCGAGAAGTGGATGTGCGCCGGACGCCACGCGTTGTGGTGGTTCTTCCACGGGTACGGGGCCGGCTTGATGGTGGTGAACTCGTAAAAGCCCTTGTCATCGGTGATGGTGCGGCCTACACCGGTGAAGTTGGGGTCCAGCGGCGCGGGGTGCTGATCGCGCTTGTGCACGTAGCGGCCGGAGGCGTTGGCCTGCCAGATCTCCACCAGCTGGTTGCGCACCGCGCGGCCGTCGCCGTCCAGCACGCGGCCGCGGACCACCATGCGCTCGCCCAGCGGCTCGCCGTTGCCCTGGACGGTCAGGTCAGACTCCAAGGTGTGGACGTCCCGGTGGCCGAAGGCCGGGGACCACAGCTCGATGGTCTCCGGGTCGGTGTGGTGCATGTCCTTGGTGGGGTGGCGCAGCAGGGAGCTGCGGTACGGCGGGAAGTTCACGCGCGGCTGGGTCTCCCCGGACGCCGAGTCGTGGATGCCCTTGATCTCGGCGCTGATGGTCTCCTGGGAGTCCTGCGTCGCGGCGGGGTCGAGCACGTGGCTGTTGTCAAAGGTCTCGTCGTCCTCGACGACGGGTCCGGTGTTCTCGGTGATGTCGTTGCTCACGGGCTGCTCCTTTCTACGGTTCTGGTGCTGCAGTGGACGGAATCGTTGACGGTGATGCGGTGGTGCGGGGAGGAGACCGGGCCCGACGTCGGCCGGTCCCCTCCAGCGCCGGCCCGCGGGCCGGCGTCGGGCACCGGTCAGGCGTGCGGCCAGCCGGTGTACGACTCGGCCAGGTATTGCTGGCCGTAGCGCGAGGAGGTGACGGTCTCGAGCTCACCGAGCGCGCGCTTGGTCTCGAACGGGTGGGCGTCCTGGCGGGTGTGGAGCATGGACGTCATCCAGTAGGAGAAGTTCTGGGCCTTCCAGACGCGCTTCAGGGCGGTCTCGGAGTAACCGTCCAGCAGCTCGCGGGAGCCGGTGGCGTAGAACGAGTCGAGGGCCTCGAACAGCACCCTGATGTCCGCGAACGCCAGGTTCAGGCCCTTGGCCCCGGTCGGCGGGACGGTGTGTGCGGCGTCCCCGGCCAGGAACATGTTGCCGTGGCTCATGGGCTCGCGGACGAAGGAGCGGAAGCCGAGCACCGTCTTGTCGAAGATCGGGCCGGTCTTGAGCTGGAAGCCGTCCGGGCCGTCCACGCGCTTCTGCAGTTCGGACCAGATCCGGTCATCCGACCAGTCCTCGGTCTTCTCCGCCGGATCACACTGGAAGTACATCCGCTGGACGTTCGCGGAGCGCTGGGAGATCAGGGCGAAGCCGTGCGGGGAGTTCGCGTAGATCAGCTCCGGCGAGGACTTCGGGGCCTCGGTGAGGATCCCGAACCAGGCGAAGGGGTACTCGATCTTGAAGTCCTGGTGGCCCTGTTCCTGGCCGACCGCGCGGCGGCAGAAGGAGCGGGAGCCGTCGGCGCCCACGAGGATGTCGCAGTGGATCTCGTGGACGGCGTCCGGGTCGGCGCCGGCGGAGACGTCCCGGTAGCGGATCTTCGGGGTGTCCGTCTTCAGGTCCGACACCTCGATGACCTCGGACTCGTAGCGGAGGTCTCCGCCATCCCGCTCCCGGGCCGCGGCCAGGTCGATGAACACCTCGTTCTGGGCGTACAGGGTGACCGTGGCGTCCACGAGGTCCGGGAAGTTCAGCGGGTGGGACTCGCCATTGAAGCGCAGGTCGATGCCCTCGTGCTCGTCCCCGTGGTTCAGCACGCGGCCGTCCACGCCGGACTCCGTGAGCATCTTCACGGCCTGCTGTTCCAGGATGCCCGCGCGGTGGGTGTTCTTGATGGTCTCCTGGTCCCGCAGTTCGACGACCACGTTCTCGATGCCCTGCTTCGAGAGCAGGTGGGAGAGCAGGAGCCCGGCGGGGCCGCCTCCGACGATGCCCACCTTCGTCCGGGTGACCTGTGGTGCATCTGCGCTGCCTCCGCTGGCTGCCATTCCAACTCCTTCGTTGTGCCGGGACTCCGCGGGCGGGCCAGGCCTCACCGCGCGGAGATGTCGTCAAGGCCGCCCACTGCAGGGCCGGGCCTTCTGCCACCAGTGTGATGGAGCGTACAGACGTTTGAGGGATCAATTCTCACGGAGTGAGAAGAAGGACCGCGATGCAGGTCACGCCCCGGTGTCCGGCAGGGCCACCGGCGGGTGCTGCGGGAACACCATGTCCGACGCCGGCATGCCCGCCTGAGGGCCCAGCGCGCGGCTGATGCCGCGAGCCGCGGCCAGCAGCATCGGTGCCAGTCCGGGCCGGAATTCCGAGGAGCGGGGCACCACCACACCGAGGGCCGCCACGGCATGGCCCTCCGGTGTGAGGACCGGCACGGCGACGCCGGTGGCCTCCGAGTCGATCTGCCCATCCGCCGAGGCCCACCCCTGTTGGCGCACCTCGGCGAGAAGCTGGCGGAGTTCCGCCTCGGTCGGGTTGACCACGTTCTGCGCGTTGCCGCGCAGGGCGACCCCGCCCGAGGTTCCGGACGCCCCGGAGCTGGCGGGGCCGGCGTCGTGCCAGGGACCCTTCAGCGGGGCACCGAGCTCAGCGCCATGCTCCGCGAGGAAGGACTCGGTGACGTAGCGGCGGGAGAAGGCGAGCAGGACGAGGCCGAGGGAGGTGGTGAAGGTCGGCATGCGGCCGGCGATGGTGGCCTGGTTGGGCACGGCGCCGCGGGCGGAGAGTCGCTCCAGCACGAGCACGCCGCTGGCGTCCAGGACCGCGATCTGGGTGTGTTGGCGCAGCACCGCCTGGACGTCGTCCATGTACGGCATGGCCGCCTGCCGCAGGGAGGTCCCGGGGGCGGAGCGGGAGGCCAGCTCCCAGAGCTTCATGCCCGGCCCGACGGCGCCGCCCGGCGCCCGCTCGAGCAGGCCCGCCGCCGCGAGCCGGTCCACCCACCGGTAGGCGCTGGGCAGGGGGATGGCGGCGCGGCGGGCGAGGGCGGAGATGGACAGGGTGGGCCGGTCCGTGTCGAAGGCGCCGAGGATCCGGATCAACCGGTCCAGGGTGGTGTCCTTGGGGTGCTCCTCCGCCATACCCCGAGCCTACCGACTGCCCCACTCCCACTTTCCGGGCAGATATTCGGAGTTCGCCAGGCCCGCCGGCTTGTGCGGGCAGAGATGAGTACTCATATCTGCCCGCATAACGCAGTCAATCGGCACGGCGAGCCGGTCGAGCCGGTAGAGGTCGGCGGGCCGGTTGGGACAGGCGGGCACGGACCTGCCGGATGACATCACGGAGATCGTCGTGCAGGTCCTCCACCGTGATCCGGATGACGATCCACCCATGGCGTTCGAACCAGGCATCGCGGCGGGCGTCGATCAGCTGCTGCTCCGGGCTGCGATGGTGCTCGCCGTCGTACTGGAGGGCGACCTTGGCCTCCCGAAATCCGAGGTCAGCCGGGTACGGGTCGCCATCCAGGGAGGTGGCATGGACCTGCAGCTCCGGTTCGGGCAGGCCCGCGTCCACCAGCATCAACCGGACGAGCGTCTCTGTCGGAGAATCCGCGCCCACTCGGACCCGCGGCAACGCGGCCCGCGCCAGGCGGACTCCTTTGAAGCGACCCCCGCGGTGAAGTGCCCTCTCCAAGTCGCCCGGAGTGCTGACCGGTTCCATCCGTCCGCCGTTGAGCCACGGATGCTTGACGAGATGGTCGCCGGCGGCCACCAGGTGAGCCTCCTGACCCGGCCGGAGCAGGGACGCCAGGTCCAGCCACGTGCGCTCCGGACTGGTGCACGGCAAGCCGTGGTGGAGTATGACGTCGGCCGGGTCCAGCGGGCGGCGATGCCCCGTGATCCCGGGACGGCGGCTGCGCAGCTCCGGCCCCGGTCCGGTGATCTGCAGATCCGGCTCGTCGGCGAGCCAGGGCGGCAGCGGGATCCCGTAGAGATGCGCCGCCGACTGGTGGGAGAGGGCTCCACCCGTCACGTCCAGCAGCGCAGCCAGGGACTGTGGGTCCAGGCCATGCTCGGGATCGGGAAGACCGAGCTCGGCCCACCGCGGCAACTCGAGAGGACGATGTCGGTACAGGCCATGGGCGAATCGATCGACATCGGACGCCAGCAGCCTGTCGATCGACACCCCCTGAGCCCGCGCCTGGCCATGGGTAAAAGGGGCGGCGCACAAGTCCTGGGGAAGTGGCCGGCGTCGAGACATGAGGCCAGCATGACGGGCCGGGACACCCTCCGAACCACCGCGATCAGCGAACTGTGGACAACACGCCCGGCTGTCCACAGACCACCCGCCATGAACGCGCTTTGCGGGCAGAAATAAGTACTCATCTCTGACCCTGTTGGTTTATTTGGCGACGCGCCGGGTTGCCTTCCGTGTAGGGGGTGTCGGGGATTGACAGGGTTGGTGGTGCGGTCGTTGTGTCCTGTTTCCCTGTTCTCTGTCGCGGCCGCAGAATGGGTGGGTGATGTCTGTACAGCCGAAGCCATGGCCCGAGGTGCCGGCCGAGACCGCGCGGATCGCCAAGGCGGCGTTCCGGAAGGGATCGTTGCCGATCCGGATCCGGGACATGCTGGGCAACTGGTGTGAGGACGAGTCGTTCGCCTCGGCCTACGGCAGACGTGGCAGGCCGGGGATCTCCCCGGCCCAGTTGGCGGTGGTGACGGTGCTGGCCTTCACGGAGAACCTGACCGATCGGCAGGCCGCGGACGCGGTGCGGGCCAGGGTTGACTGGAAGTACTGCCTAGGCCTGGCTCTGGATGACGAGGGGTTCGATTTCTCGGTGCTCTCGGAGTTCCGGACCCGGCTGGTCGCCGACAGGATGGAGGCCAGGATCTTCGAATTGCTGCTTCAGAAGCTGAAGGACGAGGGCCTGCTGGGCGCAGGTGAGCGCCAGCGCACGGATTCGACCCACGTTCTGGCCGCGGTCCGGTCGCTGAACCGGCTTGAGCTGGCCGGGGAGGCCCTGCGGGCCGCACTGGAGGCATTGGCAGCCGCGGCACCGGATTGGCTGGCCACGGTGATCGACCCCTCGTGGGCCGAACGCTACGGGGCCCGGATCGACACCCTGCATCTGCCGAGCAGTGAAACGAAGAAGCGGGAACTGGCAGTGAGTTACGGCCGGAACGGCCACCTGCTGTTGGATGCCGTGACCGCGCCCGGGGCTCCGTCCTGGCTGACCGAACTACCGGCCGTTCAGGCGTTGCGGCGCATCTGGGTCCAGCAGTACTACCGCAGCATCGATGGCCGCGGCGGGCAGGAGGTGATCCGGCGGGAGCCCCAGGACAAGGGTCTCCCGCCGGGCAGGGCGAGGATCGTCTCTCCATATGATCTCGAGGCCCGCTACAGCGAGAAACGCGGCACCGGCTGGGACGGATACAAGGCCCACTTCAGCGAAACGTGCCACGAACCACAGGCTGACGGCACCCAGCCGGCCCCGAACCTGATCAGCATGGTGGCGACCACCACCGCCACGGTGCCCGATGTGGCGATGACCGAATCCATCCACAACCAACTCGACGAGTACGACCTGGCCCCGGGCGAGCACGTCGTCGATGCCGGCTACACCTCGGCCGAGCTGCTGCTGGCCGCCCGGGCCCGGGGCATCACCCTGATCGGGCCGGGCCTGGCCGATACCTCCGTCCAGGCCCGGACCGGCGGATACACCGCCGGGGCCTTCGACATCGACTGGCAGAACGAGCAGGCCACCTGCCCGCAGGGAAAGACCAGCACCTCGTGGAGCCCGGGCACCCAACGCGGCACACAGGCCATCGTGGTCCGCTTCGCCGTCGCCGACTGCCGCGACTGCCCGGTCCGGGACCGGTGCACCACCGCCAAGGGCAGGGGACGCCAGATCAGCCTGCGTCCCCGCGAGATCCACGAAGCGGTCCAGGCCGCCCGCGCCGAACAGACCACCGAGGAATGGGCCCGCCGATACCGGATCCGTTCCGGAGTCGAGAGCACCATGCGCCAGGCCACCCACGTCACGGGTGTCCGCCGAGCCCGCTACAAGGGCCTGGCCAAGACCCGCCTGGAACACGCCACCGCAGCCACCGCGATCAACCTGATCCGCCTCGACGCCTGGTGGACCGGCCACCCCCTGGACCGAACCAGAACCACCCACCTCCAACGACTCCACTTCACCCTCGCCGCATGACCCAGCCAAATAAACCAACAGGGTCATCTCTGCCCGCAAAGCGGAGGGGTGGGGGGTTACTTGGCCAGGGCGTCTTCGGGGCGGAAGCCCTTCTTGGCTAGCTGGATCTGCTCGTAGACGTGGTGGCGGAGTTCGGAGAACCGCTGGGAGGAGCGGGTCTCGAGCTGGTCGCGCTCGTCCGGCAGGTCGATCAGGACGTCTTCCTGGATCACGGTGGGTGAGGAGGACAGGATGATGACGCGTTCGCCGAGGTAGACGGACTCGTCGATGTCGTGGGTGACGAACAGGATGGAGACGCCGAGCTTCTTCCAGACGCTGCGGACGAGGTCTTCCAGGTCGGCGCGGGTCTGGGCGTCCACGGCGGCGAAGGGCTCGTCCATGAGCAGCACCTGGGGCTGGTAGGCCACGGCGCGGGCGATGGCCACGCGCTGCTGCATGCCGCCGGAGAGCTGCCAGGGGTACGACTTGGGCACGTGGGCCAGGCCGACGGCCTCGAGCGCGTTGTCCACGAGCTCGTCCCGCTTGGCCTTGTCCATCCCCGCGTTCTTCAGGGGCAGTTCCACGTTGTCCCGCACCCGCATCCAGGGGAACAGGGAGCGGCCGTACTCCTGGAAGACCACGGCCATGGACTTCGGCGGGCCGGTGACCTTCTTGCCGTGCAGGGTGACTTCCCCGGCACTGGGTGCCAGCAGGCCCGCGATGCACTTGAGCAGGGTCGTCTTGCCCGAGCCCGAGGGCCCGACCAGGCAGGCCAGCTGGCCCTGGGGCAGGTCGAAGGTGAGGTTCCGGACGGCCTCGATGTCGCCGCCGTCGGTGTGGTACACCTTCTTCATGTTCCGCACGGAGAGCATGGCCTCGCCGTCCGGCATGGTCTTGCCGACGGTGATCAGTCCGTCCGGGGTCTCGGCCACGCCGCCCTGGGAGATGACGGTGCCTGCGGTGGAGGTCTGGTCAGAAGTCATGATGGCTTCCTTTTCGGTGTGAGACGGGGGGTATGCATCAGCGTGAACTGGGTCGGGGCTGACGGGTTCGGTGGGCTCAGGCTGCATTCTCGATCTCCCTCAGGCCGTGGTACCAGCGCAGCACGTTGCGCTCGATGAGCTGGAAGATAAAGGACATGATCACGCCGATGATGCCCAGCAACACGATGCCGGACCACATCTCCGGGATCGCGAAGGACCGCTGGAACTGCACGATCGTGAAGCCCAGCCCGGAGGAAGCGGCGAACATCTCGGAGATCACCATCAGGATCAGCGCGATCGACAGGGACTGGCGGATGCCGGCCATGATCTGCGGCATCGCCGAGGGCAGGATCAGGTAACGGACCCGGTTGAAGCCGGTGATCCCGTAGGTGTGCGTGGTGTCCGCCAGGACCTCGTCCATCGAGCGCACGCCCTCGATCGTGTTGAGCAGGATCGGCCAGAGCGCACCGGAGATGATGACCGCGACCTTCATGTCGTCCCCGATGCCGATCAGCAGCATCAGCACCGGGATCAGCACGGTCGGCGGGATCGCGCGGAAGAACTCGAGGGTGGGCTCGGTCAGGGCGCGCAGCCAGCGGACCGAGCCGATCAGTAGGCCGCCGACGATGCCGATGATGATCGAGCCGGCGATGCCGAACAGCAGGCGGGTCAGCGAGGGGATCACGTCCGTGGTGATCCGGTCCCCGGTCCAGGTCTCGAAGAAGGTCTCGACCAGCAGTGCCGGGGTGGGCACGAAGAAGTTCTTCTCCCCCACCGCGGTGGAGATGTACCAGATCAGCACGAGAATCACGGGCAGGGCCGCGATGAAGAACAGGCCCTTGACCGCGCCCCAGGCCCGCTTGGCGCCCGGGGACTTCTTCGCGGGGGACGACGTCGGCGCCGACCGGGAGGTGCCCGGTCCGCCTGCCGCTTCGGTCAGGTTGACGGGAGTGGCGAGGGGGGCATCGGCGCTCATTTGGCGACCTCCGTTCGGACCGAGGAGTGCCAGGACAGCACCTTGCGCTCGATCATGCGCATGACCAGGTTGATGAGGACGCCGAGCAGGCCGGTCGCCAGGATGAGGGCGTACATCGCCACGTAGGAGCCACCGGACTGGGCCTTGGCGATCTCGGCACCCAGGCCCGGGTTGCCGATGATCAGCTGGGCGGTGATCGCCAGGATCAGGGCCACGGCCGAGGCCAGTCGCACGCCGGTCATCAGGTACGGCAACGCCGTGGGGAAGATGACGTAGCGCAGCCGCGCCAGTGGACCGAGTCCGTAGGACCGGGCCGTGTTCATGGCCACGTTGTCCACGTCCGCCACCCCGTACAGGACCTGGATCAACACCTGCCAGAAGGACGCGTACACGATCAGCAGCAGTGCCGACTCGATCTCCACGCCGAACAGCAGCACAGCCAGCGGGATCAACGCCACGGACGGCACCGGGCGCATGAACTCGATGGTCGAGTTCGTGAACCGGCGCAGGAACGTGGACGAGCCGATCAAAAAGCCCAGCACGGTCGCGGAGATGCACGCGATCAGCATGCCCAGCAGCCACTGCCACATCGTGTCCCCGACGGCCTGCCAGAACGCGGTCAGACCGAAGTTCCGGAACAGGTCCGCGATGGCCGCCGAGGCCGGGGGCAGGAACGTCGGATTCACGATCCCGGTGCGCGGCAGCACCTCCCAGATCACCAGGAAGCCCAGCAGGCCCACCAGCCCCAGGGACTTGGTGCCCCAGTTGCGGCGCGGCTTGCGCGTGGCCCGGGACGGACCGGACGACGTCGGCCGACCGGTCACCCCGGACTGCGCCACCGAGGTGCGCGGCGCGGCCGGATCCGGCCGCGTGGGGATGTCGAGGCCGGCCACGGTGGCCGCATCGGTGTGCCGCCGGGTATCTCCGCGGCGGCGGTCGGAACCACTGGAGGACTCGAGACGGTGCAACCGCTCAATCTCCGATTCACGGTGGGTGTCTCCGGACCCGCCCGGGCCATGGTGGCCCGGCGCGCCGGTGGACGGGGTTGATTCAGTCATCGATCGAGGTGCTCCGCTCGCGACAGGGGGTGGTCGTTGGGGACGGCTATGCTGACATTTTCGTCAACAATATTGTGACCCGTCCCACAGGCTGTGACCAGACTAGACACGAGTGTGACTTAGTTCAACAGTTCAACAATATTGACTTTCAAGTGAATTTCCGCCCGAGGGAAGCCGACTCCCCCGGCGGACCGCGTCACCCAGGAGGCACGCATGCTCGACCTGAACCTTATCCGGGTCTTCGTCGCGGTCATGGAGGAGGGCACCCTGACTGCCGCCGCGGCGCGCCTGAACCTCACCCAGCCCTCCGTCACGCACTCCGTCAACCGCCTCCGCCGCGCCACGGGCGATGAGCTGTTCGCCCGCTCCGGCCGCGGGGTGGTGCCGACCCGGGCGGCCCGCCAGCTCTACGCCGAGGTGGCCACCATGCCCGCCGCGGCCGACGCTGCGGTGGCGAGCCTCGCAGATTTCGAGCCCGCCCACGCCGCCGCCACCTTCCGGATCGCCGTCACCGACCTCGGTCAGCTGGTGTTCCTGCCCCGGCTGGTCCCCGCCCTCGCCGCCACCGCACCCGGCTGCAGCCTGGACGTGGTTCAGCTGGACACCACCACCGCCGCGGACCTGCTGGCCGCCGGAGACCTCGACCTGGCGATCGCGTCCGCCCGCCCCCGCGGCGAGGTCCACGCCCTGCCGCTGCGCCGTGACCGCTACGTCTGCATCGCCCGCCGCGGCCGGCTCGGGCCGGCCCGCCCGACGGCCGAGGACATCTCCCGCGCCGCCCGGGTGGTCATTCGCGGCTCCACTGGCCACACGCTCATCGAGGACCGCATGCCGCCACCCGCCGGCGGGTCCGTGGCCGTCTCCAGCTTCTCCGCCATCCCCGCCCTCGTGGCCGGTACGAATCTGATCGCCTTCGTGCCGGAGATCCTCCTCGCGGAGTGGTTCCACGCCTGGGACATCGAGCAATGGCCCCTGCCCTACGAGGACACCGACGTGACCGTGCACGCCTACGCGGCGCCCCGCCCGCCGACCTCGGCCACGGCCTGGTTCGTTCCGTGGGCCGTCGACCAGCTCCAGGACCTCGGCACCACGAGCCACACCGCCCGGGCGCAGAACCTATAGATCAGATCTATGCCTGACACGCAGAACGATCATTGGACCGCGTGTGATCCACACCATACGGTGCCTCTATGACCCCTCCATCACAGACGCCTCCGTCACCGTCGCCTTCGCCGACGCCCACCCGGCTCCGCAGCCGACCCCTCGCGCACCGCGGCCGCCTCCGGTCGCTCACGTCCGGCGTCGGGCTCGTCGCCCTCAGCCTCACCGTCACCCTCGGACTGGCCGCCTGCGGTTCCGGCTCCCCGTCCGGCGGGTCCGGCGATGAGGAGGCGACGTCGGCCGGCACCGAGGCCGGCGGCGGCGCGGAGGACCTGACCCCCATCCGCGTCGGGGCCATCCCCATCGGTGACGTCGCCCCGATCCACGTCGGCGTCAAGGAGGGCTTCTTCGAGGACGAGGGCCTGGACGTCGAGGTGGTGAACACCTCCGGCGGCGCGATCGCCGTGCCGGGCGTGGTCGCCGGTGATTATGACTTCGCCTTCGGCAACACCGTCTCCCTCATGGTGGCCCGTGACCAGGGCCTGCCGCTGCAGTACGTCGCCAACGGCACCACCACCACGGGCGAGGAGGGCAAGGACTTCGCGGCCGTCATCGCCCTGGAGGACTCCGCACTGGAGACGACCGCGGACCTGCAGGGCCAGACCGCCTCCTCGAACAACCTGATGAACATCGGCGACACCTCCATCCGCCTCGCCGTGGACAACGCAGGCGGTGACGGCGCGGATATGGACTTCATCGAGCTGGCCTTCGGCGATGCCGCGGCCGCCGTGCAGAACGGCCAGGTGGAGGCGGCCCTCGTCCTGGAACCCTACCTGACCCAGTCCCTCGACGCCGGCCTGAAGGCCGTGTCCTGGCCCTACGCCGAGGCCCACCCGGACCTGGACATCGGTGGCTACTTCACCACGGAGGAGGTCATCGAGCAGCGGCCGGAGGACGTCGAGGCGTTCACCCGCGCCATGCGCAAGTCCATGGAGTACAGCCAGGAGAACCCGGACGTGGTCCGCGAGGTGATCGGCGAGTACACGGAGACGGACCCGGAGATCCTCGAGCGCATCACCCTGCCGCGCTTCAAGGCCGATTTCTCCCGCGACGCCATGACCGCCCTCGGTGAGGCCGCCGTGAAGTACGGCGTCATCGATGAGGCCCCGGACCTGGACGCTCTGCTGCCGGAGGGGACCCCATGACCACCACGGCACTGCAGCACGAGACCACCACGAAAGGACCCCAGACAGCCATGAAGGTCAGTGAGGCCGTCGGCCGCATCATCGCCCGGATGGGCGCCGCCCACGTCTTCGGCGTGGTCGGCTCCGGCAACTTCCGGGCCACCAACGCACTCCTCGCCCCGAGCGAGGAGCGTCCGGACGGGGTGCCGTTCACGGCGGCCCGGCATGAGATGGGCGCCGCCTGCATGGCCGACGCCTACTCCCGCTCCACCGGGCGGCTCTCCGTGGTCACCGTCCACCAGGGCTGCGGACTGTCCAACGCGCTGACTGGCATCGGCGAAGCCGCCAAGTCCCGCACCCCGGTGCTGGTAATCTCCGGGGACACCCCCGGCGGTCAGTACGGTTCGAACTTCTACATCGACCAGGACAAGGTCGTCGAGGGCATGGGCGCGGTGCCCGAGCGGCTGCACTCCCCCGCCTCCGCCGTGGCGGACACGATCCGCGCCGTGACCCGCGCCGTCAACGACCGGCGCACCGTGGTGCTGTCCATGCCCCTGGACGTCCAGGAGGGCAGCATCCCGGAAGCCCAGCGCGCCCTGGTGGACTCCGTGGCCCCTCCCGTGCCGCCCACGCCGGCCGGTGCCTCGCCGGAGGCGGTCGAGCGGATCGCCGAGCTGCTGGCCAGCGCCGAGCGCCCGGTGATCGTGGGCGGTCGGGGTGCCGCGGCCGGCGTCGGGCCCATCCGGGACCTGGCCGAGCGTGCGGGTGCGCTGCTGACCACCTCGGCGGTGGGGCGCGGGCTGTTCCACGAGGATCCGTGGCACCTGGACGTGATGGGCGGCTTCTCCACGGACGGGGCCGCCGAGCTGGTGCGCCAGGCCGACGTGATGCTGGTGTTCGGCGCCGCCCTGAACCGGTGGACCACCCGGGACGGCACGCACCTGCGGGGCAAGACCGTCATCCAGGTGGATGACACCCCGGCCGCGTTCGGACTCCACTACCCGGTGGACCTGACCATCCTGGGCGACGCCGGCCTCACGGCCGCCGCTGCCGCCGTCGCCCTGGGCGAACGGCTGGCGTCCACCGGGGGCACGCAGACGGGCTACCGGACCGAGGAGACCCGCGCCCGGGTGGCCGCCTCGTTGCACTGGCGGGACCAGCCCTTCGAGGACGTCTCCGAGCCCGTGATCGAGGGGGAACCGGACAGCGGGCGGATCGATCCGCGGCTGCTGACCAACCGGCTGGACGAGATGGTGCCGATGGAGCGCGTGGTGGTCCCGGACGGCGGCAACTTCAACGCCTACCCGGCCATGCACTTCCGCGTGCCGGACAACACGGGGTACTGCGTGCCGCTGGCGTTCCAGTCGATCGGCCTGGCCCTGTCCAGCGCCATGGGATCCCAGTTGGCCTCCCCGGACCGGATCGCGGTGGCCGGCGTGGGTGACGGCGGGCTGCTGATGTCCCTCGTGGAGCTGGAGACCGCCGTGCGGCTGCGGATGCCGCTGATGGTGGTGGTCTACAACGACGCCGCCTACGGAGCCGAGGTGCACCACTTCGTCCATGAGACCGACCGCCTCGACACGGTGCAGTTCCCGCCGACGGACATCGCGGCCATCGCCGCCGGCTTCGGCTGCGCGTCGGTGACCGTGCGCCAGGAATCCGACCTGGGCGCCGTGCAGGAGTGGCTCGACGGGCCGCGCGACCGCCCGATCCTCATCGACGCGAAGATCGCCGACTTCCCCTCCTGGGTGCTGGCCCACAGCTTCGCGGCCGGCGAGTAGCCCCACCCACCATCGTTTTGAGGGCAGAAATGAGTACTCATCTCTGCCCTCAAAGTGATCTGGTGCCGTCCCCCGAACGCCAGAGGAGAAACCATGAGCACCCGAATCCACCCGTCCTCCCTCCTGACCCGCCGACGCCTCCTGGCCGTCGGCACCGCAGCCGTCGTGGTCGGCACCGCTGCCGCCTGCGGGCAGGGTGACCCCTCCGGGAGCGGCGACACCGGTGAAAGCCCCGATGCGGCTGGCGGCTCGGCCGGCGGCTCCGGCGATCTGCGCGCGGTGACGGTCGGAGCGATACCGATCGTCGACGTCGCACCCCTGCACCTGGCGAAGGAGCAGGGCTTCTTCGAGGAGGCCGGCCTGGACGTGACGATCGAGTCGACCTCCGGCGGTGCCATCTCCTTCCCGGGCGTCGTCTCGGGCCAGTTTGACTTCGCCTTCGGCAACGTGGTGTCCATGATGGTGGCCCGCTCGCAGGGCATCGGCCTGAAGTTCTTCTGCTCCGGCAGCACCACCACGGGCGAACCCGGTAACGACAACGTCGCGCTCGTCGCCGCCCCGGACTCCGGATTCGAGAGCATCCGCGACCTGGCGGGCAAGACGCTGTCCTCGAACCAGCTGGCGAACATCGGGGACACCGCGTGCCGCCAGGTCATGGACAAGGCCGGCGGAGACGGCGGGTCCTTGGAGTTCATGGAGATGGCCTTCCCGGACGTCCAGGCGGCCCTGGAAAACGGGCAGCTCGACGCCGGAGTGGTGGTGGAACCCTTCGTCACCCCGGCCCTGGAAGCCGGCATGGTGGCCGTCTCCTGGCCGTATGCGGAGGCCAACCCCGAGCTCGACACCGGCGGATACTTCGCGAGCGAGGAGACCCTCGAGAACGATCCGGACCTGGTGCGGTCCTTCCGGGAGGCCCTGGTCCGCAGTCTGGAGTATGCCCAGCAGAATCCGGACGAGGTCCGCCGGATCACCGGCACCTACACCCAGACCCCGCCGGAGGTGCTGGAGACGATGAAGCTTCCGCGGTTCCGGTCTGAGTTCAACCTGGCGGCCCAGGAGGAACTGGCGGAGACCGCCCGCACGTACGGCACGGTCACCGGGGAGCTGTCCGTCCCGGACATGTTCGCAGCACTCTGAGGTGAGGTGATCCGGGGCTACTCCAGCAGGAGGGCCGGCTCCTCCATGATGGCCGCGACGTCCGCCATGAAGCGCGCCGAGAGGTCCCCGTCCACCACGCGGTGGTCGAAGGAGCCGCCCAGGGTGGTGATCCACCGCGGGATGACCTCCCCGGAGACCACCCACGGCTTCTGCCGGACGGTCCCGAAGGCCACGATGGCCACCTCGCCACGGTTGATGATCGGCGTGCCCGTATCGATGCCCAGCGCGCCGATGTTGGTGATCGAGATCGTCCCGTCCGCCATCTCCGCCGGTTGCGTCTTGCCATCCCTGGCCCGCCGGGCCAGGGTCCCGAGGGCCTCGGCCAGGTCACGGAGGGTCAGCTCGTTGGCGTTCTTGACGTTCGGCACGAGCAATCCACGCGGGGTCGCGGCGGCGATCCCGAGGTTCATGTAGTGCTTGACCAGGATCTCGTCTTCCGTCCACGAGGCGTTGACGTGCGGGTTGCGCGCCGCGGCCCAGATGACGGCCTTCGCGAGGATCAGCAACGGGGTCACCTTCACGCCCTCGAACTCACGGGAGGTCTTGAGGCGCTTGACGAACTCCATGGTCCTCGAGGCGTCCACGTCCACGAAGATGGAGACGTGCGGGGCATCCCGGTACGACTCGGAGACCGCTGCGGCCGTCGCCTTGCGCACCCCCTTGACGCGGATCCGTTCGGTGCGCCGTGAGTTGTCACCGGCGTCCGGCATCCAGAACGACGCGGAGGTGTCGATGTTCGTCTCCCGCTCGGCCAGGTAGTCCTCCACGTCCGTCCGTGTGACCTCGCCGAACTGTCCCGTGGCCCGCACCTTGGTCAGGTCCACCCCCAGTTCCTTCGCGATGCGCCGCACCGGCGGCTTGGCCAGCACGCGCTCGAACAGCCCTGCCACCTCCGTCTGGCGTTCGCGTCCGGCGGCCACCAGGTTCCCGACGGCGGCCGGCAGCCGCAGCCCGCGCGTCACCGGAGCGCTCGGGGCGCTGGAGGCGCTGGAGACGCTGGGGGCTACTGAGGCGGCCGGGGCGGTGAGGTCCGCGGCGTCTCGGGTGGGCTTCTCCCGCAGCGACGGGCTCCAGGACGGCGCCACCGCGGCCTGGCCGGACGGCTTCCGCGGGCGCCGCATGGCCGCATCCGCCTTCGGCCCGGAACCGGTCAGCGCGGCACCGGAACCGCCGGCAGCGGCCCCACCGGCCGCACCACCGGCGGTCCCCTCAGCAGCATCGCCGGCGGACGACCGCGCGGGATCGCCGCCGTCGGTCGGCACAGGGGCCTCCTCGCCGACGCCGTCCTCGGCGCTGTCACCGGATGCTGCTCCCGCTCCGGCCGGCATCGTGTATCCGGTCTCCATAGCCGCGGGGGCCGCCGGGGCCGAGCCCTCCGGGGATCCGTCCGGGGAGGCCTCTGTGGTGATGCCGATGATGGGGGTGCCGACCTCGATGGTCTGCCCGGACGGGGCCATGAGCTCGGCGACGGTGCCGGCATAGGGGCTGGGCAGCTCGACCAGGGACTTGGCGGTCTCGATCTCGCAGAGGACGTCGTTGACGGCGACCGTGTCTCCCACAGCCACGCGCCACTCCGTGATCTCGGCCTCGGTCAGGCCTTCGCCGACATCCGGCAGGGTGAAGATCTCCATGGTGCCTCCCGGCAATCAGTAGGCGTTCAGTACGCGAAGGTGCGGTCGACGGCGTCGAGGATTCGGTCCAGGTCCGGCAGGTACTGCTCCTCCACACGGGACGGCGGGTAGGGCAGGTGGAAGCCGCCGACGCGGATGATGGGCGCCTCGAGGTGCAGGAAGGACCGCTCGGTCAGGCGGGCGGCGATCTCCCCGCCGAGCCCGCCGAACGTGGGCGCCTCGTGGGCGACCACCATGCGGCCGGTCTTCTCGAGGGAAGCCTGCAGGGTGTCGAAGTCGATCGGGGACAGTGAACGGAGGTCCACCACCTCGACCGAGCGCCCGTCCTCGGCTGCGGCGTTCGCGGCGGCCAACGCGACCGGGACCAGAGGCCCGTAGGCGGCGATCGTCACGTCCGTGCCTTCGCGCACCACCTGGGCCTGGAAGGCGCCGAGCCCGCCGTGGCCCTCCGCGGCCAGGTCGACCTGGCCCTTGAGCCAATAGCGGCGCTTGGGCTCGAAGATGATGACCGGGTCCTGCGACTGGATGCCCTGGCGTGTCATCCAGTAGGCGTCCTGCGCGTTGGAGGGGGTGATGATCCGCAGGCCGGGGGTGTGGGCGAACAGCGCCTCGGGTGATTCCGAGTGGTGCTCGATCGAGCCGATGCCGCCGCCGTAGGGGATGCGGATGGTCACCGGCACGGTGGCGGTGCCCCGGGTGCGGGCACGCAGCTTGGCCAGCTGGGTGGTGATCTGGTTGAAACCCGGGAACACGAAGCCGTCGAACTGGATCTCGGTGACGGGCCGGTAGCCGCGCAGGGCCAGGCCGATGGACGTGCCGATGATGCCGGACTCGGCCAGCGGTGAATCCACCACGCGACCGGCGCCGTAGGTGGCCTTCAGCCCCTCGGTCACCCGGTAGACGCCGCCCAGGGAGCCGATGTCCTCGCCCATGAGCAGGGTCTTCGGATCGGCGGCGAGTTCATCCGCCAGGGCCCGGTTGATGGCCTTGGCGATGGTCAGGGTCTCGACGGCGGCCGCGCCGTCGGCAGGCTGGCTGGGCCGCTCGGCTGAGGGCGCTCCGGGCCGGCCGCCCGGCAGGGTGGTGCTTTCGGCGGTCATGCCCGACGTCCTTCCTCTGCTCCATCAGCCTCGTCTGCTGTCTCTGCGAATCCGGCCTGCCACGCACGGTGCCAGGCCTTCTCCTCGGCCACGAGTGGGTGGGGTTCCGCATACACCGTGTCGAACACGGCCTCCAGCGGCGCGATGGCGTCTCCGGTCATGGCCAGCACGGCCTCGCGGCTCTGGGCGGCCAACCGCTCCCCCTCGGCGGCGACGTCGGCGAAGAAGGCCTCCGGGTCGGCGCCGGCGGCCCCGGTCGCCCGCAGGTACTTCTCCAGACGGGCCATCGGGTCGACGCCGGCCCAGGCCGACTCCTCGTCCCGAGTCCGGTACTTCGTGGGGTCATCGGCGGTGGTGTGCGCCCCGACCCGGAAGGTGTGGGCCTCCACGAGGACGGGGCCGGCTCCGGTGCGGGCCTGTTCCGCCGCCCACGCGGTCACGGCGTACATGGCCAAGGGGTCGTTGCCGTCCACGGTGACGCCCTCGAAGCCGTAGCCCGCGGCGCGTTGTGCGAGCGGGACGCGGGTCTGGGTGGAGGCGGGCACGGAGATGGCCCACTGGTTGTTCTGGCAGAAGAACACCACGGGCAGGTTGAAGCTGGCGGCGAAGACCATGGACTCGTGGACGTCGCCCTCGGAGGAGGCCCCGTCCCCGAAGCACGCCAGCGCGATCTGGCCCTCGCGCTGCAGGCGGTCGGCGTCCCAGCCGGCCTGGTCCCGCTGGATGCCCCAGGCGTAGCCGGTGGCGTGCAGGGTCTGGGCGGCGAGCACCAGGGTGTAGGGCTGGAGGCGGTGGTCCTCGGCGGTCCAACCGGCATGCGCGGCCCCGCGGAACAGCTCGAACAGTTGGCCCGGGGTGACGCCGCGGCCCAGGGCGAAGAGATGCTCGCGGTAGGTCGGGAAGATCCAGTCGGAGTCGTGCAGCGCGGCCAGGGCGCCGGCCTGGGCGCCCTCCTGGCCGATGGCGGGGACCCAGAGGGCGAGTTGGCCCTGCCGCTGCAGGGAGGTGCCCTCGGAGTCCACCCGGCGCTCGGTGGCCATGAGCCGGTACATCCGCTGCAGGGCCGCCTCGTCGAGGTCGGCGAGGTAGGGCGTGAACCTGGCGTCCTCGTGCAGGGTGCCGTCGGCGTCCAGCAGGCGGACGGCGCCGTCCGGCAACTCGGTCACCGTGGTCGGCGGCTGCGGTTCGTTCACGTGGAACTCCTTCTCCCCCGGCACGTCCGGCGCCGGTCCGGGGTCAAGCCTAGTCCCGCCGGCCCCTACTCGCGCGTTGAACGACGCCGGACCAGCACCTTTCGCTGCCTCCGCCGCGCCCGCGGCACGCACCCGGAGGGTGGGGCTGGGAGGCTAGGCGGCCGGCGTCGGGCCTGCGGGGAAGTCCTCACAGACCTGGAGGAAGCGCGTGTTGGCCTCCTCCTCGCCGATCGTGACGCGAACGCCCTCGGTGCCGAAGCCGCGCACGGCCAGCGCCCGGCGGCCGGCCGCCGCGAGGAACTCGGGCGTGCGGTCACCCAGGGGCAGCCAGACGAGGTTGCCCTGGGAGTCGGGGACGTCCCAGCCGAGGGCGGCCAGGCCGGCCAGCACGCGCTCTCGCTCGGAGACGACCGTCGCCACGCGTTCGTTGACCTCGTCGATGTGGTCGAGGGAGGCGATGGCAGCCTGCTCCGCCACCGAGGACACGGCGAAAGGTGTGGCCAGGACACGCAGGTACTGGGTGACGTGCGGGTGGGAGATGGAGTACCCGACCCGCAGATTCGCCAGCCCATGGGCCTTGGAAAACGTCCGCAGCACTGCCACGTTGGGGTGCCGGCGATAGACCTCCACGGCATCGACGGCGTCCGGCTGGGTGATGAACTCGGTGTAGGCCTCGTCAAGGACCACCAGCACGTCCTGCGGCACCTTCGCCAGGAACGCCTCGACCTCCGCCCCGGTGAGGGCGGGTCCCGTCGGGTTGTTCGGCGTGCAGACGATGATGACGCGGGTGCGCTCGGTGATGGCCGCGGCCATGGCGTCCAGGTCATGGCGGAAATCGGCGGTCAGCGGGACCTGGATGTCCTTGGCCCCGGCCGCCCGGACGACGATCGGGTAGGCCTCGAAGGAACGCCACGCGTAGATGACCTCGTCCTGGGTGCCGTCCGGGTGCGTGCCGGCGTAGGTGGTGATGATCTGCGTCAGCGCCCCGAGGGAGCCGGCCCCGGTGACGATGTCCTGCGGGGAGACCTGGAGGTGCTCGCCCAGGCGCTCGCGCAGGGCGGTGGACAGCGGGTCCGGGTAGCGGCAGATGTCCGTGAACCGCTCCAGGACCGCACGGACCGCGGGCACCGGGCCGAACGGGTTCTCGTTGGAGGAGAGCTTGTAGGGCGTGAGCCCCTCCACCGGGGCGGCGGGCTTGCCCGCCGCATAGGCCGGTAATTGGCTGAGGACCGGGCGCGGGCGGATGGGCTGCGGTTCGTTCATGGCTCACCAGCCTAGTCGCGGGTCGCGAACAACTGACGTGCCCCCAGGGCGTGTCCACAGCGGGGCGTGGGACGATGGCCCCATGGTGAAGTTCCTCCTCCGCGTCATCGTCAACGGCCTGGCCCTCTGGGTGGCCACCCTGATCCTGCCCGGCATGGAGGTCATCCCCTCCGACACCTTCGGCGACACCGGCGACACCACCCTGAACACGGTGATCGCCTACCTCGTCATCGGGCTGGTGTTCGGCGCCGTGAACGCGGTGGTCAAGCCGGTCATCTCCCTGCTCTCCCTGCCCCTGACCTGCCTGACCCTGGGCCTGTTCACGATCATCATCAACGCCGGCATGCTCATGCTGACCGTCTGGCTGACCTCCTATCTGCCGATGCAGGTCACGGTGGACGCGTTCTGGTGGACGGCGGTCTTCGCGGCCGTCATCATCTCGATCGTGTCCATGCTGGCCAACGGCGTCCTCGGCCTCTCCGGCGCGAACTCCCGGCGGGACTGACGCGCCGTCCTCGCCGTCCGCGCCGTCTGCGGCGGCGAGGACGGATGACGCGGGTTGCCCGGGCGGATCCGTTCCAGCTGCACCGATCGGGTCACGCCGCCGGCGGCGGTCAGGGTGCCGAGATGGGCCAGGGCCGGCGCCCGGTGGGCCACCTCCGGATCGGCGTCGATCCGTTCGCCGTGGAACCGGTAGTTCTCGAACAGGTGCCCTGACATGAGGTCCCGCCCCTCGGGATACAGCTCCTCCCGGTACCCGCTCACCGTGATGGTGGCCCGATGGGCGCCCTGCGGGTTGGGCCGGCCGTCCGCAGCGGCCGGCAGATCCTCCTCGTGCTCCAGGTGGACGGTCTCCACTCCCTCGGGGACGGCCATCTCCCCCGTGGGCGATCCGATGGTCATCAGCCCCTGCACGTCATAGGCCGCCGCGATCCTCGGGTCGGCGGCGGCCCGCGCGGCATGCATGCCGCCCTGGCTGTAGCCCGTCAGCACGAGGGCGTCGCCCTGGCCGGCTCCCGCCTGGCGGAGCGCATCGTCGATCGCCGCGGTCATGTGCTGCGAGTCGAAGGCCAAGGCCTCGGCGTTGCCATCCATGCTCAGGGGGTTGGTGGACCAGCCGCTGGCGTCCTTGGAGTCACCCGGCTGGGTGCCGGGGATCGCCACCAGCCACACCGTCTCCGGGGTGCCGGGAGCGCCGGGGGTGATCCGGGTGATCTGGATCGAGCCCGGGGCCGCCGCGCGCGCCCGGTCCAGATGGTCCATGACCTGCGTGATGGTGCCCCGCCCCTCGGGCGTCCACGTCTCGTCCCACTCGTCGGCCAGGGGAACCTTCTCCTGGGTTCGAACCGGGCCGATCTGAACGATCCCGGCCCCCGAACCCAGCACCGTGAGCAGCGGCCACAGCCGCTCTGGCCCGGACAGGGCACCGCTGACGCCCTCATCCCGGGCCGCATAGCCGGCGGCGTCCGAGGCCACCCGGAATCCCACACCGAGCCCCAGGGACAGTGTCCCGAGCAGCCCCGCGATGACCTCGGGAGCGGCCTGCACGGCCAGTTCCGTGATCGGCTGCGGGATGGGCTGGTTGGAGAGGGCGAGCACTGCCGCGGAGACGAAGGCGGCATGGCCGGCCAGTTCGACGACGGCGCGCTGGGCGGCCGCCTCCGCGTCGCGGTAGGCCTCGGCGGCAGACCGCACGCCGAGGTACAGCACGTCGGCCTCGGCACTGATGGACAGCAACCCGGAGGACAACGTTGCCGTGCGTGCCGCCAGAGCCCGGCCCGCTCCGGTCTGGGCCGCCGCCAGGGCCAGGACGGAGCCCGCCCCCGCGGCCCGCATGGACAGGGCCGCCGCCTCGTCCGTGGCCGCCGCCAAGAGGAAGCTGCCCCGTTCCAGATCGTCCAGGTTGGCGTGGATGCTCGTCGGCCCACCGCGGAGGGAGAACGACGGCGGCGCCTCGCCACGCCCGTCCTCCGTCCGTCCGGGAACGCCGTCCACTCCGTCCAGGAGGCCAGGACGGCCGACGCCGGCGGGCACGGTCGCCGTCATCGTGCCGGGTGCGGCCGCGGCCAGCGGTCCCGCCACCTCAGCACATCCCCAGGGTGGCGGCGCTGGCCACCGTGGCCTTCACCGTGTTGAGGCTGGCCCGCAGCTGACCGATTCTCCCGTGCAGCTCATCGATCGCCACCCGGGCCAGCACCGCGGATTCCTCCGCCAGCTCGGCCAGGTCCGCGGCCCGCCCGCGCAGGCGGTCGCCCCGGTCCAGGAACGCAGTGCCGGCCGGCGAGCGCCAGTCCAGGACCGAGAGGCGGTGGACTGATGCGGCCACGCCGCGGGTGCCCGTCCCGACCAGCCGCAACTCCTCGACCACCTGGTACAGCTGTGCCACCGCCGCCTCCAGGAGACGGAGCTGCTGTTCGTCTCCGAAGAGGACGTCCAGGGCCGTCCCGACCACCGGGCACAGCACGTCCGGATCGATGACCGGAAGGGGCAGTGTCCCGCCCACCAACCCGTGGACCATCGGCGCTCCACCGTGGGGTACTGTCATGCCCGTCCTCCCGCCCTGCGCTGCCCCGGTTTCCGCCGGCCACAGCCCCGTCATTCCTGCTGTCCCCGACGCTAGGCACTCCCCTCGGCTCGCGGGTGACTGTCAGGGGCTAGTGGGGATAAGACCAGAGCACGTGGCGTGCTGTGGAGGACGGCACGGCCGCACCGGAGGTGCTGGAAGACTGTCCCCATGACCAACCCCCGCACTGAGTTCGATCCGGCACACCTCGGCGACCGCGAGACGACCCTGCTGGTGAAGTCGATCCTCATCCCGAGGCCCATCGCCTGGGTGGGGACCGTGGACGCACACGGCACCGCGAATCTGGCCCCGCACTCGTTCTTCACGATGGTCTCCGAGGAGCCGCCGATCGTGATGTTCTCCTCGACCTCGCGCAAGGACTCCCTGACCAATGCCGAGGCCACCGGCGAGTTCACCGTCTCGCTGGTGGCCCGGCGGCAGTTCGAGGCGGCCAATCAGACCTCGGCGCGCTATGCCCCGGAGGTGGACGAGTTCCAGGCCGTGGGCATCGAGGCCGAGCCTTCGGCCGTCGTCGCGCCTCCGCGGGTGGCCGGTTCGCCCGCGGTCATGGAGTGCACCGTGGAACGCATCATCGAGGTCGGAGGGAACCACATGGTGCTCGGCCGCGTGGTGCAGGTGGCGGTGGACACCGACACCCTGGACACCGATGCCCGCGGCCGGACGCTTCCCCTGGCGCAGCGGCTCGATCCGCTGACCCGATTGGGGCGCAACGAGTGGGGCACCCTCGGTGAGGTGCTGGCGATCGACCGACCGCAGGGCGCGTAGCCCGGCGGACGTCCGGCCCGGGTGCTAGCTTGACGTCGTGGCCTCGTCGATCTCCCCCTCCGCTCCGTCAGCTCCCGAAACCCCTGGATCTCCCGCCCAGAGCACGCCCTCGGCGTCCGCTCCCGGGGGGGCTGCGGGCCCGGCCGGGGCCGCCTCGTCCGCTGCGCCGAATGGGCTGCCGGGGCACCGGACGGGCTTCGACCGGGAGAGCTACATCGAGCTGCAGTCCCGCCACATCGAGGAGCGGCGCCAGGCGATCGGCGGCAAGCTGTACCTGGAGATGGGTGGGAAGCTCTTCGACGACCACCATGCCTCGCGCGTGATGCCCGGCTTCACCCCGGACAACAAGATCGCCATGCTGGAGCGCATCAAGGACGAGCTCGAGATCCTCATCTGCCTCAACGCGAAGGACCTGGAACGCCAGAAGGTCCGGGCCGACCTGGGGATCCCCTACGAGGAGGACGTGCTGCGGCTGGTGGACGTGTTCCGCGAGCGCGGCTTCCTGGTCCAGCACGTGGTGCTGACCCAGTTGGAGGACTCGAACCAGGTGGCGCAGGCCTTCAGTGAGCGCCTCGAGCGGCTGGGGCTGACGGTCGCCCGTCACCGCGTGATCCCGGGCTACCCGCAGGACACCAGGCGGATCGTCTCCGAAGAGGGCTTCGGGCTGAACGACTACTCCGAGACCACCCGGGACGTCGTGGTGGTCACCGCACCCGGGCCGGGCTCCGGCAAGCTCGCCACGTGCCTCTCGCAGGTGTACCACGATCACGCCCGGGGCATCTCGTCCGGTTATGCCAAGTTCGAGACGTTCCCCATCTGGAACCTGCCCCTGGACCACCCGGTGAACCTCGCCTATGAGGCCGCCACCGCGGACCTGGATGACATCAACCTGATCGACCCGTTCCACCTCGCGGCCTATGGCGAACAGGTCACCAGCTACAACCGGGACGTGGAGGTGTTCCCGCTCCTGAAGGCCCTACTGGAGAAGCTCACCGGTTCCTCCCCGTATGCCTCTCCCACAGACATGGGCGTGAACCTGGCGGGCAGCTGCATCGTGGACGATGAGGTGTGCCGCGAGGCCTCCCGCCAGGAGATCGTGCGCCGCTACTACAAGGCCCTGGTGGATGAACGCAGCAACGACCGCGAGGCGGACATCTCCGAACGCGTGGCCATGGTGATGTCCCGGGCGGGCTGCGGCACCGAGGACCGCGCCGTCGTCGCCCCCGCCCTGGCGATCGAGGAGGTCACCGAGGCTCCCGGCTCCGCCATCGAGCTGGCCGACGGGACCATCGTCACCGGCAAGACCTCCGGCCTGCTGGGCTGTTCTGCGGCCATGCTGTTGAACGCGCTGAAGCACCTCGCCGGGATCGAGGACAGCGTCCACCTGCTCTCCCCCGCCGCGATCGAGCCGATCCAGACCCTCAAGACCGAGCACCTGGGCTCTCGGAATCCGCGGCTGCACACGGACGAGGTGCTGATCGCCCTCTCCGTCTCCGCCGCCGCGGATCCGCACGCGCGGGCGGCGCTGGCGCAGCTGCGCAACCTGACCGGCTGCGACGTCCACACCACCACCATCCTGGGCACCGTGGACGAGGACATCTTCCGCAACCTCGGCATGCTGGTCACCTCGGAGCCCCGGTTCCAGCGCAAGGCGCTGTACCGCAAGAGGTGACCCCGGGGTCGGGCCCGACGCCGGCCCGCCCCCGGATCAGGTGTCGGTCACCAGCTGGTGACCTTGGGCAGCGCGACCGACTTCAGACCCTCGACGCCGAACTCGAGCCCGTATCCGGACTTCTTGACGCCGCCGAAGGGCACCCGTGGGTCCACGGCCCCGTGCTTGTTGATCCACGTGGTGCCGGCCTCCAGCCGTGCCGCCACCGCCCGGGCCTCGTCCAGGTCGGTACCCCACACGGAGGAGCCCAGGCCCACGTCGAGACCGTTGGCCCAGCCGATGACCTCGTCCAGGGTGGTGTACTTGACGATCGGCAGCGCCGGACCGAACTGCTCCTGGGCCACCAGCGGGTTGTCGTTGTCCACGTCCGCCACCAGGGTGGTCGGGTAGAAGTAGCCGGGCTGGTCCTGCTGCGGGTCGCCACCGGTGAGGATCCGGGCGCCGGCGGACCGGGCCTGCTCGACCAGTCCGGAGACGATGTCGAACTGCTGCCGGTTCTGCAGCGGCCCGAGGACGTTCTCCTCTTCAAGCCCGACGCCCATGGGCATCTTCTTGGCCACGTCCACCAGGGCCTCGCACATCTGGTCGTACTGGGACTCGTGCACGTAGAGCCGCTTCAACGCCGCGCAGGTCTGTCCGGTGTTGATGAAGGCCCCCCAGAAGACGCCTTCGGCGATCGCCTCGGGGTCGGCGTCCGGCAGGACGATGCCGGCGTCGTTGCCGCCCAGCTCCAGGGTCAGCCGCTTGAGCGTGTCCGCGGCGGAGCGCATGATCGCCTGGCCGGTGGAGGTGGACCCGGTGAACATCAGCTTGTCCACCCCGGCGTGGGCCGTCAGGCCGGCACCGAGCTCGCCGCCACCGGGCACCACCTGCAGCACCCCGGCCGGCAGCACCTGGTTCAGCACGGCGCCCAGAGCCAGCACGGACAGCGGGGTGTACTCGGAGGGCTTGAGCACCACGGTGTTGCCCATCCGCAGGGAGGGTGCGATCTGCCAGATGGAGATCATCATCGGCCAGTTCCACGGACCGATTGCCCCGACCACTCCCACCGGCACGTACTCCAGGACCGCCTGGCCGGACTCGTCGTCCACGAGCACCTCGGGCTCGAGCTCGAAGGCGGCATTGGCCCGCAGCCAGGACGCGCAGGCCCCGACCTCGAAGCGGGCGTTCGGCCCGTTGAGCGGCTTGCCCTGCTCTCGAGACAGCAGTTCGGCCAAGGCCTCGGCCGAAGCCTCGATGGCGTCCGCGGCCCGGTTCAGGGACGCGGAGCGGTCGGCGTGCGAGATGCCCGCCCACCCCGACTGGGCCGCGCGGGCGGTGGCGACGGCGGCGTCCAGGTCCGCCTCAGAGCGCTGCGGCGCGCGTCCGACGACGGCCCCGGTGGCCGGGTCCTTCATCTGGACTCCCTGCCCCTCGGGTGCCTGGATCGCGGCCAACAGCGCCTCGTAACTGGTCAGGTCGGTGACGGACGGCGTCGTCTGGGTGGTGGTCTCGGAGGTCATCATGGTCCTTTCATCGGAGGCCGGCGGTTCGGAAAGCCGGCCGAGATTCACTAACAGGGGCTCGAGGCGGTTACGGCACGGGGAGGGCCAGGTGGTGGTGCCCGGCGTCGGGAAACTCAGTCCAGTTGACCACCCGCACCGATGCCCCGGTAGGTCTCGGGCCGGCGGCTGCGCAGCCCCCACGCCCACAGGGTCCCGAGCAGTCCGGGCACCAGCACGATGGCCGGCAGCAGCCAGCTCAGCACGCTGTACCCCTCGGAGCCGATCAGCACGTTGAAGTTCGCCACGATCATCACGAACAGGACGATCAGTCCCACTGCCGCCAGGCCAGGCGCCACGACCCGGGTCCAGAACGAGTACTCCGCGGCGAACCGGCGAAGGAAGCCGAGCACGGCCAGGGAGGTCAACGCCATGAGCAGCACCAGGCCGAAGGCGCCCATGTTCGTCAACCAGGTGAAGAGCGTCAGGACCGGGAAGAGCGGATCATCGGAGCCGGCTCCGGCGAGGCCGAAGACGAGGATAACCACCAGGGCCACCCCGGACTGGGCCAGCGAGCCGGCCACGGGGGCACCCGAGCGCCGTCCCGTCCGCTCCAGCCAACCGGGCAGGACGCGCTCGCGCCCCAGGGCGAAGAAATACCGGGCCACGATGTTGTGGAAGGCCACGAGGGCGGCGAACAGGCTGGTGATGAACATCAGGTTCGCCAGGGTCACGAACCACTCGCCGGCGTTCTCGGCGAGGAAGACGAACATCAGGTCGGGGCCGAACTCCTGGGAGCGGGCGATGACGTTCGAGGCACCTTCGCCGACCACCATGGCCCAGGAGGAGAACGCGTAGAACAGGGCGATGACGCTGATGGCGATGAGCGTGGCGACGCCCGCCGTGCGGCGCGGGTCCTTGACCTCCTCGTTGTAGATGGCGCCAGACTCGAAACCCATGAAGGCGGCGATGGAGAAGGCGAGGGCCGCACCGACGCCGCTGGCGAACAGCTGGTCGGGGACCAGGCCGTCGGCCGTCACGCCCTCGGGCGCGGCGCCGAACGACATCACGTCGAAGACGACCACCACGAGGAACTCCAGGGCCACGACGATGCCGAGGACTTTGGCGGAGAGGTCCACGCGGTTGATGCCCATCAGGCCCACCACCACCCACGCCGCCAGGGCGCACACCCACCACGGCACGGAGAGGCCGATGACCCCGGCGAGGAAGGAGGACAGGGCGAAGCCGAACATGCCGGCGATCCCGATCTGCATGCAGTTGTAGGCCACGACGGCCACGAGCGACGCCCCCACTCCCACGGGCTTGCCGAGCCCTTTGGCGATGTAGGCGTAGAAGGCACCGGCGTTGTGGACATGCCGGCTCATCGCCGCATAGCCGATGGAGAACAGCACCAGCACCACGCCGAGCACGATGAAGGACAGCGGGATGCCGACGAGTGAGGTGACCGCGAAGTTGCTGGGCACGCCTCCGGCCACCACGGTCAGCGGGGCGGAGGCGGCGATGATCATGAAGACCAGCGCAGGGATGCCGATCCGGCGCGCGCCCAGGCGTCCGCCGTCGACCAGGGGTGGCCGGTCGGTGCCCGGGGTGGCCCCCGGAGCACTGCGCCGGGTGGTGGTGGGGTGGGACATCGTCGTCTCCTGGGTCAGGACCGGCGGTGGGGGGATCCGGTGCCGGTGGGCCGTCCACGCCGGGCCCGGATGCAGGCTCCGGCGAGGATTGCCACCAGACTGGCCCCACCGGGGGCCCGGCGGCTTGGCCCTGGGGGCACGGCCCTTGACGATCCGCGCACGACGTCGGCCGTCACCTCAGCGGTGCGCGTGGCGGAACTGCGCCGGGGACTGGCCGTACTCGGCCCGGAACAGGCGCGAGAAGTGGGCCGGGTCCGCCAGGCCCCAACGAGCGCCGATCGCCCCGACGGGTGTGTCCCGGTGAAGGGGATCCTGCAGGTCCCGGCGGCAGTGCTCGAGCCGGCGCTCGCGGATCCACCGGGCCACGGTGTGATCCGTCCGGCCGAAGAGCTGGTGCAGCGCGCGGGTGGACAGATAGTGGGCGGCGGCGATCATCTCCGGTCCCAGATCCGGATTGGCCAGCTGGGACTCGATGAAATGGTGGACCCGGCGCAGCAGCCGTGCCTGCTGGGTGTCCTCGGCCCCGGGGCGCGAATAGAGCTCGTCCGCCAGGACGGTGGCCAGCAGATCCACGACGTTCAGTGCCAGCCGATGGCCGATCGGACCGTCCAGCGTCGGCAGCATCGCCCCGATCTGGGTGATGAACGGGGCTACCGCCTGGCCGAGGCGGTGGCCGGCACCCATGGTGGTGGCCGTCAGCTCCCGGACGTCGTCGGCGGACAGCCCCGTGAGTTGGCGGGGGAACATCAGGACCAGGGTGGAGAAATCGTCGTCGAAGGACAGCGAGTAGGGCCGCTCCGTATCGTAGATCGCCAGGTCGCCGGGCTGCAGGAGCGTCTCCCGCCCATCCTGTACCAGCAACCCGTGGCCGCTGACCTGGAGATTGAGCTTGTAGTACCCGGGACCGGCCCGGCCGATGAGTTCCGGAGTGCGGATCACGGCATGCGGACCGGCCGTCACCTGCATCATGGCCAGCTCCCGGAGGCGCCGGCCCGCCAGCAGCCCGGAGAACATCCGGGGCCGCGCCTGCTCGGCCTCGAGCGGCACGAAGGAGTCGGAGATGAGCCGGCGCCACCGGACGAAGTCGGCGGCCGTTTCCTGCTGGTACATGGTGGACCTCCTGGAGACGGGAGTGGGTGTTCCCGGGACAGGCCTGGAGGGGGAAGAGCACCGGCCACCTGCCGGCGTCGTGGATGTGGCCCGGGTCACGTGTGCAGACCACTGTAGGCGGCCCGGCCCCCCGCGTCACCGTTTTCTCTCCGCCCGGAGGAAAACCGCACACCCTTCCGGCTGCCCAGGCGCGCCACCGGGCGCATCCGGCCCGAGCCCTGCTGTCAGCGAGCCGCGCGCAGGTGGGCCAACTGGGCGGCCAATTGCCGCTCCAGGTCCGCGGGGGTCGTTGCGGCCCGGTCGATGACCGCGGAGATCTGGCTGCCGAGCATGAAGTTCAGCAGCACATCGCCACTGGAGGGGATGTCCACCCCGGCGTCGAGATCGCCGGCCTCGCGGGCCTGATCCATCCACGTGGCCATCGAGCGGCGCCATTGGGCCATGGAGGCATTGTTGAGCTCACTGCCCCGCAGCTCATGCGCCGCCTCCTGCCAGAAGGAGATCACCACCCGCGCCTCGTCCAACCGGTCCGCGTCCAGCGGCAGGACCTCGCGGCAGAACGCCTCCAGGGCCATCAGGCCCTCCCGGCCCCGGGTGGCCACCGCCACCCGCTGGTTGGTCCGATCGAAGACGAAGGCGTAGGTCGCCTCGATCAACGCGGCCTTCGTGGGGAAATAGGGCTTCAGAGAGCCATTGGCGAATCCGGCCTCCGCTGCGATCTGACGCATGGTGGCCGCGGAGAGGCCCCGCCGGGCGATGATCCGCCAGGTCGCCTCCACCAGCTCCCGCTTGCGTTGCTGATGGTCCACCACCTTCGGCATCCCCGCCCCTTCCGCCCTGGTGCCGCGGCCCCGCCGCACGAGCCGTGCCGCTGTCACCGTCGACTCGAACATTCTGCCACCGAGTCCGTCGGCGTCGAGCAGCGGACTCTTGCCACCACCGCCGCCGGCGTTTATTCTCTACAACTGTAGAAGTAAACAGTGACCCAGCTCACTGTGCCTCACGGCCCTCGTCCCGCCCCTGTGACCCCGCCCGTTTGATTCCCGCCCCGTCGGCTCCGTCGACGTCCCGTCCCCCCGAAAGGACCGGCCATGACTGCCACCGATTCCAGCGCCCGACCCCCCGCCGAGACATCACCGGAACCCGCCTCGGGCGCCTTCGCCCTGCAGACGCCCGACGAGATCAGCGCGGTCCGGGACATCCTGGCTGATGGCGGGCTCTTCTCCGATGCGGTCCGGATGGCCTATCTGGGCCTGGTGGAACCCGCCCGGGGTGCCCCGGTCGATTCGCCCCTCGACCGCCGGTTCCGGGTGTTCCTGCTGGACACCGAGGGCGGCCCGTCCCGGGACGTCGTGGTGTCCACCACCCATCGGCGCATCGAGTCCGCCCTCGATCTGGACACGGCCACCACGGGCGAGCTGCCAGTCCTGGAAGAGGAATTCGAGGTGGTCGAGTCGGTCCTCGCCCAGGATCCGCAGTGGCTCGCCGCCCTGGAGAAGCGCGGCCTCCCCGTGGAAGAGGTCCGCGTGGCCCCTCTGTCCGCCGGCGTGTTCGAGTACCCGGAGGAGAGCGGTCGGCGCATCCTGCGTGGACTGGCCTTCCACCAGCAGCATGAGACCGATTCTGCCTGGGCCCATCCCATCGACGGGCTGGTCGGCTACGTGGACGTGGCCCACCGTTCCGTGGACCAGGTCATCGATCTGGGCGTGGTCCCCGTCCCCGTCGAGCACGGCAATTACACCGATCCAGAGCTGACCGGCCCGGCGCGCACCTCGCAGAGGCCGATCGAGATCACCCAGCCGGAAGGACCCTCGTTCACGGTGACGGGCGGCAACCATGTGGAGTGGGAGAAGTGGTCACTGGACGTCGGATTCGACATGCGGGAGGGCCTGGTGCTGCACAACATCGCCTTCCAGGACGGCGAGCGCCGGCGCACCGTCCTGGACCGGGCCGCCATCTCCGAGATGGTGGTGCCCTACGGCGACCCGTCGCCGGTGCGGTCCTGGCAGAACTACTTCGACACGGGCGAGTACCTGGTGGGCCAGTGGGCCAACTCCCTCGAGCTGGGCTGTGACTGCCTGGGGGACATCACCTACCTCTCCCCCTGGGTGGCCAACAACACCGGCGAGCCCCGGCAGATCAAGAACGGCATCTGCATGCACGAGGAGGACTGGTCCATCCTCTCCAAGCACACGGACCTGTGGAGCGGCGTCGCCTACACGCGCCGCAACCGCCGTCTGGTGATCTCCTTCTTCACCACCGTCGGCAACTACGACTACGGGTTCTACTGGTACCTCTACCTGGACGGCACCATCGAGTTCGAGGCCAAGGCCACCGGCGTCGTGTTCACGTCGGCACTCCCGGACGGCCCCACGGACCACGCTTCCGAGCTGGCTCCCGGCCTGGGGGCACCGTTCCACCAGCACCTGTTCAGCGCACGCCTGGACTTCGCCCTGGACGGCGGCGTGGGCCGCGTGGTGGAGGAGGACGCCGTCCGGCTGCCGGTCTCCGCACAGAACCCGCGAGGCAACGCCTTCACGCGCCAGCACACGGTCCTGGCCACCGAGCAGCAGGCCATCCGGGACGCCGACATGTCTGTGGGGCGCACCTGGCTGGTGACGAATCCCGAGTCCACCAACCGGCTGGGCCGGCCGGTGGGCTACAAGTTGCACCCCGAGGGTCAGCCGACACTGCTGGCGGCCGAAGGCTCGTCCATCCATCGACGGGCCACGTTCGCCTCGAAGGCACTCTGGGTCTCCCGGTACGCGGAGGACGAGCGATACCCCACCGGCGACTTCCCGAACCAGCATGCCGGCGACGGCGGCCTGCCGGAGTGGACCGCCCAGGACCGGCCGATCGACGGCGAGCGGATCGTGCTCTGGCACACCTTCGGACTCACCCACTTCCCGCGGCCCGAGGACTGGCCGATCATGCCCGTCGACCACGTCGGCTTCCGGCTGCGCCCCGAGGGTTTCTTCGACCGCTCGCCGGTGCTCGATGTCCCGGCACCGGCCTCCGGCCACTGCTGCATCCCGGGGGACGGCAGTGAGCCGTCCGGCGGCTCACAGGACAGCCAGGACCATGGCGGCTGCCACTCCCACTGAGTCCCGGCTCGCGGGAGTTGGGACGACGGACCGTGGCACCGCCTCGCGGCCTGGTGTCCGCACGGTCGCGGCGTCACGGACCGCCGGAGACGCCCGGTCACGCAGAACGGCCAGGGTGGCGACCTGGGTGGCCGCCGCCCTGGCCACCGGCTCGGTTCCCCTGCACGCCTGGATGCTGGTCTCTCATGCCCACGGCCCCGCCCTGACAGTGCTGATGGCAGTCATGGCGCTGTGGTGCTGGTGGTGCGGTGTCAGAGCAGTCCGGGCCATCCGGGTCCCGGGACTGCCGGCAGGGGCGCCCGGACCGGGAGGGGCGTCCCTGCGCCATCTGTGGATCATGGCCCAGGCCATGGCCCTGCTCCACGTCGCCCTGCTCACCGGGTTCCCGGGTTCAGGCGCCCACCTGCACGGTGGCGAGCCGCCCGGCGTCGTCCCCGCATCCGGTCTCGGCGCCCCGGCCGGCGTCGTCCCCGCATCCGGTCTCGGCGCCCCGGCCGGCGTCGCCCCCGGTTCCGGTCCCGCCACCCAGGCCGGCTTCGGCGGGGTGGCGGAGCCGCTGCTCTGGGTGGTGGTGCTCGAGTTGGCAGTCTGCTTCGCGTGCGCCGTGGCGCTGCGCGCGGGCCGCCTGGATGCCACCACCACGCTCTCGACGGCTACACCTCCCGCCCAGCCAGCCTGCGGCCATACCTGACCAACGACCACCCGAACCGCTCCCTCGACTCGATCCGCCGTGGCGAAAGGAACCGACCATGACCCCGACTCACTCCTCCCCCGATGACGCGCCGGGCCCGTCCTCTGCCGCGCCGGACCCAGAGCCCCGGTCAGCGTCCAGGCGGCCCCTGGTTCTGACCGGAGCGCGCATCTTCACGGCCGATCCCGACCGTCTGTGGGCGGAGGCCTTGGCCGTGGCCGACGGGCGCATCCTGGCCGTGGGCACCGTGGCTGAGGCCGAACACGCCGCGGACGCAGACGCCGAGCGCATCGAGGCCAATGGCGCACTTGTCATGCCCGGATTCTGCGATGTCCATATTCATCTCGGCCTGGGCGGACGCCAGCTGGCCTGGGAACTGCCACTGCTGCCGACCGACTCCGCCGAACAGATCCTGGCCAAGGTCCGCGAGTGGAGCACTGATCGGGGGCCGGACGAGTGGATCGCCGGCGGGATCGTGGGATCCACGATCATGGACACGCTCGCCAGCGTCGAGATGCTCGCAGCCCTGGACGAGGCCTCGGGCGGCCGCCCCGTCATGCTCCGGGACGACTCCATGCACAATCGCTGGGTGAACTCACGGGCCCTCACCCTCATGGGCGTGGAGGCGGACACCGCCGATCCACAGGACGGCACCTACGTCCGCGACCCGGACGGGCGGTTGACCGGTGTGTTGTGGGAGATGGCCTCGCAAGTGGCCGAGGCCGCCGTGGCTGACGGGATCGAGGACCTGGAGGCCTATCTGCGCCGCGCGCTCGTGGAGGGGCTGGGTGCCGCGCACTCCTTCGGCATCACGTCCATGCAGGAGGCGGCGACCATGGAACCGACCTTGCGCGCCCTGCAGCAGATGGATCACGCCGGCGAGCTCACGGCCTGGGTGGTGACCTCCATGCCGGCCCAGCCCTTCCTGGAACCGGGACCGGTGGGACCAGAGCTGTTCGAGGCGGCCGTTCAGTACCGCAGCGAGCATGTCCGCCCGGACTTCGCCAAGTACGTCCTCGACGGGGTCCCGATGACCCGCACCTCCGCCATGCTGGCGCCGTACCGCTGCGGCACGGACCAGCACTCGAGGGACGATCGGGGCCACCTGATCTGGGATGCCGAGGAGCTGCGCGCTTCCCTCGCGGACACCGTCGCCCGCGGACTGGGAGCCAAGTTGCACGCCACCGGCGATGCCGCGGTGCGGTTGGCCCTGGACGCCGTCGAGCACGTGCGGAGCCTGTATGGCGGCGCACCACGCTTCCACGTGGCGCACGCCGAGTACATCGCCCGCGAAGACCTGCCGCGCTTCGCCGCCCTGGACGTGGTCGCCGACGCCTCGCCGTACATCTGGTACCCCTCCGTGATCCAGTCCTCCATCGCCCAGCAGGTCACAGCGGAGGTGTTCGAGGACAGTTGGCCGATGCGGGACCTGGTGGACTCCGGAGCCGTGGTGGCCGCCGGATCGGACTGGCCCTGCGCCCTGCCCAGCCCGGATCCATGGGTGGGGCTCCAGACGATGGTCACGCGGCGCAGCCCCGACGGGTCCCAGCAGGGGGCGCTCAACGCCGGTCAGGCCTTGACCGTGGAGGAAGCCGTTGCGGCGTTCACCCGTGAGCCGGCACGCGCCATGGGCCTGGAGGACGTCACCGGGCGCCTGGCACCGGGGCTCTCGGCCGATTTCATCCTGGTGGACCAGGACGTCTTCGCCGTGGATCCGGAACAGATCCATCACACGCGGGTGCTGCAGACCTGGTTCGCCGGCCGACCGGTGTACACGGCCGCCGCGGCCGCCCCGGGGTCGGCCTGACCTTCGGGCGGGGTCAGAACGGGGTGACGCCGGTGATCGCCGCGGCCGCCTTCTCGCCGATGAGGACGGCCGGGGCATTGGTGTTGCCGGTCGTCACCTGCGGCATGATCGAGGCGTCGGCGACCCGGATCCCCCGCAGTCCGTGCACGCGGAACGTCTCCGGATCCACCACCGCTTCCTCCCCGGCGCCCATGGCGCACGTGCCGACCTGGTGGTGATACGTGGTCGTCGTGTTGCGGATGTACTCCACCAGCTCCTCGTCGGTGTCCCCGACGCCGGGGCCGGGGAAGAGCTCCACCGCGCCCCAGGCGGCGAGGGCCGGCCGTCGGGCGATCGACCGGCATTGGCGCACTGAGAAGAGCATGGCCTCGAGGTCGGCACGCTCGGTGTAGGCGCCGAGGTCGATCCTGACCGGATCGTCGGCGCCGGGCCCGGACAGGGTCAGGGACCCGCGGGAGTCCGGCCGCACCATGCCCGCGAGCAGGGAGAATCCCTCCTCGGGACCTTCCATGAGCTCCCCGGCCGTATTCGTGTACATCGGCACGGAGAAGAAGATCGGCTGGGTGTCCGGCGCCGGGCTGTCCTCGCTGGATTTCGCCCAGTAGTGCACCTGCGCGGCCGCCACCTCCGGTGCGGGCAGGGGTTCCTCGGTGGTGCACACCACCGGGACCAGCAGGTGATCGTGCAGGTTCTGCCCGACGCCGGGCAGGTCCAGTTCCACCTCCACGCGCACCTCGCGCAGGTGGTCTGCTGGGCCGATCCCCGAGCGCAGGAGCAGCTCGGCCGAGCCGATGGCCCCGGCGGTGAGGACGACTTCCCGCGCCGAGTAGACGGCCTTCTCACCGTCATGGCTGAGTTCGACGCCGGTCACGGCCCCGCCGTCGAGCACCAGGCGGTGCGCCCGGGCGCCGGTGATCAGGGTCAACCGAGGGTGGTCGGCGATCGGCTTGAGGTAGGCCCGCCACGTGTTGAACCGGACGTTGTCCCGGAGGTTCAGCTGCATCCAGCCCACGCCTTCCACCGAGCCCGCGTTGTAGTCCGGGTTCTCCGGCACGCCCTCCTGGACCGTGGCGTCATACATGGCTTGCTGGATCGGGTGGCGGGGGTACTCGGTGGTGACGTCGAGGGGCCCGTCGTGGCCGCGAGTCCGCGCGTCCCCGTCGCGGTAGGCCTCGATGGCCTGGAAATACGGCAGGACCTCCTCCCAGGCCCAGCCGGTGCAGCCGCCCTGGGCCCAGGCATCGAAGTCCCGCCGATCCCCGCGGACCCAGATGGTGGCGTTGAGGGCGTGAGATCCGCCCAGCACCTTGCCGCGGGGCAGATGCACCCGGCGGCCGTTAAGCTCCGCCTGCGGCTCCGTGAAGTAGTTCCAGTCCACGTCCGATCCCCAGAGGAACCCCAGCCGCGAGACGTCATCGATGTCCGGATTGAGGTCATGCTCTCCGGCCTCCACCAGCGTGACGGAGTGCCCGGCGTCGAGCAGGCGGCGGGTGAGGACGCAGCCGGCCGATCCGGCTCCGATCACCAGGAAGTCGGTGATGGCGGGGGCGGTGGTGCTCTCTGGCATGGGTGTGCTCCATTCGGCGTCGGGCGAGGTCAGGCAGCGTGATAGCCGTCACCGTAGGGGACGGCCGCCACGGTGTGATTGACGCTCCGTGCACGGCGGCTGACGATCCGCGCACGACGCCGCCCGGTACAGAACCCGGCGCACACGCCGGGGATGAAAGAATGGCCCCATGCCTGAGTCTTCCGCGCCGCAGTCGGCCTCCTCCGCCCAGCCCGCTTCAGCCCAGAGCCCGTCTGCCACGGACGCGTCCTTCGGCTTCGTCGCCGGAGGACGCAGGTCCCTGGCCGACGCCGGAATCCCGCTGGGCCCGCTGGACGGCCGCTATCGTTCCGCGGTGGACGGGCTGGTCGAGCATCTCTCCGAGGCCGCCCTGAACCGCAACCGCCTGCACGTGGAGGTGGAGTGGTTCATCCACCTGGCGCGCCACCAGGTGCTGCCCGGACTCACGCCGCTGCACGAGGCACAGGAGGCGGGCCTGCGCCGTATCGTCACCAGCTTCGACCGGGACGGCGTCGCCGAGCTGGCGGCCATCGAGAAGGAGACGGTCCACGACGTCAAGGCCGTGGAGTACTACATCAGCCGCCGGCTGCCGGACCTGAAGCTGGAACACCTCACCCCACTGGTCCACTTCGCCTGCACCTCCGAGGACATCAACAACCTGTCCTACGCCGTGGGCGTGCGCGACGCGATCCGCGAGGTCTGGCTGCCAGCCGCGCGGACCGCCGTCGGGACCCTTCGCCAGATGGCCGAGACCGCGGCCGGCACTCCGATGCTCTCCCGCACCCACGGCCAGCCGGCCACGCCGACCACGCTGGGCAAGGAGATGGCGGTGTTCGTGCACCGCCTGGACCGCCAGCTGAGGCGCATCGAGCAGCAGGAGTACCTGGGCAAGATCAACGGCGCCACCGGCACGTACGCCGCGCACCTGTCCGCTGTCCCGGAGGCCAACTGGCCAGAGGTGGCCCGCACCTTCGTGGAGCACCTCGGCCTGACCTGGAACCCGTTGACCACGCAGATCGAGTCGCACGACTGGCAGGCCGAGCTGTACGCGGACATCGCGCGCTTCAACCGCATCCTGCACGGCTTCTGCGTGGACGTGTGGAGTTACATCTCCATCGGCTACTTCGCGCAGATCCCGGTGGCCGGTGCCACGGGCTCCTCCACCATGCCGCACAAGGTCAACCCGATCCGCTTCGAGAACGCCGAGTCCAACCTCGAGCTGTCCAACGCCCTGCTGGACTCGCTCGGCGCCACACTGGTGGAGTCCCGCTGGCAGCGCGACCTCACCGACTCCACGTCCCAGCGCAACATCGGCAACGCCCTGGGCCACTCGGTGCTCGCCCTGTCCAACGTCACGAAGGGCATGGGCCAGCTCAAGGTCGCGGACGCCGTGCTGGCCGAGGACCTGGACCACAACTGGGAGGTCCTCGGCGAGGCCGTGCAGACGGTCATGCGCGCGCAGGCCATCGCCGGCGTGGAAGGAATGGACAACCCCTACGAGCGCCTCAAGGAGCTCACCCGCGGCCGCCGCGTGGACGGGGAGCGGATGCGCGAGTTCGTCCAGGGCCTGGGCCTGGAGCCCGACGCCGAGGCTCGCCTCATCGCCCTCACCCCCGCCTCCTACATCGGCCTGGCCGAGGAGTTGGCCCGCGGGATCTGACCGGGCGCCGGCACGGACCCGACCGGGTACCGAGCCGGCCCCGCCGACAGAGGAGGGACGGGCATGATCGAGGCCCCCGAGGCGCCGGCCTATCTCGAGACGCTGCTGCTGGTCCTGGACCTGTGGGGCGTGTTCTTCTTCGCCGTCTCCGGCTGCCTGCTGGCCGCCCGGCGGCAGTTCGACATCATCGGCTCGGTGTTCCTGGCCTTCCTGGCCGGGCTCGGCGGCGGTGTGGTGCGGGACCTCATCATCGACGACGGGGTCCCCAATGCCTTCGCCAACCCGCTGTACCTGATCCCGCCCGCCGTGGCCGCGGCGCTGGTGTACTTCCGGCTCATCACCCAGGGCCGCCTGCGGCGCACGCTGCTCGTCTTCGATGCGGCCGGCCTGGCCCTGTTCTGTGTCACCGGCACGCGCACCGCGCTGGCCGCGGGAATCGAGCCGGCCATGGCCATCCTGCTGGGCGTCGCCACTGGTGTGGTCGGCGGCCTGCTGCGGGATGTGGTGGCCAATGAGGTCCCCGAGATCTTCAACCGCCATGGCCTCTACGCGGTGCCGGCCCTGTTCGGCGCCGGCCTGAGTTCGCTGCTATGGACGCTGGATATCTTCAACTGGCTGACGGCCGCCCTGGTGATGGGGGCCGTGTTCGCGTTCCGGGTGATCTCGTTGCGCCGCCGGTGGGTGGCCCCCAACGCCGCTCGCAGCCCCGAGTCCTGAACCGGCGCGAGCGACGTCGGCAGGGAACCTTCGATCAACATACCTATACCTATGGGGATAGTTATATTAGGCTCGGTTCTGTCAGCGTGACCGGGACCACAGCCGAACCGGTCACGCGGCACCAAGCCAGCCCGGCCGACGTCGGGCCCGTCCTCCCGGAGCAACCGGACCACACGGGCCACGGCCCCCGAACATCCGAAGGATCCGCATGAGCTCTCCGAACCCCACCCCCACCGCCTCCGGCCGCCCCTCCGTCATCACCGACCCGTCCCTGGAGATGACCGGCAAGGACAAGGACATCGACGCGCTGCGCGAGGCCGCCCCGCTGATCCCGGCCGGCACCCGCATCAACGTGACGTTCCTGGGCAACGAGGACCTCGGCATGCGCGTCAAGGCCTCCACCGCCGCGAAGGAACTGGGGTACGTCCCGGTCCCGCACATCTCGGCCCGCCGTCTGACCTCCGAGGCCGAGCTGGTGGAATTCCTCACCGCACTGCGGGACCAGGTCGGCGCCACCCACGCCTTCGCCGTCGGTGGCGACCCCTCAGAGCCGATGGGTCCCTACGGCGCCTCGGTGGACCTGATCACCTCCGGCCTGCTCAAGGAGTACGGCTTCACGGACATCTCGATCGCCGGCTACCCGGAGGGCCACCCGGACATCTCCGACACCCAGCTCTGGGATGCCCTCGAGCGCAAGTACGCCTCCCTGCAGGAGCAGGGCCTCAACGGCACCATCCTCACCCAGTTCGGCTTCGACGTGGACCCGGTCCTGGCCTGGGTCAAGGAGGTCCGCCGCCGCGGCATCGACCTGCCGATCCGCATCGGCGTCCCCGGCCCGGCCGGCATCAAGCGCCTGCTGACCTACGCCTCCCGCTTCGGCGTGGCCACCTCCGCGGGCATCGCCAAGAAGTACGGCTTCTCCATCACCAACCTGCTCGGCACCGCCGGCCCGGACAAGATGATCCAGGACCTCGACGCCGGCCTGACCCCGGCCGAGGGCGACGTCAAGCTGCACTTCTACACCTTCGGCGGAACGAAGACGACCGCCGAGTGGATCAAGGACTACCAGGCGAAGCACTGACCCTGAATCCGTGGCGTGCGGGCCGAGATCACTCGTGATTTCGGTCCGCACAGCGGCGGCGGGGTTACCGTCCGGCAGGCTCAGGCGGGGCCGTGCAGAGTGGGGCGGTAGACGAGTTCCTGGGTGCGGCCGTCCAGGGTCCGGCTCTCGAGCAGCTCCAGGTCGAGATCACCCGCCCCGGCGAACACCGGCGCCGTCCCCGACTCGGCCGTGAGTACGGGATAGACGGTGACTTGCATCCGGTCCACGAGCCCCGCGGCCAGCAGCGCCCAGTTCAGGGACAGGCTGCCGTGGGAACGCAGCGGCACCTCGGATTCCTCCTTGAGCCGGGCGACCGCCGCCACCCCGTCCTCGGTCACGAGGGTGGCGTCCGGCCAGTCCAGCGGCTCGGTCAGGGTCGAGGAGATGACGAAGGCCGGGCAGCCGACCATGCGCGTGACCCAGGGGTCCCGGACCTCGTCCTCCGCGCCGGCTCCGGAGAGCATCCCGACGAACTCCCGGAATGTGGTGGCGCCGAAGACCATCCGCTGCTCCGGCCCAAACGAGGCAAGGCGGTGCTCCAGCAGCTCAGGTCCCTGCTTACCCCAGTAACCGCCCCAGTCCCCCGGCGGGCCGTAGGAGCCGTAGCCGTCCAGGCTGGCGAAGACATCCCACGTGTAGCTGGCGGTCATGGTGATCTCCTCGAGCGGCGGCGGTCTCGGCGGCGGTGCTGGACTCAACGGTCCGCCTGCCGAGGCCGCGGCGCAAGGGGCCGGCGGCGGCTTCTAGAGTGGTCTCATGCGCGCCGACCCTTCTTCCGCCGCCCGCCCGGCCCTGATCACGACGGCGGCCCTCGGCCTTCTCCTGAGCGTCGCCGGGTGCGGCGGTCCGGGAGGCCATGAGGAAGTAGTTGGAACCTCGACCCCCACGCCGGCGGTCACGGCGGAGCCCACGAGCATCTTCCAGCTCGCCCCCGGGCAGTGCTTCGACCGGCCCGAGGAAGACGGGCTCTACGAGGTGGCGGTGGTGCCGTGCGAGGTGGCCCACGACCTCCAGATGTACGCCCTGTTCCAGCTGGATGACCCGGCCTGGCCGGGCGATGACCGGGTCCATGAACTGGCCGATGACGGGTGCCGCGAACAGTTCACCACCTTCACGGGCTCGGGCCCGGAGGAGTCCGACCTCGGCTACACCATGTACACGCCGTCCGAGGGGTCCTGGTCCGAGGGTGACCGCCAGGTGCAGTGCGCCCTGCAGCTCAACAGCGGCGGCCGGATGATCGGCTCGCAGGTGGGTGGGGCTCGGATGGGTGGTTCGTAGGGCCGGCCTGTCGCCGATCACGCTGGCGACCCCGTCATTGGCTGGATAATTCGTCACTGGCATTGGCGACCAATTGTCCAGCCGATGACGGGCAATTGCCGATGACGGGCAATTACTGCCCCACGGCGCAGGCGGGGTGCCTGAAGACCGTGGCGGACGGCCTGCTCCCCCACGCGTGGAGGAGCCGCAGAGGCCAGGAGCTTCCTCGTTGGCCTGTGGATCACACGTACTGGATCACAGGTACCACCTTCATCCCCTGCGCGGCACGCCGGCGCGGTCCAGCTTCCACGCCAGCCTGCGGGGATGTCTCAGGTCGGACCAGTCCCAACGCACGGTGATGATGCCTTCAGCCCGGATCCTGTCCTCCCGCTCCCGTTCCTTCCGTAGGACGTCCATCGTGGATTCACCGGAGTAGCTGTCCGGTCCGCTGTACTTCTTCAGGCCATCGCACTCACCGAGAATGCGGCCCCCTTCCCACCAGAAGTCGCCTCGGGCGATCTCCTCGCCCTGGGCATCTTGCAGCACTTCCTGTTGGACCGGCGCCTCAAAGCCCAGCTCATGGAATCTCACCTTGCTCCACGACTCCGCCACGGATTCCGAGCGCTCCGAGGCGAGGGCAAGGCACGCGAGATACCGCTGTCTCGCGCCGGCCGAGGTGCACCACGATGCAGCATCCACCAGATCCTCCATGCTCCACGGCTCCTCAGCCCGCCCGGACCCAGACCGGTCCCGCCGCCCACTCATCAGGGCATCGAGCACCGACACCGCGTCACCCAAGGGCAGCAGGGGTACGGTGTCCGCCACGGCACAGACCAGCGCCTCGGCCGTGAACAGCGAGCCGTTCGGCAGCAGGGACTCGATCACGGGATCCCCCGTCTCACGGACTTCTCGCCAGGCCGACGGCCACAGGTGGCAACACTCAGCGAAGGCCGAGAAGTCCGACCTTCCACCGAGAACGGGGCGTCGCCTCCTGGCCGACCCCGGATGGATCGTACGGGTGTCGATGGCCTGGGGGACGTTGACCATCGGCAGGTCGTGAAGCACCAGGGCCGCCTGCCGGCAGAACACGGGGGTGCCGGGCCGGCTGATGGCCATGGCCGCCACCGTTGTCAGGAACCGCTGCCGGGGCCGCGCCTCGTTCCACTCGGGGAGAGCTGCGTAGACACCGGGACGGACGCGGACGGCCCGGCCCCGGCTGACGTCTCGGGAGCATTGACGAATCAGCCCGTCAGCATCGATCTCCCCACGTGCCAGCCGCACGGGCATCCCCCACAGGAGCATCCCGGAGTCGTCGAACCCGTCGGAACCGCAGTCGAGGATCCCGCCCCGCCCTCGGGGTAGGTCCAGCAGGGAGCCCGCCGGAGAGAGGACATCAACATCGGTGAGAGCCGTCATGGTCCAATCTGACCTCACTGGCCGGAGCCGTAGGTCCGTCCTGATCGTCACTGTGGACGAATCCATCGGTCGGACCACTGTGGAGGAGTGCGCCACCCCTCCCCGGCACGCGTCCTCGCCCACGGGGTCGTCACCAGCCTCGTCACCATCTGGACAGTTCGTCGATCGGTACTCTGACGAAGTGTCCAGCCAATGACGAGACAACGGCCCGGTGGTGGCCGGGAACGGCGGGCCCTGATCCGGCCAACGCCAGAGACGACGGCGGCGCCCCACCTGCGAGAGGTGGGGCGCCGCCGTCGTTCAGACGCCTTGGCGGGCCATCCCCACCGGTGGAGATGGCCCGCAAGGCGGGGGGCCGTTCAGGCCGAGAGGATCAGCCCTTGTAGCCGGTGCGCCAGCCGCCCTGGTAGGACTCACGGGCCACGGCGGAGAAAGGCACCGGGGAGACCGTGGCGGAGACCTCGGTCTGGACGTGCGGCTCGACGGTGGTCTTCCGGGTGCCGCCGTCCGGCTCGCCCCAGACGACCTTCAGCTCGGCGCCCTCGGGGACGTCCGGGTTGATGGTGGCCAGGGAGAGGGCACGCTTCTCATTGGCGGAGTAGCCGGTGAACATGGACACGCCGACCACGTTGCCGTCGGCGTCCACCACGGCGTCGTAGTTCGAGGAGCCGTAGTTGGCCAGCGGCAGGTCGAAGTACTTGAAGGGGGTGCCCTCCGTGTCGTACAGCGAGGACTGGATGCGCTTGATGTCCTCCGGATCCCAGGCGAGGGTGACCTTCTTGCGCTGGGCGGCCGGGTCGATCTTCTCGAGGGCCTCACGGCCGATGAAGTCGTGATCGAACTTCACGAAGTTGCCGTAGCCCAGCTCCCACGGGTTGAGGTAGTAGTCCTCGATGTTGTCCGAGACGAAGGAACCGGCCACGGCGTTGTTGGCCTCGTAGGAATCGGCACCCAGCCACTGGCGGTACTCGGCCATCATGCCGTCACCGGTGTAGATCGCCGGCAGTGGGGACGGGATCCAGCCGGACTCCAGGGTGTTGGACGGGTAGGCGCGGGAGCCCACGGGCAGCATGCCGAACTCGGCACCGGCGGTCACGATGGCGTCGCGGATGCGGTCGTAGTCGGCGTAGGGGCCCCAGATCTCCAGGCCCGGAGCACCGGACATGCCGTGACGCAGGGTGCGGACCTGGGTGCCGTCGATGTTCATCCAGGACATGTTGAAGAAGCCCAGCTGCTCCAGCTTCTCGCCGTGCAGCTTCTCGATGATCTCCCAGGCGCGCGGGCCCTGGATCTGGAAGCGGTAGTACTCGCGGTGCACCGGCTTGCCCATGGGGCGGGACGGGGAGCGGCGGTCCTCGACGATCTCGAGGTTCTTGTAGTCACCGCGCTGGGCCTGGAAGAGCATCCAGTTGGTGACGGGGGCGCGGCCCACGTAGACGTACTCCTCCTCTTCCTGGCGGAACAGGATGCCGTCACCGATGACGTGGCCGGCCGGGGTGGTGGGGACGTACTGCTTGGCCTTGTTCACGGGGAACTTGGCCACGGAGTTGATGGCGGTGTCCGAGATCAACTTGATGGCGTCCGGGCCGCGCAGGATCAGGTTGTCCATGTGGTGCGACTGGTCGAACAGCACGGCCGACTCACGCCAGGCGCGCTGCTCCGAGCGCCAGTTGGAGAACTCCGGGGCGACGACGGGGTAGATGTAGGCGCCGATCTGGGAGTTGCGCAGGTGGTCAACCACGTTGCCGGACGCGTCCAGCACGTCCTGCAGGGACTTGGTGTTTGCAACGGTTTCGGTCATCGAAACGGTCCTTTCTGGGGTTACTGCCGGGGCGACCGCGCGGACGGGGGTGATCCGCACCACACGAGGTTCACTCCAGACCATATACCTATGACGATAGGTATGTCGAGACCTGTCTTCCGACGCGATCAAGACGCCCGGGATACGCTCGGTCCATGAGCGAAGAACCGACCGACCGCACCGCCGCCCTGCCCACGATCGGCCTGGACGGCCCCATCGACCCGGCCACGGACGGCGTCAGCTTCCACACTCGCAAGTGGGTCAAACCCGAGGACCTCAATGCCAACGGCACCCTCTTCGGCGGCTCGCTCCTGCGCTGGATCGACGAGCAGGCCGCGATCTACGCCATCATCCAGCTCGGCAACCACCGCAGCGTGACGAAGCTGATCTCCGAGATCAACTTCGTCTCCTCCGCCGAGCAGGGCGACATGATCGAGATGGGCCTGAAGGCCACGCACTTCGGCCGCACCTCCCTGACCATGCGCGCCGAGGTCCGCAACATGATCACCCGCCAAGTCATCCTCACCATCGAGAAGATCGTCTTCGTCTCCCTCGGCCCGGACGGCAAACCTGTCCCGCATGGGTACACGGACATCACCTACCACCGGGACCGCCTCCCGCTGCAGAACCGCGGCTGATCCCACACCACACCCCCGTGCCCGACGCCGGCCCTGGCCTCCGCAGTGCTGTGGCGCGCCGCGCCGGGACTCACCGGCCGGCGTCGCCGATTGTCCACAGTTGAGCGCTCGTTTCCCGGCGGGTCCGGACCGGCTCCCCGGGCGGGGATGAACCCGTGCGCCGTGGCGCCGGGAGACCGATGATGGAAGCAGTCGAAAGGAGACGTCATGAGCGACCCGAAGGCTGGCCCCGGGACCAGCACCACCCCGTCCGCCGCCACCGCCACCGCCACCGCCGAGGCCACCAGCACCCACGCGGAGGTGGCCGACCAGCTCATGGCGGAGGCCGCGAAGGCCCAGGCCCGGCATGAGCACGATGACGCCCGCGCGGACGACTGGGGACAGGCCTCGTTCCCCGCGTCCGATCCGCCGCAGAACTACTGAGGCACCGGGGCCGACGTCGGCCGCTACAGCCCCAGCGCGGCGATCCCGCCCAGCGAGATCCCGAGGATGACCACCGTGGAGAGCAACCCGAGCAGCACCGGCCGATAGCCGACCCGCATCAGGCTCTTCAGGTGCACCCCGAGGCCCAGGGCAAACATGGCCGCCGAGAGCAGCAGAGTCTGCAGGACCTGGCCCACACCCAGGACCGGCTCGGGCAGCACGCCCGCGGTCCGCAGGAGCATGGCCGCCACGAAGCCGAGGACGAAGAGCGGCACGATCGGCGGACGCTTGACGTCCCGGCTCGTCGCTTCGGCCTTACCAGCCGTGACCGCCCGGCGCTGCTGCCGCCGGTGGTGGATCGACACCCCGGCCGCCATCGGCGCCAGCATCAGCACGCGGGCCAGCTTCACGGTCACGGCGACGGCGAGCGCGCCACCGCCCACCGCACCACCGGCGGCCACCACCTGCGCGACCTCATGGGTGGAGGCCCCGATCCAGATCCCGAGCGTCTCCCCCGGCAGGTCCAGCAGCCCCCCGAGGAACGGCACCAGCGGGATCATGATCGTGCCGAACAGCACCACCAGGGCGATGGCGGTGGCGACCTCTTCCTCCTTGGCCTTGGCCACCCCGTCCATGCCGGCCACCGCCGCCGCGCCGCAGATGGAGAATCCGGAGGCGATCAGCAGCCGCTGGGCCGGCGAGATCCCCAGCCGGGCCCCGATCCACAGTGTCCCGAAGAAGGTCACGGCCACGGACACCACCACCACGGCCAGCACCCCGACGCCCAGGTCCAGCACCGAGGCCAGGGACACCTGCAGCCCGAGCAGCACGATCCCCGTGCGCAGCAGCTTCTTGGCCGAGATCGCCACCCCCGGCGCCAGCACGGCCGGCACGGGAGCCAGGTTCCGCCACAGCGCCCCGGCCAGGATCGCCACGAGCAGGGGGCTGACGCCCGGCACCAGCTGGGCCAGCCCCCACGCGAGCCCCGCGCCGGCGAGGCAGACGGCGAGGCCGGGCAGGGCCGGCGTCGGGAACCGGCGGAAGCCGCGCCGCGTCCCTGGCAGAGCCGCGGGAGTTGAACCGCGCTCGCCGCCGGCCCCCGGGGGCGGCGTGGGTGCTGCGGAACGGGTGTGGAGGCTGTCAGGAAAGGGCACCCCTCGACGATTCCAGCCCCGACCGACGGGCAGTAGCCCCCGCCAGACCAACGCGGTCATATGATGCTGATATGTCCACCGCAGCAGAACACGGCCCTCAGCAGAGCCGCGAGCCTGGCCCGCAGCACACCCACCAGGACTCCCCCCGCGCCCCGCACATCGACTCGTGGCTGAACCTGACCATGCTGCGCCTGCTGGTCGGCGTCGCCGATCGAGGGAGCCTGAGTGCGTCGGCGCGGGCGGCCGGGATCGCCCAGTCCAATGCCTCCCGTTCCCTCCGGACGCTCGAGCGGCGGCTGGGCTACACGCTGCTGCGCCGGTCCACCCGCGGCTCGACGCTGACGCAGGAGGGCGTGCTGACCGTCGAGTGGGCGCGCGAGGTGCTGGACGGCGTCGACCGACTGTCCGCGGGGGCCGACGCCCTGGCGCACCGGGGGCAGGAGGAGCTGGCGATCGGGGCGAGCATGACCATCGCCGAGCACCTGCTGCCGGGCTGGATCGGGGGCTTCCGCACGCGGCGGCCGGGCGTGGCCACCCAGCTGCGGGTGATGAACTCCGCGCAGGTCATCGAGGCGGTGACGGCCGGGACGGTGGCCCTGGGCTTCGTGGAGACCCCCGACCTGCCGGCGGACCTGCACGCGGTCACGGTATTCACGGATCAGCTGGTCGTCGTCGCGGGACCGGGGCACCCGTGGGCCCGGCGCACCGAGCCTCTGGACCCGGCCGAGCTGGCCACCACCGCCCTGGTCGAGCGCGAGGAGGGGTCCGGGACCCGCGCCTTCCTCGACCGCCTCGTGGACGACCACCGCCCCGCCCCGCTCGTGGAACTCAACAGCAACTCGGCGATCTGCCAGGCGGTCGTGGAGGGCATCGGCCCCACCGTCCTCTCCCGCCTGGCTGTGGAGGGCTACCTTCGTTCCGGCCAGCTCACCGAGATCCCGACGCGCGGCCCGCGGCTCGATCGCCTCCTGCAGGCCGTCTGGCGGGGCCGGCTGCCCGACGGCGGCACGGCGGCCGAGTTCCTCGAGGTCGCCCTGGGTGGTGGCCACGGAGGCTGCCCCTCGCACAATTCCCGGTGATCCTGGCTACTCCCGGTCATGATCACCGGGAATAGCCAGGATCGGCGGGAAAGCTGCCCTGGGCCCATGGCGTCCGGCGGCGCTCCTCCGTACGGTGAGTGGGGAAGAGCCACCGGTATCTAACGAAGACCGAACGAAGACCGAACGAAGGAGGACGCATGCGCGCAGTGATCGTGCCAGCCCAGGGCGCCGAGGCAGAGGTCAAAGAGGTGATGGAGGACGAGCTGCTTCACGGCGTCGGCGAATCCGGCACCGTGGAGCTGGACGTGCTCTACTCCAGCTACAACTACAAAGACGGCATGGCCATCAACGGCGGCGGCCGGGGCATCCTGCAGAGCTTCCCGATCATCCCGGGCATCGACATCGTCGGCACGGTGACCCGTTCCGAAGACCCGAACTGGTCCGCCGGAGACACCGTGGTGCTCAACGGGGACGGCATCGGCGAGTCCCTGCACGGCGGCTTCGCCACCCGGGCCCGGGTCCGGCCGGACGCCCTCGTGAGACTGCCGGAGGCACTGAGCCCGGAGCGCGCCGCGGCCCTCGGCACCGCGGGCTTCACCGCGATGATCTCCGTGCTGCAGTTGGAGGACGCGGGGGTGACCACGGAGTCCGGTGACATCCTGGTGACCGGCGCCGCCGGCGGGGTCGGCTCCGTGGCGGTGTCCCTGCTGGCCGGCCGCGGCTACCGCGTGGTGGCCTCCACCGGACGCGTCGAGGAGGAAGGCGACTACCTCCGCAGCCTCGGCGCCGCCGATTTGATCGACCGCCACGAACTCTCCGACGAGCTGGGCAAGCCCCTGCAGTCCGAGCGGTGGGCCGGGGCCGTCGACGTCGCCGGCAGCACCACCCTGGCCAACATCCTCGCGCAGATGCGGTACGGCGGCACCGTCTCCGCCTGCGGCCTCGCCCAGGGGATGGACCTCCCGACCTCCGTCACCCCCTTCATCCTGCGCGGGGTCACGCTCACCGGCGCGAACTCCGTCAAGGCCCCGCGGGAGCTGCGGCAGCGGGCCTGGGATGCGCTGGCCGCGGAGCTGGACCTGAACCAGCTGGACGAGATGACCACGACGATCGGCCTGGAGGACACCATCCCCTACGCCGAGCGGATCCTGGCCGGACGCACCCGCGGGCGCACCGTCGTCGACGTCAACCGCTAGGCCGGACCGCGACGGCGGCGCGGTTCAGCAGGCCGCCCGGCGCACCCCGCGCTCCGGGCCCGGCCTCGGCGCTCGGAACATGTGCGCGGCGGCGCGGAGCAGGGCTCCCCATCCTCACCGGAGGTCGCGGAAGAACGCGGTGATCTCCTCCGCCAGGGCCTCGGGCTGCTCGAGCGCGGCGAAGTGCCCGCCGCGGTCCATCTGCGTCCAGCGGCGGAGGTCCGTGAAGTGCCGGGCGGCCAGGCTGCGCGGTGGAATCCGGATCTCGGCGGGGAAGGCCGCATAGCCGGTGGGCACGTCCACGGTGGCGCCGCCGGACAGTGGACCGATGCCCTGGACCTGCCCGTGGTACGGCCAGAACGAGGACGCGATGGCACCGGTGAACCAGTACAGGGCGATGTCCGCCAGCATCCGGTCACGGTCCACGGCTTCGAACACGTCACCGCCGTGGTCCGTCCAACCGTGGAACTTCTCCCCGATCCATGCCGCCAGCCCGGCCGGGCTGTCCATCAGGGCAGCCGCGAGGGTCTGCGGCTTGGTGCCCTGGATCTGGGTGTAGGCGCCCTCCTGCCGGCGCCACTGCGCCTGCTGTTCCAGGTAGCGCCGTTCCTCCTCCGTAGTCTCCTCGGCGGGGACGGCGCCGGGCAGTCCGATCAGGAAGTTCAGGTGGATGCCCGTCAGCTGCTCCGGGTGGCGGACGGCGAGGCTGGTGGCGAGGTGCGCACCCCAGTCCCCGCCCTGGGCGCCGAACGTGCGGTAGCCGAGGACGTCGGTCATCAGCTCGCCGAAGAGGTCGGCCATCTCCGGCACGGCGAGCCGGGGCTGTCCAGGCCGGAAGGACAAGCCGTAGCCGGGCAGGGACGGCGCCACCACGGTGAACGCATCGGCCGGGTCTCCTCCGAAGCGGGCCGGGTCGGTCAGCCGCGGGATGAGGTCCAGGAACTCGAACACCGAGCCGGGCCAGCCGTGACTGAGCAGCAGGGGCATCGGCGCCGGTCCCTGCCCCGGGACGTGGAGGAAGTGCAGCGGGATCCCCCGCACCTCGCTGCGGAACTGCGGGAAGGAGTTCAGCTCGGCCTCGTGGGCTCGCCAGTCGAAGCCGTCCCGCCAGTAGCCGACCAGCTCGGCCAGCCAGCCGACGTCGGTCCCGTGCTCCCACGGTTCACCCGGCGCCGGGTCCGGCAGCCGGGTGTGGGCCAGCCGCCGCTCAAGGTCCTCGAGGGCGGATGCGGGAATGTGCAGTTCGAAGGGCACAGGCTGGCGAGGGTCGTCCGTTGTCATGGCCTCAGTGTGGCGCACGGCACGTCGGGGCGCGACACCCTCTGGAGGGACGGGGCGCCTGACGTGACGGGGCGCCCTGGAGGGGCGGAGCACCGAATCGTCGACGCCGTCCCCCCGGCGTCCCTACGATGGGCCGATGGCACCCACCCACCACACCATCGACTACGTCGAGTTCGCCGCCCCGGACCTGGAGAGGGCCAGGGCCTTCTACGGCGAGGCCTTCGGCTGGGCCTTCAACGACTACGGCCCGGATTACGCGGGCATCCGTGCGGCCGAGGGCGACGGCGAGGTGGGCGGCCTGAACCCCCATGCGGCCGCCGGGTCCGGCATGCCCCTGGTCATCCTCTACTCGGACGACCTCGACGCGACCGTGGAGGCGGTGCGATCAGCCGGCGGGCAGATCACCCAGGAGCCCTACACGTTCCCCGGCGGCCGGCGGTTCCACTTCACCGACCCCGGCGGCAACGAGCTGGCGGTCTGGTCCACGTCCTGACGAGGCCGGGCACGGACCCTCAACGTCTGCCCGCAAAGTGCGCTGGAGACGGTGCAGTGGAGTGGAAGGGTGGCGAGTTCCCGTCAAGCCCTGCGCCGAGTCCAGCAGCGATGAACGTCGCCGCGCCAACGGAAGAGTTCCACCCGGCGGTGTGATCCTTGACACACCTGCGGTGCTGGATCAAGGATATGGCCACAGTCCGTCGGCGCTCCCCCCGCTCTGGTGACCCATCCTCGCTGCTCTCGATGGGTTCCACGGCGGGCGAATCGCGGGTCCTCCCGCACGGCACCGCCGGAAGCCATCACTCGGGGAGGAACCATCATGTCCAGATTCAAGGACGGTGCACGGCGACTGGCCTGCACCGTGGCGGCGGTATCCATGGTGGCGGTGGGCCTCTCGGCCCCGGCCCAGGCAGCCGGGTCGGCGGGCCCGGCAGACGTGGGATCAGGTGGAGCTGAGAACTGCTCCACCCTCGCCGGACTGCAGATCGACGCCGCACAGATCGGGGTGCCCACCTCGGGCGCCGTCGTCAACAGCGCCGAGCACGTCTCGGACGAGACGGACGGGTCCTACTGCCAGGTGATCGGCAAGACCCTGCCGGTCGATCCGGAAGCGCCCGGCGTGACCTTCCAGGTGAACCTCCCGGACGGTTGGAACGGGAAGTCCCTGCAGTTCGGTGGCGGTGCGTTCAACGGCACCCTCGTCACCGGGACCGGGCACCACAGCCTGCAGCCGCAGGACCTCGAGACCCCGCTGGCCCAGGGCTACACGACCCTTGGCTCGGACGGAGGCCACGAGTCGGGGGGCGGCTTCGACGCCGAGTTCGCCCTCAATGAGGAATCCCTGAAGGACTACGGCCTGTACTCCATCAAGAAGGCCCATGACGTCTCCGAGATCCTCATGGACACGTACTACGGCCAGGAGTCCGAGTTCGCCTACTTCATCGGTGGCTCCCAGGGCGGCCACGAGGCCCTGGACGCCGCGGCCCGGTACCCGGACGACTACGAGGGAGTGGTGGCCAACTACCCGGCCTACAACGTCATGATGCTGCACCTGTCCTCCCTGAATGCCGGGCGGACCATGTACGCCGAGGGCGGCGAGGCGTGGCTCAGCCCGGAGGACACGGAACTGCTGACGGACACCGTCTACGAGGTGTGTGACACGGTCGAACTCGATGGCGCCGCAGACGGCATCATCTCGAACGTGGCGGGCTGTAACGAGGTCCTGACCATCGATGCAGTCGAGCAGCTGCTCGGCTGCGAGGCCGGTGCCACGGACGAGGACGCCTGCCTGACACCGGAGCAGATCACGGCCATCAGCACGGTCCACTCCAGTTACGTCCCCGGCGTGGAGATCGCCGGCCAGACGGAGGCCCGTCGCTGGCCGATCCTGGAGGGCGCGCTCTGGCAGGCCTCGAACTTCGGGGCCGAGCCGCAGCCGTCCAATCCCCTGTCCGGCAGTGAGGGCCTGCTCTACAGCGTCGGTGCCACCAACGTGAAGTACCTGATCACCCAGGACCCGGACTACGACGCCATGGAGTTCGATCCCACGGAGTGGGAGGACCGGATCCAGGAGCTGGCGGCCATCACGGACGTCTCCGACGTGAGCCTGGAGCCCTTCTTCGACCGTGGCGGCAAACTGATCATGACCCACGGCACCGCGGATGACTTCATCAGTCCCCACAACTCGGACGCCTACTGGGAGCAGCAGACCGAGATCTTCGGCGATGAGCTGGCGGACAATGCCCGTTACTACAAGGTCCCGGGACTCGGCCACGGATTCGGGCCGTTCAACGCCACCTGGGACGGACTGGGTGTGCTCGCGGGTTGGGTGGAGGACGGCACGGCGCCGGGCACCCTGACCGCCGAGGATGCCAATGAGGGCACGGACCGGACCCGGCCGATGTGCCAATATCCGGCCTGGCCCGAGTATCAGGGAGCCGGATCCGAGGACTCGGCCGACTCCTTCGAGTGTGTGACCACGGAGACGGTGGCCGATTTCACCGACAATGAGCCCGGATCGGTGTACTACGCCCCGGTGCGGTGGCTGCAGGTGGCGGGGATCACCCACGGCTATGCCGACGGCACCTTCCGCAAGTTCCGGGACATCAGCCGTGGCGAGTCCGTGGCCTTCCTGCAGCGTCACCTCGCTCCGGATGCCGAACCGACCGGGATCACTTTCCCGGATGTGCCCGAGGGGTCGACCTTCTTCACCCCGGTCAGTTGGGCCGCCGCCGAGGAGATCACCCTCGGCTATGCCGACGGGAAGTTCAGGCCGGGCCAGTCCGTGACCCGCGGCGAGTTCGCCTCCTTCCTCTACCGCGCCGTGGACCCGGCACACCAGGGCCCGGAGGAGAGCGAGTTCACGGACGTGGACACCACCGACACCCACTACGAGGCCATCACCTGGATGGCATCGGAGGGCATTTCGCAGGGTTACCGTGACGGCTCCTACAAGCCGCACCAGCACATCACCCGGGCCGAGACCGCCACCCTGCTCTACCGGTACGAGTACCTGGTGGCCGCCCAGGGCTGACGCTCCGCTCCTGCCCAGCCACAGGGTTGCTCACTGTGGCTGGGCAGGATCGCAGTGGCCGGGGCAGTGGTGGGCAGGATCGTGCCGACCCTGGCGTCATGCAACTACACGTTTCGCCCGGAAAGCGCAGTCGGGGACTCCACAGGCCGGTGAACTATCCTGTATGTCGGCGTATGACGGCAAGAGCGCGCATAAAACTACGCTTTAACCGGTCACCACCCCCTTGACAACAGGAGCACCACCCATGACTCGCAACCACACCCGCGCACTCTCCCTCTCGGCTCTGGCCCTGACCGGCGCCCTGGCACTGACCGCTTGCGGCGGCGGCGAGTCAGACGCCGAGCTGGGCACCGAGGAGAATCCGGTCCAACTCGGAGTGGTGGGCGCCTCCGAACCGTACTGGACCACCTATGAGGAGGCCGTAGAGGCCGAGGGCATCGCGCTGGAGATCGTGGACTTCACCGAGTACACGCAGCCCAACCCGGCACTGTCCGAGGGCGAGCTGGACATCAACCAGTTCCAGCACATCCAGTACCTCGCGGACTACAACGTGGCCGCCGGGGATGACATCCAGCCCATCGGCGCCACCGCCATCTACCCCATGGGCCTGTACTCCGAGAAGTACGACTCGGTGGACCAGATCCAGGAGGGCGAGACGGTGATCGTCCCCAATGACACGGTGAACCAGGCCCGCGGCCTGCTGGTGCTGCAGTCGGCGGGGCTGATCACGCTCCGGGACGGCGGCAACGCCTCCTCCACCCCCGAGGACATCATCCAGGAGGAGTCCAAGGTCCAGGTCTCCGCCCTGGACGCCGCCGTGACCGTGACGTCCCTGCCGGACGTCGCCGCCGCCATCGTCAACAACGACTTCATGGGCGACGCCGGACTGACTCCCGAGGACGCCATCGCCCAGGACGATCCCGAGGACGCGGCGGCCCTGCCCTACGTCAACATCTTCGCCACGAAGGCCGAGGACAAGGACAACGAGGTGCTGAACCAGCTGGTGGAGATCTACCAGACCAACCAGGACGTGCTGGACGGCGCCCAGGAGTCGGCCGGAGGCTCAGCGGTGTTCCTGCAGACCCCGGCTGCGGAGCTGCAGGAGTCGCTCACGACCACTGAGGAAGCCCTCAGCAACGCAGGCTGATCCCCGGCACCCGGTCCGACGCCGGCCGCCACCTTCCGCTGAGGTGCCGGCCGGCGTCGGGCGTGGTGGGCACGGCAGTGCCCGGTCAACTGGTGCCCGAATCGAAGGAATTGCAGGACAATCACCCCATGCCCCACATCGCTCTGAAGGACGTCACCAAGGAGTATCCCGCGCCGCAGCGCGGTCATGCCCCGACCGTGGCGGTGGACCGTGTCAGCCTCGAGATCGAGAAGGGTGATGTCTTCGGCATCATCGGTTACTCGGGTGCGGGGAAGTCGACCCTCGTCCGCCTGATCAACGCCCTCGAGCCGGCCACCGCCGGCTCCATCGAGATCGACGGGACAGATATCACCCGGCTCTCCGCGGCCCGGCAGCGCCAGATGCGCACCGGCATCGGGATGATCTTCCAGCGCTTCAACCTGCTCAGTTCCCGCTCGGTGCGCCGCAACGTGGAGTACCCACTGGAGGTCGCCGGAATGGGCAAGTCCGAGCGAAAGAGGAAGGCGCTCGAGCTGCTCGACTTCGTGGGGCTCGCGGACAAGGCGAGTGCCTTCCCGGAACAGCTCTCCGGCGGCCAGCAGCAGCGCGTCGGCATCGCCCGGGCCCTGGCCGCGGATCCGCCCATCCTGCTCGCCGATGAGGCCACCTCCGCCCTGGACCCGGAGACCACGGACGAGGTCCTGGACCTGCTGGCCAAGGTCAACCGGGAGCTCGGCGTGACGATCGTGGTCATCACCCACGAGATGGACGTGATCGCCCGGATCGCCACCAAGGTCGCCGTGATGGACCGCGGCCAGGTGGTGGAGGCCGGCGAGACCTACTCCGTCTTCACCAACCCGCAGACCACCACGTCCAAGCGCTTCGTGCGCACCGTGGTGCGGAACCTGCCCTCGGGCGACGAACTCACCGAGCTGCGCGCGCAGCACGAGGGGCGGTTCTTCACCATCTCGTTCACGGACGAGGGGGCCACCGAGGCCCGCGTCTTCGGGGCACTGGCGCGCGCCGGCGTCGACTTCAACCTGGTGTACGGCGGCGTGGACTCCATCCAGGGCCGCGTCTACGGGCTGCTGACGATCGCCGTGCGCGGGGACGCCGCGGCAGTGGACGAGGCGATTTCCTCCATCGGATCCGGAGTCACCGTTGAGGAGGTGCACGCATGACCATCATCGATCAGATCACCGAGCTGATGCCGACGCTGCTGGAGCAGACCGGCATCATGCTGTGGATCGTCGCCCTCGCTCTCGTCTTCGGCGGGATCTGCGGCCTCATCCTGGGCCTGCTGCTGTATGTGACCCGCAAGGGCGGAATCATGCAGCAGACGGCTGTCTTCTGGATCATCAACATCCTGGTCAACACGTTCCGCCCCGTGCCGTTCATCATCTTCATCGCGGCCATCCAGCCGTTGGCGCGGCAGGTGGTGGGCACCGGCATCGGCTCCGACGCCGTGGTGTTCGGCATCTCGATCGCGGCCAGCTTCTTCATCGCCCGGCTCGTGGAGCAGAACCTGATGGCCGTGGACCCCGGTGTGATCGAAGCGGCCCGCGCCATGGGTGCCAGTCCCTGGCGCATCGTCCGCACCGTGATCCTGCCGGAGGCCCTGGGCCCGCTCGTGCTGGGCTACACCTTCGCCATCGTCGCCCTGATCGACATGTCCGCCGTGGCCGGCATCATCGGTGGCGAAGGCCTGGGCAACTACGCCGTCTCCTACGGTTACCGCCAGTTCGACCCCGTGGTCACGTGGACCGCCCTGTTCATCATCGTGATCGTGGTTCAGGTCATCCAGGCCCTGGGCAACATCCTGGCCCGCAAGATCCTGCGGCGGTAGGCCTTTCCACCACCGCGAACAACGACGCCGGCTCGGTCACCCCAGGTGACCGGGCCGGCGTCGTTCTGTCCCGTGCCCCTCGCGAGGTGCGGAGATACGCGGGACATGCCGCATCCACGAGAAACAAGAAAGACCCACAACGGTTACGCGGAATCAATGTCCAGCAACAGGTCCGAAACCTCCAATGGCCAGTATTCAACGCATGGATACAACGGTGGATACACGGCAGGGTTTCCCCGGCGCCGCGGCGTCAGGACGCAAGGTGACCGAACAGGAGCGGGTCTACCTCCAGTTGCGGGACGACCTGCTCGCCGGCGCGATCTCGCCGCTGGTCCGCATCACCGAGATGCGGGTGGCGGAACGCTACAGCGTCTCCCGCACGCCGGCCCGTGACGCCTTGGCCCGGCTTCGCGCAGATCGGCTGCTGGCCTTCCGAGACGGCGCCCTGTACCGGTACATGCCGACCCGCAAGGAACTGTCCGACCTCTACGAGCTACGCGTCACGCTGGAACGTCAGGGGATCGTCCGCTGTACGGGCGTCGAGGACACCGTCCATGACACCGCGCTGATCGAGACTGAACTCGCCTTGTGGCATGAGCGGAAATCCCAAGGCGTCACCCCGGACGCTGGATTCGTCACCGCCGACGAGCAATTTCACCTCACGCTGCTGTTGGCCTCCGGCAACACGGAAATGGTCGAGACCCTGAAGGGGGTCAACCAGCGGATCCGCTCGGTCAGGATGCACGACTACCTCACTCAGGACCGCATCAACAGCACCATCTACGAGCACCTCGAGATCGGCGAACTGGTCCTGACCGGCCGCCTCCTGGAGGCGCTGGAAGCCCTGGAGAGCCACATAGGCGAATCCCAGACGGTGTCCCTGGCGCGCGCCACGGACAGCTTCTCCCTATAACCCGGGCCAGATGCCCCAGACCTGGCCATTCGACAACGAAGGATACTGATGCCCACCCTCTCCCCCACCGCTGCGGTCGAGCGTTCCTACGCGCGCATCGCCGCGACCCACAGCAGTCACCTCTGGATCGCCTTGCAAGACGAATCCGCAGCTCTGAAGGAGGCCCTGGGTGTGGAGCGCGCACTCGAAGCTGGCCATGAGATGCCTCTGGCGGGATTGACCTTCGCCGTCAAGGACAACATCGACGTGGCCGCGTTCCGTACGACCGCGGCCCACCCGGGCTTCGACCGGCGAGCCGTGGTCAGCGCATCCGTGGTGAGCCGCTTGCGAGCCGCCGGCGCGGTGTTCATCGGTAAGACCAATCTGGACCAGTTCGCCACCGGCCTGGTGGGCACCCGCAGCCCCTTCGGCCAACCCTCCAGCGCCCTCGCACCGGAGCGGGTGTCAGGTGGCTCCAGCTCCGGTTCAGCCGTGGCCGTGGCAGAGGGACTCGTGGACTTCTCACTCGGCACTGACACCGCCGGCTCCGGACGGGTTCCCGCCGCCTTCAACGGCATCATCGGGTTGAAGCCGACGTACGGGCTGGTCGCCGCCGACGGCGTGGTCCCCGCGTGCCCGTCCTACGACTGCGTGTCCGTCTTCGCCCCGACCGTCGCGTTGTCCGCAGCCGTCCTCCGGATCGCGTCCGCTCCCTCGGAGCGCTACCCGCACAGTCGGGTGCTGCCGGACACCGCGCCCCTGTCCGCTCCTCAGGATCCCGTGGTGGCGATTCCACAGGACCAGGATCTGACCAGCCTGCCCGAGGCCTTCCGGACTGCCTTCGCCGGTGCGGTCGCGCAGTTGGTGAGCCGTGGCGTCACCGTCCAGAAGATCGATTTCTCCCCCTTCGCGGAGGCCGGGCGGCTCCTCTATGAGGGCGGCCTGGTCGCAGAACGAGCCGCCAGCTTCGGACGGTTCCTGGCCGAGCATCCGGAGGGGACGGACCCCCACGTGGGGCGCATCGCCGCCCACGCGGAAGAGATCCCCGGAGTCACCGTCATCCAGGACCAGCAGGTGCTGGCTGAACTCACCCGACGGGGGCGGGAGCTCTTGCAGGGCGTTGACGCACTGGTGGTCCCCACCGCTCCGGAGCACCCCCTGATGAAGGATGTCCTCGCCGACGGAGCCGGTCTCATCAACACCGGGTTGGGGACCTTCACCAACTTCGTCAATCTCATGGACATGGCCGCCATCGCTGTTCCCGTCACCCACACCACCGAGGACGGCGCCTTCGGGATCACGTTCGTCACCAGGGCATTCCACGACCAGGTGGGGATCGACCTCGCCGCGGACTTCCTCCGCGAGCCGCCGGCACTGTCCACGACGGCCGGAATCGACCTGGCCGTCTTCGGGGCGCACTTGCACGGCCAGCCCCTGAACCGTCAGCTGACAGACCTGGGCGGTCGCTTCATCGACGACATCACCACGGCGACCGATCATCGGCTCTACCTGGCCGGAGGGTCCCCTCCGCGTCCCATCGTGGCCCCGTCCGCCTCGGGCATTTCCGTTCCCGGCGAGCTGTGGCGCCTCCCCCTGACCTCTCTGGGGCGGTTGTTGACTGGCCTGCCGGCACCGATGGGGCTGGGGCAGGTCTCCCTCTCGGACGGACGCACCGTCTGCGGATTCATCGGCCAGGTCCAGGGTGTGGAGCAGGACATCACATCGTTCGGCAGCTGGCGCGCCTATGTGGACGCGGCCAGCGAGGCCACTCCCGCCCCCATCCCAGTCCACCTCTAATCCCACGTACCCGTTCTCCGGGCGTCCGCGTCCGAGCCTCCGGCTACCACCGCTGTTCGTTCCCTCCACACGACCCCCTTCAAGGAGCTGCACCACCATGCCGAACACCCGTATCACCCGCACCCTGTCCCTCGCCGCCGTCAGCGGTCTGGTAGCCGCCTCGGTGGTGGCCTGCGCGCCCGCGGAGGGCGCCGGGGACACCATCACCGTGGGCACCCTCCGAGCCCAACCACACCTGTACACGCCGTACTTCTACGATCAGTTCGCGCCAGAGGGGAAGAGCTTCGAGATCGTCCTGTTCGATTCCTCCTCGGACGTCAAGAACGCCGTGGTCTCCGGGTCCGTTGATCTGGGCGTCACCGGCGCACCGTCTGTTCTCGCCGGATTGGCTGATGGTCAGGACGTCAAGATCATCGCCTCCTCGGCTGACGGCGGATCCCGCATCGTCGGGGCGCCGGACATCACGGATCCGCAGGATCTGGCCGGCAAGACCATCGGTTACCCCATGGGTGCCTCGCAGGAGATCCTGCTCAAGCTCACGCTCGAGAACCTGGGGATTGACCCGGACAACGACGTCACCCTGGTGAACCTTCCGTTCTCCGAAATGGCGAATGCCTACACCTCGGGTCAGATCGATGCCATGTCCTCAGCCGAGATCGGCCCATCGGTGGCCATAGACGCCGGAGCTGTTGACATCGTGTCTCCCTATGACACTCCGGTGGGAGAGGTCAACATCGTCCTGGCCGCCACCGGCGAGTTCGTAGCCGAGGAGCCGGAACTCGCCCAGGAGGTCGTGGACACCCACATCCAGGCCTCCGAGTACATGGCGGAGAACCCCGAGGAATGGTCAGCGGGCCTCGTGGAGGACTTCGGCATGGATGCGGCCGTGGCCGATCTCGCGATTCAGAACGTCACGCCCCGGTGGGAACTCGATGACGACTATCAGGCGCAGGTCGCAGCCCTGGCCGAACAGATGCTGGCCTTCGGGCAGATCAGCGAGGGCGTCGATACCTCGGCCGCCCTCGACCCCACCTTCGTTGTTGCCTCCACCGTCAACGACTAAAACGAGCACCGATCAAAGGAGGACCCATGACCACTCCAGTCCCGACGACCTCCGCGCGTACCGCCGGTGATGTCGCCTCAGCCCCTGCCACCGCACCGCCCTCTGGGGGCGCCTCCACGAGAGGAGCAGCCTCCAGGCAGCCATCCACGGCCAGCCGATCCGGCAAGGGCCGCGCCTGGCTACTGGCCATCCCCGTCCCCATCGCCATCCTGATCCTGTGGACCCTGGGGGTCCAGGGTGAGTGGATCCTGCCCTTCGGCATCAAGATGGCTTTCCTGCCCACGCCCATGGACGTCGGCGCACGGCTGTGGGACTTCGCCTTCGGCGGGATCATGAATGACGCCTTCAGCGGCACCCTGTGGGCCCACCTGTGGGCCTCGACCCTGCGCGTCCTGCAGGGCTTCGGCCTGGCCACAGCCCTCGCCGTTCCCCTCGGTGTGGTGATGGGCCGGTCCAAGACCGTCTTCCGGATGCTGGAACCGACCATCAACCTCATCCGACCCATCCCGGTCACCGCGTGGGCTCCTCTCACCTTGCTGATCATCGGGTTCGGGGATCGATCCACCGTGTTCCTGGTCTTCCTCGCGGCGTTCTTCCCGTTGTTGTTGAACACCATCACCGGAGTCCAGCAGGTGCCGGAACGCCTGCTGGAGGCGTCCTCCATGCTGGGCACCCCCGCCAGCCAGGCCCTCTACAAGGTGGTCCTACCGGCCGCCATCCCCAGCATCGTCAGCGGCATGAGGGTGGCGCTGGGCCTGGCGTGGGTCATCCTCGTGGTCGGAGAGACCGTCGGTATCACTACCGGACTGGGCGCTGCCATCACCCAGGCACAAGAGCAGTCCCGCACGGACCTGATCATCGCCGGGATGATCGTCATCGGCCTGGCCGGCTTCGCAGCTGATCGCCTGCTGACCCTGGCTGTCCGCCTCGTGGTCGGCCGCCGCCCCCTCGCCACGTAGAACCAGGAGAAATCACATGAGCATGACACCTCTGGACACCGCCGCCGACGGCACGGTGGTCCTCACCCATCTCGGCAAGCACTTCCCCGGCGCTCCCCTGCCGGCGGTGACAGACGTCAGTCTGAACATCGGCAGCGGCGAGTTCGTGTGCATCGTCGGAGCCAGCGGCTGCGGGAAGTCGACGGTCCTGCGCATGGTGGCCGGCTTCGAGCAGGCCACTGACGGCGCCGCACAGGTCTCCGGACGGGACGTCAGCGGCCCTGGCCCAGACCGTGGCGTGGTCTTCCAGGACTACGGCCTGTTCCCCTGGCTCACGGTGACGGAGAACATCGCCTACGGTCCGCGGCAGGCCCGGTTGGCCAAGGCCGACGTCCAGGACCGCACCTCCAGGGCCCTGGAGTCCGTTGGATTGACCCGGGTCGCCCGGTCTTTTCCCCACCAGCTCTCGGGCGGCATGCAGCAGCGAGTGGCCATCGCCCGGGTCCTCGCCAATCGACCGGCCGTGATGCTGATGGACGAACCGTTCGGCGCACTCGATGCCCTGACGAGAAGCGGGATGCAACAGGAGCTGCGACGAACCCACCACGAGGCCGGCGTGACGATCCTGTTCGTCACCCACAGCATCGAGGAGGCCGTCTTCCTGGCGGATCGGGTCGTCGTCATGGCGGGGGGATCGTCCCATGGCAATTCCGGCCATGTCCGTGAGGTCGTCCCCATCACCCTGGGTCAGGACCGTGATCCCGCCTCCGGCGAGTTCAACGAGATCAAGCGGTACATCAACGGGCTGGTCCACGCGGGGAATGCGGTCCCCGTCTAGGCCCCAACAACCCCGAGAGGATGACACTCGTCAACACCTTCTTTGCCCGTCAGGACGCATATGCCCGGATCACCGCCGGATTCCACGCTCAATTGGCTCATATTTTTTACAGGTGTAAACTTCGTCCCGAGCTGAAGGGCAAGGGAGGCATCGATGAACGATCGAGTGCAGGATGGACGGTCACTGGCACCGCTGGTGGATGCCGTCACGGCAATGCTGGACGAGGACTCCGACCCCGCCGCCCTCAACGTCGCGGACATCGCCCGCCGTGCCGGCGTCAGCCGCCCCACGTTCTACAAGTACTTCCGGGACGTCCCCGCCTTGGTCCGTGCGGCCGCGCTGCAGCGGATGGAGGCCACGTTCGAACGCGTGCCCGCGGTGGAGATCGGGGACACCTGGACCATCTTCGCCCGGGACACCTTCCAGACCCTGCTCACCGACCTGGCCGAGCGCCGCCGCTTCTACCTCTCGGCCATCGCCCTGAACCCCACGGACGTGGCCAGCGACTTCGTCCGCTACATCTCCCACCGGCTCCTGGCGCACTCCCCCCTCGGCCCGATCATCCACCGCCGCAAAGGCCCGGACACCGCCGCCGAGCGCGCGGAGTTCCTCGCCGCCGGCACGGTCTGGCTGGTGCAGCAATGGCTGGCCTCCTCCACCGACCCGCTCGGCGAGGTCCCAGAGATGGTCGAGCGCCTCTCCGCCCTGCTCCTGTCCAGCTCGGGCGCCACGGAGCAGGAGATCGCCACGGTCCGCTCGGCCTCACCGGCTCCCATCACCTTCTCCACACACCCCGGCACGACGCCGGCCGGCTCCTCCCCGGAAGGGATCGCCTGATGGCGCAGCACCAGAACCACAAGCCCACCTTCCGGCTGCGGAACAGCACCACGCCGTGGCCGAGTCCCGGCGCGCACCACTCTGCCGCCGAGGACCTCCAGCCCACGAAGGCCGGGACGTCAGCGCTCCGGAAGTACGGTCCCATGGCCTGGTTCGGCGTGATCCTGCTGGCCCTGGCCATCATCCCGTCCCTGTACTCAGGACTGCTCACCGGCTCCAACATGGACCCGACGGGTCACCTCGATGCGGTGCCGGCCGCCGTCGTGAACCTGGACGAGCCGGCTGAATCCCAGGGCGAGACCATCCACCTGGGCGAGGACCTGACCGAGGAACTGGTGCACCCGGCCGAGGACGCGGACAACCTGGACTGGCAGCCCATGGATGAGTCCGAGGCACAGACCGCCCTGGAGTCCGGGGACGTGCTGGCCGTGCTGACCATCCCGGGGCAGTTCTCCGCGCACGCGGCCGGGCTGTCCACGGGCGAGGCGGCGGACGCGGAGCAGTCCACCCTGCGTATGCAGACCAATGACGGCGCGAACATCATCATGGGCACCATCGCGAAGACCATCGGCGAGACCGCGTCCAGCACGGTGGCCCAGGGCATCGGCGAGGAGTACGTGAAGAACGTCCTGCTGGGTTTCACCGAGGTGCATGACGGCATGCAGGAGGCCGCCGACGGCGCCGGGCAGGTGGCCGAAGGTGCGCATGATGCCGAGAGCGGCGCCGGAGACCTGGTGGTCGGGATCGACCAGCTGGCGGACGGCTCCGTCACCCTGGACAGCGGGGCCCAGCAGCTCGCCGAGGGAGCGGCCGCCGCCAACGCGGGCAGTCAGGACCTCGCCCAGGGCGCCTCCTCGGCGAACGACGGCGCGCAGCAGCTCAGCTCGGGGCTGGACCAGATGCGGTCCCAGACCGAGTCCCTGCCCAGCCAGACCCAGGCCCTGGCGGACGGGGCCGGGAAGGTGGCGGCCGGCGTCGGGCAATTGGACCAGGGGGTCACCGCCCTCGAGGACACCGCGGGCACCCTCTCGGGCGGAGCCGGGCAGTTCGCCTCGGGAGTGGACGAGGCCGTGGCCGGCGCGCAGCAGCTGCGGGACAGCGCGGGCGCGGTGGTGACCGGCGTGCAGCAGGTGCAGGGCGATGCGGGCACAGTGGAGGAGCGGATCGCGAACCTGCAGGCCGCCTACGATTCGATGACCGACGAGCAGCGCCAGGCCGCCCTCACCGAGCTGGCCGACGGCGCGGGGCAGGTCACGGCCGGCGCCGAACAGGCCGCGGCCGGGGCGTCCACGGTGAACGAGGGGCTCGGCGGGATCGTCGGGGACACCTCCTCCGGCACGGGGCTGACCGGCCTGCAGGACCGCGTGGACGAAATCGCCTCTGCGGCGTCCACGGCCACCACCACGGTCTCCGAGGTGGCGGACAATATCCACACGCTCTCGGACGGCGCCGACCAGGTGGCCGCGGGAGCGCAGACCCTGGCGGACAGCTCCGGCGCGTTGACGGACGGGATCTCCACGGCCGCCACCGGAGCGCAGACGCTGGCCGACGGCACCTCGCAGCTGAGCGACGGCGCTGGCCAGCTGGCCTCGCAGATGCCGGCACTGGCCTCCGGTGCGCAGGAACTGGCCGCGGGCAGTTCCGAGCTGTCCTCCGGACTCGCCACCGCCGATGACGGTTCACGCGAGCTTGCCTCCGGGTTGGGGGAATTGTCCGATGGCTCCGGCCAGCTGTTCACATCCCTGCGGGACGGCACGGCGGACGTACCGAGCTACACGGATCAGGACGCCTCGAGCATCGGCTCCGTGGCCGCCCTGCCGGTGAGCGCGGACATGGAACGCACCAACGAGGTCCCCTCCTACGGCTACGGACTGGCCCCGTACTTCATGGCCCTGGCCCTGTGGGTGGGCGCCCTGGGGTACTTCCTGATGCGCCCGGCCGTCCGCGAGACCATGATCGCCGAGCGCAAACCCCTGTGGCGCGTGATGCTGCGCTCGGCCGCGTTGCCCGCGCTGATGGGCGTGGTGCAGTCCCTGCTGATGGTCTCGGTGATCGTGTTCGGCCTGGACATGATGCCGGCGAACGCCTGGGGGCTGGCGGGCTTCGCCGTGCTGACCTCGGTGACGTTCATGGCCATCAACCAGGGGCTGGTCGCGCTGCTGGGACCACCCGGGCGCTTCTTCGCCCTGATGCTGATCGTGCTGCAGCTCTCGGCCGCCGGCGGCACCTATCCCGTTCAGACCGCGCCCGCGTTCTTCCAGGCGATCCACCCCTGGCTGCCGATGACCTACGCGGTGGAGTCCTTCCGGTCGTTGATCGCCGGCGGGACGATCGGCGTGGGCCAGGGGATCACGGTGATGCTGATCTGGATGGGCGTCGCGGTGGTGATGCTGGCGGTGGCCGTGGCGCTCAAGGGCGTCAAGGCGCGTCAGGCCACCTCCGCCTCGGGTCGGCCCGAGGGGCAGGCTGCGGTGGCCACGGCCTGACCCGCCTCAGCGGCGCCCCACCAGGTCCGCCGGCGAGTCCACGGGCAGCCCCAGGTGCCCGCGCAGGGTGCTGGACGCGTACTCGTGCCGGAAGACCCCTCGCCTGCGCAACTCCGGCACCACGTGGTCCACGAAGATCTCCGCCCCGGAGGGGAAGGTGTCCGGCATGATGTTGAAGCCGTCCCCCGCCCCCGCCAGGAACCACTCCGTCAGCGTCGCCGCGATCTGCTCCGGTGTGCCGACGGCCAGCCGGTGACCGCTGCGGATCCTCCGGGTGAGCTGCCGGGGTGTCAGGTTCTCCTTCCGGGCGAGGTTGAGCTGTGCCTCGAGGAATCCGTGGCTGGTGCGCACGGAGTCGCTGGGTTCCGGGAACTTCTCCCAGGGCAGGGGCCGGTCCAGGTCGAGTTCCCGGGCGTCGATCCCGAGACGCCCGGCGATCAGCCCGAGCTCCTGGTCCAGAGACAGGTGGGAGTCGAGCTCATCGGCCTTCCGGTGCGCCTCCTCCTCCGTGGAGCCGATCACGGTGGAGAGCCCCGGCATGATCTTCAGGGTCTCGGGGTCCCGGCCGAAGCCCGCGGCACGCCGCTTCATCTCCCGGGAGAAGGCGATGCCGTCCTCAAGGGTCGTCTGGGTGGTGAAGATGGCGTCGGCGTGCTTCGCACCGAGGTTCTTACCGCCCTCGGACGAGCCGGCCTGGACGATCACCGGCCGGCCCTGTGGGGTGAGCGGGAGCGTCCCGGCCCCCTCCACGGAGAAGAACTCCCCCCGATGCTCCACGGGGTGCACCAGGTCCCGGGTGCCGTCCGCCCGCTCCACCGCGTCCGGCTCCCAGCTTCCCCAGAGCCGGGTCACCACGTCCACGAACTCGTCGGCGCGGCGGTAGCGATCGGAGTGGAACGCGGCACCATCCTGGCCGAAGTTGCGGGCCGCGGCATCGCCGGCGGTGGTGACGGCGTTCCAGGCCGCTCGGCCGCCGCTGATGTGGTCCAGCGAGGAGATCCTGCGGGCCAGGTTGTAGGGGTGGTTGTAGGACGTGGAGGCGGTGGCGATGACCCCGATCCGCTCGGTGGCGGCCGCCACAGCCGTCAGCAGGACGATGGGATCCAGCTTCCCCGTAGGTTGGGCCGGATCCCCCTGGAAGGCGGGGCCGTCCGCCAGGAAGATGGCATCCAGGGTGCCGCGCTCGGAGATCTTCGCGATGTCGGTGAAGTACTCGACATCCGTCGTGGCGGTGGCGGGCACCTCGCCGTACTGACGGGCGGCCGCGTGGCCGCCCAGCCCCAGGATGTTCATGCCGATGCTCATCTGCCGTGATTGCCGGGTCATGGGGTCCTCTCTCTTTCGGACTGGTCCTGCGCCGAATTGGAGCAGGTCACGTGCGTGGACTTTCCGGATGCTCGTGGCACGGCGTCGATGAGCGCCCGCGTGGAGGGCTGGGTGGATTCCTCGAAGACCTCCCGCACCGGGCCGGACTCCACGACCGCACCGCGCTCGAGCACCGTGACCGAGTCGGCCACTTGCCGGATCAAGCTCAGATCGTGGGAGATCAACAGGAACGTCAGGCCGTACTGGTCGCGGATATCGAAGAGCAGGTCCACGATCTGTGCCTGCACCGTCACGTCCAGGGCGGACGTCGGCTCGTCCAGCACCAGGACCGAGGGCGAGAGCACGAGAGCTCGCGCGATGGCCACCCGCTGGCGTTGGCCGCCGGAGAGCTGGCTGGCCTTGCGCCGCCAGAGGTCGTGACCGAGGCCCACGCGATCCAGCATCCTCTGGGCCTGCTCCAGCGCCTCCCGGCGTCCGAGTCCGCGGATCCGCAGAGGCTCGGCCACGAGCCGTTCCACCGGGATGCGGGGGTTCAGGGCCGAGAGCGGATTCTGGTAGACGAGTTGCAGCCGTTCCGGGGAGGAGTTCACCACCCCGGGCGTCCGCCCCAGCCGCTCACCGAACACCTCGATCTCGCCGCCGTCGAACCCGGTCAGGCCGGCGACGATCCGGGCGATGGTGGTCTTTCCCGACCCCGATTCGCCGACGAGCGCGTGGATCTCCCCGGCCGCTACCTCGAAGCCCACGTGGTCCACGGCGCGGACGCCGGGCACGAAGGACTTGGACAGGGCGCGGACGCTGATGCCCGGTCCCCCGGGATCGCTGCCAGCGGCGGCGCTTCTCCGTCCATCCGCCGCCTCGGCGAGCCGGTCAGCGTACTTGTCCGGGTTGAGGGCGGGTACGTCGGAGAACAGTTGCCGCGTGTACTCGTGGACGGGACGGTGCAGAACCTCGTTCACCGTCCCCTGCTCCACCACGCGGCCGTGCCGCAGCACCACCACGCGGTCCGCCCGCTCCGCCGCCAGTGACAGGTCATGGGTCACGAGGATCAGCGTCAGCGAGAACTCGCGCTGCAGGGAGGTCAGCAGGTCCAGGATCCTCTTCTGCACCGTGACGTCCAGGGCGGAGGTGGGCTCGTCCGCGATCAGGACCTCGGGCCGGCCCGCGAGGGCACTGGCGATCAGCACGCGCTGGAGCTGGCCGCCGGACAGCTCGTGCGGGTAGGACCGGTAGCGGTGCGCGGCGTCGAGGATGCCCACGTGCTCCAGCAGCTCCAAGGCCGCCCGCGCCGCCTCGGTGGAGCCCACGCCGCGGGCCTGCACCACGGACTCCGCGATCTGCTGGCCCACCGGCATCAAGGGGTCCAGGGAGCCCAGGGGGTCCTGGGGGACGTAGCCGAGGACAGTTCCCCGCAGCGGCCGCCACTGCCGGTCCGTCAGCGAGGTCACGTCCCGGCCGCCCAGCGTGAGCCGCCCGGCCTCGATCCGTCCGTTGTCCGGCAGCAGCCCGGCCAGCGCGGAGACCACGGAGCTCTTGCCGGAACCGGACTCGCCCACCAGGGCAATGGTCTCCCCGCGGGGAACCGTGAAGGACACGTCCTCCACGCCGGTGGTGCGCCCCTGGGGCGAGCTGTAGGTCAGGTGCAGGCCGTGGACCTCGGCGACGAACGGCCCGGCGTCCGCCGCCTCGACAGGGACGGTCGCCGCGGACCGGGCCAGGGTGGTGGTAAGTGTCATCAGGAGAACTCCTTTCTGAGCCGCGCCGCGAGGCGCTGCAGGTGGGACAGCGAGAGGACGGTCAGGACGATGGCGAGTCCGGGACCGATCAACAGCCAGGGGGCGGACATCAGGTACTGCCGCCCCTCGGAGACGAGCAGGCCCCACTCCGGTTGCGGCGGTACCGCGCCGAAGCCGAGGAAGCTCAGTGCGGAGATCCAGATGATGGCCCCGCCGAACTGCAGGGGGATCAGCGTCAGGACTGGGCCCAGGGAGTTCGGCAGGATGTGGTGGACGAGCGTGCGCGCCCGGCCCGAGCCCTGGTGCTGCGCGGCCTCCACGAACGCCGAGTTTCGGATGCGCAGGACCTCTGAGCGGGTGATTCGGGCGAAGTTCGCGATGGAGGAGATCCCCACGGCGATGGCCGCGTTGATGGCTCCGAAGCCGAGGGCCACGATGACCACCATGGACAGCAGCAGCCCCGGGACGGACAGCAGCACATCCACGATCCGGCTGACCAGGGCGTCCACCCAGCCGCCGAGGTACCCGGCGAGGAGGCCGAGGACGATTCCCCCGGCCAGCCCCACGGTGACGGCCACCGCCGAGGCCGAGAACGTGGTGGTGGTCCCGAAGACCAGCCGTGAGGCCAGGTCCCGGCCGAGGTAGTCCGTGCCGAGCAGGTGCGCGGCTCCCGGTGCTTCGAGGATCTGCCCCGCCCCAGCCTCCAGGGGGTCGTAGGAGGTCAGGAGCGTGGGTGCGGCCACGGCGATGAGCAGTCCCAGGACGAAGAGTCCGGACAACCAGTCCGCGGGCCGCAGCGTGCGCAGCACCGCCCGGACGCGCTGGCGGCCGGTCTGCCCCGGGGCCAGCCGGGAGTCGCCGTCCGACTCCGGGGAGCGTCCGTCCCGGGGCGCGAGGACGCCGGCGGTCGGCAGGGAGGTGGTCATGACGTTCCTTTCGGGAGACTGACATTCGGGTCACCGGGAGGACCCGCTGGACGGCGCGCCGGACGCCGGGCCACCCGGGACTCCGTGATCACGATGCGGGGGTCGATCAAGGGATAGATGAGGTCGGCGATCAGGTTGACCACCGAGTACAACGCGGCCACGAACAGCACCACGGCCAGCACCACCGGCGAGTCCTGCGAGCGCACGGCCTGTTCCGTCACCAGGCCGAGCCCCGCCCGGTTGAAGACGGACTCCACGATCACCGAGCCGGCGATCAGGTCCGCGATCGTGAGGGCGAGCAGGGTCAGCGCCGGAATGGAGCCGTTGCGCAGCAGGTGCCGGCCGATGATCCGCGAGCGCGACAGGCCCTTGGCTTTGAGCACCTTGACGAAAGGCTGGTCGTTCGCCTCGCCGAGACCCTGGATCAGCACCTGCGTGACGGAGGGGCTCACCGCGATGCCGAGGGTCAACGCCGGCAGGATCAACCCCGCGGGACCGTCGGTGTCCAGGGCGGAGACCCAGCCGAGCTGGTAGGAGAACAACTGCAGCAGGAACAGCCCCACCAGGAAGCTGGGCGTGGACAGTGCCAGGGAGGGGTAGACGTTGAGGGCGGCCCGCACGGCCGCCGAACGGCTGAACACGGCGAAGACGGCCACCAGCGTGGCGATGAGCACGGCGATCCCGAATGCCACGAGGGCCAGCAGCAGGGTGGATCCGATGCCCTGGGCGAAGAGGTCTCCCACAGCCCGGCCGGTGCCCAGCGAGTAGCCGAGGTCCCCCTGGAACAGCCGGCCGAGGGTGATGAGGAACTGCTCCACGGCGGACAGGTCCAGGTTGTAGTACTCGATGATGACCTGGGCTTGTTCCGGTGGAACCGGGTTCTGCGGGTTCTCCAGGCGGTTGCGGACCGGGTCCCCCGGCAGCGCGAAGAGCACCCAGTAGGTCAGCAGGTACACCAGGGCCACCACCAGCAGCGCGTGTCCCGCGCGCCCGGCCACGTACCGTCTCATGCCGTGCCCGACGCGCGGTCGCCAGGCTCGGGGCGAGGCGGCGGTTCCCGAGGCATCGGCCTCGTCCTCCGGGGAGACGGTGCTTCCCGGTGCGGCGGGGTGCTCCCGGACCCCGGCCGTCACTTCTCCTCCGTCCAGGCGCCGTAGAACAGCGGGCGGGCCTCGGCGCTGAAGCCGAAGTCGTGGACGGTGGGCTGCACCGCGAAGATCTGGGAGTCCTTGATCAGCGGCACGCTGTAGGCCTCATCGATCACGTGGTCCTGGAGATCACCGAGGATCTCCTCGCGTTCGGCGGGGTCCGTCTCCGTGGCCTGGGCCTCGAAGAGCTCCTCCAGCTTCGCGTCCCCGGAGGGCAGGGCGAATCCGTTGGTCCCCTCCGGGTCCCAGGAGGTCCTCAGGGTGGCCCACGGGGCCGGGTAGGGCCACCCGGAGCGAGTGGCCGCCACGTCCTCCGCGGCGTAGGCGGCCGAGACCTGCGAGTAGTCGGCGTCCCGCAGTTCGAGGTTGATGCCCAGCTCCTTCAGCTGGGCCTGGACCAACTGGTACAGCGGGCGGGCGGTGCTGTCATAGACGTCGATCACCGTGATCAGGTGCAGCTGCTCGCCGTCCTTGACCCGGTACCCCTCGGCATCACGTTCCGTGTAGCCGGCCTCGTCCAGCAGCTGGTTGGCGTGGTCCGGATCGTACTGCAGGGTCTCGCTCGCATCCTGGAACCCGAAGGCGTCCTCGGTGACGATGCTCTGCGCCACGTCCCAGTTCTCCGTGTAGAGGTCCTCGACGATGCGCTCCCGGTCGATCCCGTCCCGGATCGCCTGCCGGACCCGGACGTCCTGCAGGGCGGGGATCTGCTGCTTCAGGATCCACTGGTTGGTGGCCCCCAGCCCCTGGGCGGAGATGATCTGGGCCCCCTGCTCCGCAAGCTGGGTCTCGTCACTGGGCTGGATGTAGCGGATGGCGTCCGCCTGCCCGGAGCGGAAGGTGCCGATGCGCACGGTGTCATCCGTGACGGCGCGGACCACCACCCGGTCCAGGTAGGCCTCCCCCTCGTGGCCGACGCCCTCGGGCGCCCAGTCGTAGCCCTCACGCTTGGCGAAAACGATCTCCTCGCCGTACTTCTCGCTCTCCACCACGAAGGGGCCGCTGCCGATGAGCCCGGTGATCTGCTGCTGCTCCTCCAGTGAGGCCTCGATGGTGGCATCGGCCACGAGGGAGGCGGACCAGCCCGAGAGGACGTCGAGGAACTCGGCGTACGGGTGCTCCAGGGCCACCGTCACGGTGTCCCCCTCCGATTCCACGGACTCGACCGCGGGGAACTGGTTGTTCGGCTGGATGCCCTTGGCCTCGTCCCCGTCGGCCTGCCACTGGAGGTTGCGTTGCACGCTCGCCGCGTCCAACGGCGTCCCGTCCGAGTAGGTCACCCCCGGGCGGATGGTGAACTCGTAGGTCAGGCCGTCCTCGGAGACGTCCCAGGACTCGGCGATGTACGGGAGCAGTTCCCCGGTCTCCGGGTCCTTCCAGACGAGCCGGTCGGTGACGTTCTCCACGTAGGCACTGTCCTGCCACGTCCCGGCGCCCTGGAGCTGGGTGGAGCGGGAGGCCTCGGCGTCGAGGTACGTCAGGGTGCCCCCCTCCTTCTCCACGGGTCCGGTGGAGGCCGTCTGACCGGCCGGGCTGCAGGCGGCGAGGGCCAGGGCCAGGGGCGCCGCGGCCAGCCACAGCGTGGTCCGGCGGGATGTTCTGGCGGGATGGTTCTGGGTGGTCATGACTGGTTCTCCCCGGTGATGGTGGGTTGGCGTGCTTCGATGAGGTGCCGTGTCGAATGGGTGATGAACGGCCCGTGGGTCTGGATGTGGTCATGCAGGTCCTTCAGCCGACATCGGTGGTGCGCCACGGTGAATCCGGGCACCCACCAGATGACCTTGCGCAGCAGGTAGACCACGGCGGCCACGTCATGGATCTCGATCCTCAGCCGAGCCCTGCGGAGGTCGACGACCTCCAGTCCTGCCGCCCGCGCGTCGTCCGCCTCCGCCTCCGGGTCCCGCACGTGGCGGGCGCCCGGCTGGGGGCCGAGGAAGAACTCGATGAGTTCGAACGCGCTGGCCGGGCCCACGTGCTGGGCGAGGTACGTGCCCCCGGGCTTCAGGACCCGGGCGATCTCCTCCCACCAGAGGCTCGCGGGGTGCCGGCTGGTGACCAGGTCGAAGGCCGCATCGGCGAACGGCAGCGGCGGCTCATCCGGGTCCGCCACCACCACCACGCCGCGGGGGTGGAGCCGGGCGCTGGCCCGTGCGAGGTTCGGCGGCCAGGACTCCGTGGCCACGGCGGTCGGTGGGAACGTCTCGGCCTGCGCCAGGACCTCCCCGCCGCCGGTCTGGATGTCCAGGGAGGCGGAGGCGTCCCGGAGCTGACGGGCGAGCTGGCCGGCGTAGCCCCACGGAGGCCGTTCCTCTGTGGCCCGGCCCTGCAGCCAGGAGAAGTCCCACCCGGTCACGTCCGCGGATTCGCCGGCCTCGAGCAGTTCCTCAAAGGTGGCGGCCATGGTCAGCGTCACCCCGACCGGCATTGCCTGCTGGCCCGGCTTGGCCCTCTGGGGCCTCCTGGGCGTCCTGGCCCTCCTGGACTGCCGGGGCGCCCGCCGGCCCCTTGCCGCCCCAGAGCGCGAACTCGCCGGTCAGCAGGTACTCGCCGACCGCCCGGGCCCGGTACTTCGCGGGGTTGTGGCTGGCGATGGTGCGGGCGTTGCGCCAGTGCCGGTCCAGGCTCCGGCTGGTGCTCGTGGCCGAGGCCCCGCCCACCTCGAAGATCTCGGTGGTGGCCCGCTGCACCAGCTCAAGGACCACCAGCTGCGCCTGGAATACCTCCCGGGCCAACTGTGCGGATTCCTCCGCCAGGGACGCCACCTCATCCTGAGTGCCTTCCCGGGCCCCGTCGGCGGCCTTCCGCGCATACGCGTCCAGCGCCGCCACCTGCCCCAGCACGATCAGCCGGGCGGCGTGGGCCTTGGCGGCGACCTCCCCGACCACGGTCTGGACCACGTCCTCCTCCCGGGGCGCCAGCTCGCCCCGGTGGGCGAAGGTCCGCCGCCGGGGGCGGACATAGTCCATCGCGTCCTGCACCGCCGACTGGGCCACTCCTGCCGCCACCAGGAGCAGGATCACCTGGAAGAGCCCGACCCCGAACCCGGCCTGCGGATCCTCCGGCTCGAAGGCGCGGATGTCCTGTGGGTCCACGGGCACGTCGGTGAGGGTGAGGCCGCCGCTGGCGGTCAACTGTTGGCCGAAGCCGTCCCAGTCGTCCGCCACCCGCACCCCGTGGTGGGAGGCGTCCACCAGCACCGAATGCCGCGTCTCCCCTCGGACCGCGGACAGGGAGATCCAATCCGCGTAGATGCTGCCGGTGGTGTAATACTTCGTACCGGTGACGGTCCACCGCCCGCCGCGCTCCTCCAGCCGGGTGGTGATCTCCGTCAGCTCGTTGCGCTCCGAGGCAGCATTGCCGATCAGCGCCCCCGCACCGATCCGACGCAGCCACTGATCGCGGTGGTTCCCGGGGGGCCTCAGCAGCAGCCGCTCCAAGAAGGCGATGTGGCCGCGCAGCAAGTGCGCGACGTTCGAATCGGCCGCGGCCAGGTCCACCAGCAGGGCAGCGAATTCGCTCAACCCCACGCCTCGGCCTCCGAACTCGAGGGGGACCCGCAGCGCGGTGAAGCCCGTCTGCTTCAGCTCCTCCACCACCAGGAACGGCAACTCCCGAGACCGCTCGCGCTCCACGGCACCCGCGCGGATACGGGAGAACAGGGGTGCGAACTCGGCGCGGATCTCCTCGGCGCTCGCACGGGCCGGCGCCGGGGTAGGTGAAACAGTGGTCATGGGTGCCCTCTCGGATGGCCTCGCCGAGCAGCGATCATCCAGGGATGTCTTCGGCAGGCTGTACTTGCCGGTCACCGCTGCGGGCCGGCCGAATCATCACCTGGTGCACCCCACCACAGCGAGAGGGTTGCAGTCCGGCCAGCCAGGGCTTCGCACCGGAACTCGTGATTCTGGGGACGAGGCTACGAACTCACGGTCCTGTCCGCATCACCTGATTAATCTGACGACTTCTACGCTCCGGTGTGCGCGAAGACCGCCGAGACCACGCCATAGGTCGTCATGGGAGGTCATCTCTTCATGACCTGGCCTGCCACGTCGTCCGAAACCGGCCAGGCTGAGCCCTCAGGCCTCGGCCTCCTGGCGCGAAGCCCGCGCCAGCCGTTCGACGAGCTCGTCCGGGATCGGCTTGCGCGGCGAGAAGGTGATGCCGGTCTTGGTCGCCTTGAGGCCGGCGGCCGCGATGTCATCGGCATGTGCGGAGAGGGCGCCCGGCAGGAGATACAGCCCGCACTGCTTGCTGAACGCCGCATAGCTCGCGACGACCGTGCCACCGATGCTGAACCCCGGCATGTTGTAGGCCACCATCTCCTCCGCCTCCGGCAGAGTGCGGGCCAGGATCGAGCGTAGGCGCTGCAACTCCGGCCGGAACGGCTCGGGTGCCGCTGCGATGTAGGCGTCGTGGTCGGCGATCGTCGTCATGGGCGTGCCTCGCTCCTGGTGTTGTCAGTGGTCCAGATTCTCGCTCCCGGAATCCCGGGCCGTCCATGGTCCTGTGGCCGAACGCCCGCCCGGGTCACATCTGCCTGGCTGCTTCGGGTCGGTCCCCTGCGCCGGACCCCGCCCGGCGATAATGATCGCATGCCTTCCGCTGACGAGCTCCTGGGTGCACGCGCCGCCACCGCACTGACCCGTTCCATCCGGCGGGTCGTGCCGGGGACGGACCTGCATTCGTTGCCCCGAGCCGCGGAGTCGCTCGACGGCCTCGCCCTCCGCGAGCGCGCGGACCTGCTACGGGAGGCTCTCCTGGTCGACCTCCCGGGCGACTATCAGTCACTCGCCCACGTCATCCGTCAGGCGCGGGACAGCAGCTCGGATTTCTCCGGCTGGCTCATCTGGCCGGTCACCGGTGCGGTCGCCGCCCGGGCCGTCCAAGAGAACACCGCAGCAGCGTTCACGGACGCCATGGCCCTCCTGGCAGAACTCACGGGCCGGCTCACCTCGGAGTTCTCCCTCCGCACCCTCCTGCGTCACGACCTGGACCGAGGACTGGCGATCATCGCCGTGTGGACGGATTCCGCGGACGAGCACATCAGACGCCTGGCCAGCGAGGGCACCCGCCCCTACCTCCCCTGGGCGGTGCGCATCCCGGCCATCACCGCCCATCCCGGCGTGACCGTGCCCCTCCTCGAGGCTCTGTACCGGGATCCCAGTGAGTACGTCCGGCGTTCGGTGGCCAACCACCTCAACGACCTCAGCCGGGATGCCCCGGACCTCGTTGTCTCGACGGCCCAGCGATGGCTGGCGGACCCTGGTCCGCAGACGCCTGCGCTGGTACGCCACGGTCTGCGGACCCTCCTCAAGAACGGCCACCCAGGGGCACTGGACCTGCTCGGATTCGGGCCCGTGTCCGTCGACATTGACGGGCCGCATCTCACCGAGGCCCGGGTGCCCTGGGGCGGAGAGGTCCGCTTCACCGCGGTGGTGCGCAACGTCGGCCCGGAGCCCGCTCGTCTCGCCATCGACTACGTGATCCACCATCGCAAGGCCAACAGCACCCTCAGCACCAAGGTCTTCAAGCTGACCACCCGGACCCTCCAGCCCGGAGAGGAGATGGCCGTGAACCGGTCGCACTCCTTCCGGGCGATCACCACCCGCCGCTACCATCCCGGTGGCCACGCGGTCGCCCTGCAGGTCAACGGGATCTCCACCCTTCCGGTGCCCTTCGAACTGTTACCCGCGGATCAGGCCCTCAGCCTTTCTTGAGGACCCGGGAGGCCAGGTGGACCCTTGGCACCCGTCTCGGAGCCGTTTATCCGGGTGCCGCCGCTCAGTATCATGGGAGCATGCCGCGGCGGGTGGAGGACTTTCGGGGGCTCACACAGAGGAGCCGATTGCGGCTGCTGCACGCGGTGCAGCGCCTCCCGGGCCGGCTCCTGCAGGAGCTCGCCGAGGAGACCGGCCTGCCGCTGAACACCGCCCGCGACCACCTCCGGGTCTTGGAGGGTGAGGGGCTCGTCGCCAGGGCTCCCGTCGAGACCGGCCGGCGGGGCCGGCCCCCGAACGGATACTCCCCCGTACGCCGCACCGAGCACAGCCTCGTGGCGGAGCAGCGAGCCCGGGCGGCCCAGGAACGGGGCGAGGTCCTGCGCGGCCTGGATCCGGAACTCGACCACCGCGACGTCCTCGGCGACGAGGCGGTGCACCAGCTCGACGCCCTCTACGAGCACCTGGAGGACGCCGGCATGGAGCCCGAGGTCGACGAGCGTGACCTGACGATCGGCCTGTTGCCCTGCCTGTACGAAGAGATGATCGACGCTGAACGGCCGGCGGTCTGTTCCGTGCACGCCCGGCTCGTGCGGGACCAGCTTGAACAGGTCCCGGGACCGCTGGAGTTGCGCCGCCTGCATCCCTTCGTCGGCCCCGAGCGCTGCGTGCTTGTGCTCGGACGCCACGGCGAGGCGGCGCCGTCGTCGCGCCCCGGCGGTGTCGAGGCCGATCGCGACGATGCTGAACTGGAGCGGGCGGCCGTGCGGGCGCTGCGGGCGCTGCCCCCTGAAGACGGGGATCAGGCGGGCGACTGCGCCCAGAGGTCCGGACCGAACACCTCGTAGTGGATGTTCTCGCTCGGCACGCCCTGCTCGATCAGCGCACGCCGGGCACTCTGCATGAACGGCAGCGGTCCGCACATGAACACCTTCGCTTGCTCGGGCAGTTCGACGTCGGACAGGTCCATGAATCCGGACTTCGCCGGATACAGCGTCGGCGCAGTCTCGGCGTCCTTCCGGTACCAGTTCTGGGCCCGCGCGTCCGGCATGGCAAGCACCTGCCGGCGCAGACCGCTATACAGGGCGTGGTGCACGTGGGACTTGTCGGCGTGGAAGAGCCGCACGGTGCGTCCGGGCTGCCGACGCGAGAGGTCCTCCATGATCGCCGCCACCGGGGTGATGCCGATGCCCGCGGAGACCAGCACCAGCGGGGTGTCGGATTCGTCGAGCACCACATCACCTGCGGGTTGCGAGACGTCGAGGACCGTCCCCGGTTGCGCGTTCTCGTGCAGCCAGCCGGAGACCTGGCCGTCCGGTGCGCCGTCCACACCGTGCACGCGCTTGATCGTCACGCGCAGCGAGTCGCCCCGGGGTCCGGAGGAGATCGTGTACTGCCGCGGCTGGCGGCGCCCGCCCGGCAGGTCGACGGCGATTGCCACGTACTGTCCCGTCCGGTGGGCGGGGACTTGCCCCTCCACCGGGGACAGCAGCAACGAGAAGACCTCCTCGGACTCCTCGAAGCGCTCCACCACCCGGTAGTGGCGCCACGGGTGTTGAGGGTCGGTCCCGCCCTCGGCGTAGAGCTTTCCCTCCTCGGCGATCAGGGAGGTGGCGAAGAGCCAGTAGACCTCGTCCCAGGCCGCCGCCACCGCGGGCGTGACCGCCTCGCCGAGCACCTTCTGCACCGCCCCGAGCAGGTAGCGGCCGACGATCGTGTACTCGGGGGCGGTGATGCCGAGTGAGACGTGCTTGTGTGCGATGCGCCGCATCACCGGCGTGAAGTCCGGCGCCTCGGGATCCAGCAGGTGCACCGCGAACGCCACCACCGAGGCCGCCAGCGCCTTCGGCTGTTCACCGATGGCCTGGTTCGCCTGGTTGAACACGTTGAGCAGCTCGGGATGGGCGGCGAACATGTCCGCATAGAAGACCTTGCTGATCTCTTCGGCGTGCTCTGCGACGACACTCGCCGTCTGGGCCACCACGGCTTCGGAATTTGCAGACAATCTCACGGGGTGCCTCTTCTTCTGGGTCGATGCGGAACTGCGTGACCCTCTGATCGTGGCTCACCGCCCGACCCCGGCGCTGGCGGTTTCACCGTGATTATTCGGACCCGCCGTCGTCGGGCGTTACTCGACGGCCTCCGTCACGGCCAACCGCCGGCTCTGCACCCGGTATCTGCTGGGCCTGACACCGTACTCCCGGGTGAAGGCGGCGCTGAGGGCGAAGGCGCTCGAGTAGCCGACCTGCCGGGCGATCGATTCCGTGGTGTCCTCCCGTTCCTGCAGGAGGTCCGCGGCCACGCACAGGCGCCACCCGGTCAGGTAGGAGATCGGTGGTTCGCCCATCACCTCGGCGAAGCGACGGGCGAAGGTGGCGCGGGAGACCTGAGCGCGGCGTGCCAACGACTCAACGGTCCAGGCCCGCGCCGGATCGGCGTGAAGTGCCCCAAGCGCGGGGCCGACGACGGGATCCCCGGCTGCCCCGTACCAGGCGGGGACGTCCGTGTCCGGCAGTGCGAACCAGTCCCGCAGTGCCCCGATCAACACGAGATCCAGGAGCCGGTCCAGCACCGCCTGCTGCCCGGGTTCACGGTTCTCGAGTTCGGACTCGAGCAGTCCCAGCGCCCGTGAACGCTGGTGGGCACGGGGAACCACGACGACGTTCGGCAGTGCCTCGAGGAGCCGCCCGGCGATCCTGCCGGAGGTCGGGAAGGACCCGGCGAGCAAGACGTGCTCCGAGTCCAGACCCGGCTCGTCAGCCACTCGCACGAGCCCACCGTTCCCTGCAGTGAGGCGCTCCCCGGTCTCCTCGAGGCAGGCCCCCTCGGCGGTCAGCACACACGTGGTGGGGATCCGTCCGGTGGGGTCGCTGGACAGGAGCGTGGACCCCGAGCCGGTGAGGATCGCGAGGTCGCGGGTGCCCAGGCGCAGTGGATCGGCCCCGTCCCGCCGGAGCCAGGCCTCGCCCCGGAGCATCACCAGGACGGTGATCGAGGCACCGCCCTTCTGACGGATCGCCCAGGGCGGGGAGAGCAGGTTCTGGCCGATCAACGCCCCGGAGGAGCGGATGTTCTCCAGCACTTCACTGAGCGTGTCCACGCTGCCAGGTTAGACGATCACGCATCGATTTCGGAGTTCCGACTATTCTCCGTCTGATCTACGTGCGGTGGACTGGGGGCTCCCCCACACCAGGAGAGACACCATGCCCGTCGATCATCCCCCCGTTCCCGGCTCCGCCCTCTGGGTTCTCGCCCACCCCCGCCCGGAGTCGCTGAATGGCCACCTGTACCGCGCCGGCGTCGAGGCCTTGTCCCGGGACCACGAGGTCGCCACCTCGGACCTCTACTCCCTGGGGTTCGATCCCGTCTTCGGCCGAGCCGACCTGGGCGAGCCGCATGACCGGCCGGGGAACCTGGCCGAGCTCGCCGGACAGGCCTACTCCCGCGGCGAGCTGCCGGCGCAGGTCCAGGCCGAGCACGCGAAACTCGCTGCCGCGGAGCTGCTGGTCCTCCAGTTCCCCCTGTGGTGGTACGGCCCGCCGGCGATCCTCAAGGGCTGGCTGGACCGCGTGCTGACGGACAGCTTCGCCTATGACAACGAGCTCGACCCGGACGTGCACCTGCCCCGCCGCTACGGCGATGGCGGGCTCAGCCGACGCAAGGCCCTGATCATCGTCACCGCCGGGGAGGACGAGCGCACCATCGGCCCCCGCGGTCTCAGCGGCGACCTCGACTCGCTGCTGTTCCCCCTGACCCATGGAGCGCTCTGGTACGTCGGCATCGACGCGCTCGACCTGCACGTGATCCACGACGCCGATGCGCTCACCGCGGGAGATGTCGAGCGGGAGCGGGAGCGGCTCCTCCGCCGGCTCCAGGGGATCGACGCCGAACCGACCCGCCCCTACCGGCGCCTGCGCGACGGGGACTACCCCTCAGATCTGCGCGCCCTGCACCCCGAGGTGCTGCCCGGGCGGACGGACCTGGGCATCCACCGGGCGACCCTCAGGTCAGACGGTCTGGAGGCGCGGCCCGGGGAGCCTCGGATTAACGCTGCCCTCTAAGGTCGCGGGACGAACGCAGAACCTGCGGCCGACTTCGGCCGTCATGCATAGGCACCAAGATCACCGTCCGCCCATCAGGGAGAGGCATTCCTCCATGCGCACCCGCTCGACCGCAACCATCGCCATCGCAGCCGTCCTAGCCCTCGGACTCGCTGGATGCGCCTCCGGCTCCATGGACTCCGGCACGGCCGCTGCCAGCCCTGCCGCCGCTACTTCACAGGAAGCCGCCCAGCTCGATCTGACCGGCGAGTGGGAACAGGCTGGCGCGGCCGGGGAAGGCAACGCCAGCATCCAGTCGGCGACCATCGTCGATGACACCATCACGGTCTACTGGATCAACGACGGCGAGAAGGCGCTCTACTGGGCCGGCACTGCCGAACTCCCCGAAGGAGCCGAGGGATCATTCACCTTCGACTCCGAGAACGACACCAGCAAGACCGACACGGCGCTGCTCGCTTCAAGTGACAACACGAAGACGTTCACGTTCGAAGACGAGACCCTCAGCTACGAGGTCAGCGCCCTGGGCGAGACCTGGACCGCCGAGCTGCAGCAGACCAGTTCGACGCCGGCCGCCGCACCCGCCGCGGAGGAGTCGTCCACCAGCGATGTCGCCGTGACCATCGGGGGCGCGTCGTTCTCGGAGGACTATGAGGGTGCCCCAGTCATCGTGGTGGACTTCGAGTTCACCAACGGCTCGGAGGAGACCGCCAACTTCATGACGTCCACCCAACCGCAGGCTTTCCAGGGCGGCGTCGAGCTGGACTCCTACGCCTACGTTGAGGACATTGACTCCAGCGCCACGATGACAGACCTCAAGCCGGGCGCCTCGATCTCCGTCCAGGTGCCGTTCACGCTCCGCGACGAATCGCCCGTGATGGTCGAGGTCAGCGAACTGTTCAGCCTGGACGGTGCCCTCCTCGACTCGCAGGAGTTCGACGTCACGCAGTGACGCAGGGCGGGGTTCGGTCTGTGCCGAAGCTCAGGCCCTCCCGAACCCCGCCAGCACCTCCCGCACCACCGCACCCGGATCCGTTGCCTCCATCAGCGCCCGCACCAGCGCGACGCCGGTCACGCCGATCCCAGCCAGCGCGGCGGCATCTGCGGGGGCATCCGCGGAGGTCACGTCCCGGCTTCCGGCCGGTGGACGGCGGCCTGACCTCCTCAAGCGTTCAGCCAAACGTGTCATTGACCTGTCGACCTGATTCCCGCGGGTTCTTGTCGCGAAGATTCCCCGTGATCATGATTTTTCGCCGTGATCATCACGGGGATATTTCACGATCACCGGGAATTACGGGAAGCGCGAGGGAAGAGCGCCGAACCCCGCCAGCACCTCCCGCACCACCGCACCCGGATCCTCCGCCTCCATCACCGCCCGCACCAGAGCGACGCCGGCCACGCCAGTCCCAGCCAGTGCGGCGGCATCGGCGCAGGTCACGTCCCCGATCGCCACGATCGGCAGGGCGGTGGACGCCACCAGTTCCGGGTAGCCGTCCACGCCGAGGGGTTCCCGGCCGGACTCCTTGGTCGGGGTCCGCCGAAAGGGCCCGGCACCGATGTAGTCGAGCAGATCGCGCTGGGCCTCGGCGGCACGCACCAGCCCCAGGGTCCCGGTGGTCAGCCCGATGATTGCCTCCGGTCCCAGCAGGGCGCGGGCGTCGGCCACGGGCAGGTCGTCCTGTCCCAGGTGCACCCCGTGCACCGCGGCTCCCCGCAACCGCGCGGCCCACGCGACATCCGGCCGGTCGTCCACCAGCACGCGGGTGGCCGGGTTGGCTACCCGTACGGCCTCCGCCACGGCGAGGACCAGGTCCAGCAGATTCGCGGCCGAGGTCTCCTTGGCCCGCACCTGCACGACGCCGGCCCCGGCGGCCGCCGCTGCCGCCGCCACGTCCACGGTGCGCCGGCCGGTCCCGGAGGTGACCAGGTAGCAGCGCAGGTCGAGAGCATCTTGGGGTGCACTCATGGGGCCAGAAGAAGTCACGCGGACATCCCTTCGCTAGGTCGAACTAGATCAGGTTCCACGGGTGTGATCTCAGCGCCGGACGGCGCACCCCGTGTCCAGGAGTCAGTGTAGGGCAGGCACTACACGCCCTCTCTTGCAGGACCGCAGCCCCGGCCGAGTCACTCCGCAGAGCTACCGGACGTGCCCCCTCCGGGGTGACGATCCGCGGGTCTGTTCTCCGTAGCGTGCATTTCGCCCGGCAACAACGCCGGCGACAAAGGAGCACCCATGCAACCCGCACCCGCACCCCTGAGCAAGCCGGAGACCTCGTCGGTCCAGAAGTCCCCGTTCTGGTCCCGCCCGTCAGTGCGCGCGAGCACCATGGTGGTCGCTTTCGCGGCCCTGATGATCATCACCAATTCCGCCGCGTCCGCGCTCGGCAGCCCGGCCGCCGCGCTGCTGATCGGTCCGGTTCTCGGTGTTCTCGTGCTGTGGCTCTACTCCGTCGCCGTGCGCCGCATCGAGCAGCGTCCCGTCATCGAGCTCGCCCGGCCCACCGCTGCGAAACGGCTGCTCCTCGGCACGCTCGGCGGCCTCACCCTGGCCTGCGTCTCCATCGGCCTCATCGCCGCGTTCGGCGGATACCAGATCATCGGCTGGGGAACACTCGCTGGAGCTCTCACCATCGTCGGCATGATGTTCGCCGTGGCCGTCGCCGAGGAGGTCCTCTTCCGCGGGGTGATCTTCCGCCTCGTCCAGCAGCGCTGGGGCACCTGGATGGCCCTCGCGGCGTCCGCGCTCCTGTTCGGCCTCGTCCACCTCGTCAACCCTGGCGCCACCCTCTGGGGAGCCCTCACGCTCGCCGTCGAGGCAGGCCTCATGCTCGGCGCCGCCTATGTGGCCACCGGCTCGTTGTGGCTGCCCATCGGCCTCCACCTCGGATGGAACATCACCACGGTCGCGATCTTCGGCACCATCGGCTCCGGGGGCGACGCTCGCGAGGCCCTCGTGGAGGCAGTGACGCCCGGGCCCGTCTGGCTCACCGGCGGCAGCTTCGGACCTGAAGCCAGCCTCATCTCCGTGGCGGTCTGCTCCATCGCCACGGTGCTCCTGCTGATCTCCGCTCACCGCAACGGCCGGATCACCCGCCCTCAGAAGCCCACCAGCACCTCGCGCACGGCAGCCGCCTGATCGTCAGCTTCCCTCGGCGCCCACGGCATCGAGCGCATCGAGCAGCTCCATCCGGAAACTCCCCGGCCCGGCGGCCCGCTCGGCGGCGAGCTCCCCGGCCACGTTCATCCACACCGTGGCGGCCAGCGCGGCCTCGAAGCCGTCCTCGGCCACCACCGAGCACGCCGCGGTCAACGCCCCGAGCAGGCACCCCGTGCCGGTGACCCGGGTGAGCTGGGAGGTGCCGCGCGCCACCAGGGTGCTGCGGCCGGCGTCGAGCACCAAGTCTGTTGCCCCCGAGACGGCGACCACTCCCCCGGTCCTGCGCACCACCTCGCGGGCCGCGTCCTCGGCGGCCGCGGGCGCCGAGACCGAGTCCGCCCCGCGCCCGCCCGTTCCGGCGCCCACCAGCGCCAGCACCTCGGAGGCGTTGCCGCGCACCACCGCCGGACGAGAGTCCAGCAGGCCCCGGGCCAGCGGCGTGCGCACCGGCGCCAGGCCGATCGCGGTGGGGTCCAGCACCCACGGTCGCCCGTCCCGCACGGCGACCTCGACCACCGCCGGAATCCCATCCATCGCATCGGTGCTCAGGGTCCCGAGGTTGACCGCGAGCGCGTCGGCCACGGTGGTCACCACTGGGGCCTCGGCGAGGGTCTCGGTCATCATGGGGCGGGCGCCGGCGGCCAGCAGCCCGTTGGCCACGATCCCCATGGACACGGTGGCGGTGATGCAGTGCACCAGCGGCGCACGCTCGCGCACCGCACGGATCACGGGCGCGACGGCGGCCAGGTCCGGATCGTGCGCGAGGTCCGGTCCCGGCCGGGTGGGGAGGGAAGAAGTCACGCGGACATCCCTTCGCTAGTTCGAACTAGATCAGGTTCCACGGGTGTGATCTCAGCGCCGGTCGGCGCACCCCGTGTCCAGGGTTCAGTGTAGGGCAGCCACACTCAGTCCCACCCCTCGCGCCACGTCCAGTCGTTGTGTTTTTGGTGTTTAAGAGTAGCCTTTGACCATGGACGATGACTGGCTCAGCACGGGCAGTGCCGCAGAGATTCTCGGTGTCTCGCGGCAACATATCGTTGACCTCTGTGATCGCGGCGATCTGCCGTCCATCAAGGTCGGCACACATCGGCGGATCCGGCGCGACTCCCTCGCTCGCCTCATAGCGCCGCAGTTAACTCGCAATCAGGAAAAATCCCTGTGGCTTCATCGGGCAGTGCTGGGCGCTCTCATGATGGAGCCCGCCGTCGTGCTTCAGTCGGCTAGGGACAACATCGCTCGGTGGAAGTGCGCGCATCGTCCGGACGGCAAGTCCGTCCACTATCTCGACCAATGGAGTGCAGTCATCGAGGGCGGAGTGGATCAGGTGGCCGCCGTGCTGACCGGAACCGATGAACTGTCTTGCGAGCTTCGGCAGAACAGCCCCTTCGCCAGCGTCCTCACCGATGAGCAGCGGCAGCAGGTCCTGCGCTCATTCCAGCAGCACTGGCGCCAGGACCACAGCGGGGAGCGCGCCGCATGAACAGACAGCAGCTGGCCCACATCCTCCGGTCGGCATGCACCATCGTGGGCGACAAGGACGTGCTCGTCATCGGCTCACAATCGATCCTCGGCTCCTATGACGAGGACGACCTGCCCGCAGAAGCTACCGCATCGATCGAGGCCGACATCGCCTTCCTCGATGATCCCGATCGAGGGAAAGCAGACCAGGTCGAGGGCATCATCGGCGAGCTGTCCGGATTCCATGCCCTGAACGGCTTCTATGCAGAAGGCATCCATGTTGAGACAGCTATCCTCCCTGAAGGGTGGCGGGATCGCCTGGTCGGGTGGGACCTCCTCTCCTCGGCTCCCGCGGAACCTCACTTCCTGGAGCCGCACGACCTCGCCGTGTCGAAGCTGGCAGCAGGCCGCGAGAAGGACAAGACGTTCGTCAACGCACTCATCGTGAACGGCATGCTCGATGTGAAGACCCTGCACGAGCGCAACGAACTGATCTCGAACGAACACCAGTTCCTTAAAGACCGGTCCCGATCGCATCTCAACAACATTGGAAGGGCCTCAGGTAGTCAGACCTGACCGATCGCGAGTGGACGCTGGCGATGGCGCAATGCCCCCGCGGCGACCTCGTCGAGGTCCCCGTCCAGGTCCCGTGGCGCCAGCTTCGGCCCCAGCACAGCGCCGAGCACGAGCAGCACCCCGCCCAGGACCACCAGCGCCATCACGGAGCCATCCCGTCCCAACCTCGCCTCGAGCGCGGGCAAGTAGAAGGGGTAGAGCGCCGGCAGGATGAGGGACAGGCTGTACCCGGAGCCGTAGCCGGTGGAGCGGATCTCGGTGGGGAACCGCTCGGAGAGGTACGCCGAGACGGGACCGTAGGCGGAGACGGTGATGACCTGCAGCACGGCGGCGCACGCGGCCGCCGCGGCGAGGGTGGGCGAGTGCACCGCGAGCCACCACACCACCGGCCCGGCGATCCCGGCGGCCACACCCCACAGCACGAAGACCCGGCGCCGGCCCACCCGCGTGGACAGGTGCCCGGCCAGGGCCATCACCACGGCCTGCGCCACGGAGGCGATCCCCATGACCACGGGGACCGCGGTGGGATCCAGCGGGGAGTCAGTGGCCAGCCGGTCGGTCAGCAGCAGCACGGTGGTGTTGGTCAGCAGCCACAGCCCGGTCATCAGCACGAAGACCTGCCAGAAGGCCCGCGCCCACCGGCCGGCGAGCAGCTGCCGCAGCCCCGGCCGTCCGGCTGGCTTGGCCTGCCCCACCGGCTCGGCTTCTGCCGCCCGCTGCCTACTGCGGTGGAACACCGGGGCGTCGGCGACCTGCCGGGAGTAGTAGACCAGCATCCCCACGGAGAGCAGGGCCCCGAGCACGAACAGCAGCCGCCAGCCCCAGGCGGCGTAGGCGTCGGGCCCGATCAGCGCGAGCAGCCCGGCCACGGAGAACGCGATGGACGCCTGCGCCCACGGGGCCATGGACAGGATCAGCCCGCTCATGAGCCCGCGGCGTCGGGGTGCGGACCACTCCATCGCCAGCGGGATGGCCGCCGAGTACTCCCCCGCCACGAAGATCCCGCACAGGAACCGCAGGGCCAGGATCAGCCCGATGGTCCCGGCGCCGAGGATCTCGTGGGTGGGGGTGGCCGCGATGGCCAGGGCGCACAGGGCGGTCCCGGCGATCGCGATCCGCGTGGTGCGGGTGCGCCCGAGCCGGTCGGCGATGCGCCCGAACACCACCCCGCCGATCGGCCGCCCCAGCAGCATCGCGATGACGATCAGCGCCCCGGTGGACGCGGCGGCGGCCGGCCCGGCGAGCACGAGCATCGCCGGGGCCAGGGCGGTCAGCGGCAGGAACACGTGGATGTTGTCGATCCAGTTGCCCACCACGCCTGCCCGCAGGGCGGCCTTGCCCTCCGAGGGCAGGTGAACGACGGCGGCCGGCGCCGTGGCAGCGGCCGTCACCGGGCGCTCCCGGCCAGTTCCGGGCGGCTGGTCGCGGTGGCGGGCAGCGCCGCTTCCCCGCCGGGTTCGAGCCGGAGGGCCTGGTCAAAGAACTCGAGCTCGTGCCGGCAGGCGGTCAGGTAGGCGCGGGCCGCGGCGGCTCGCACGGCCGGGGAGGCGGCAGCCATCTCGGTCTCGAGTTGGGCCAGCGCCTGTTCGGTGGCGGTGACGAAGCCGGGGTCCCGGTAGGTGTCCAGCCAGGCGGCATAGGGGTGGTCGGCAGGGACGGCGGGCAGTGCGGCCCCGACCTGGGCGTAGAGCCAGAAGCAGGGCAGCACGGCGGCCACGCCCACGGCCCGGTCCTCGCCGAGGGCGGTGGCCAGCAGGAAGCTCGTGTAGGCGGCCGTCACGGGGCTCGGCGCGGGCGTCGCGCCGGTGTGGTCTGCGGTGCCGAGCCAGCCGCGGTGTAGTTCGGCCTCCTCGGTCAGAGCCCCGGTGGACGCCTGCGACCAATAGACCTGGGCTGCGGGGTCGGTGCTGCGGGCGGAGAGTGCGCCCAGAGCCCGGGCGTAGCCGTTGAGGTACAGCGCGTCCTGGGCCAGGTAGAACGCGAAGGCGTGCTGCGGCAGGCTGCCGTCCACCAGGGCCCGGACGAAATCGGAGTCCGCGATGGCGGCGGTGGTGTCCGCCCCGGCGGCCCAGAGGGCGGCGGTCCACGGTCCACTCGCTGCGACGGCCGGCGCGGGGATGGTGACCTTTCGGCTGTCGTCGCCTGCCCACGGGGTAACCAGGCCGGCGGGTGTCTCGAGAAGGTGGGGGACGGCGTCGGGCGTCAGCCAGGGGGCGGAGGAGGCGGCGGCCTGCAACCGGCGGGCGCGGTGCCCGTGGTCCACGGGGCCGTGGCCGGAGCCGACGTGCAGGGCGGCGCCGTGGGTGATGGACTCGTGGAGCCAGTCGGTGGCCCAGGACAGGGCGTCGGCGGGGCTGTCCCCGCGGCCGAGCCGGGTGGCCAAGGCGGAGGACAGGGAGCAGCCGGTGCCGTGCGTGCTGGTGGTGTCCACGCGGGTGGAGGGCACGGCGATGCGGGTGCCGTCCGGAGCCAGCCAGGTGTTGGTGACGGTCAGGGTGTCCAGGTGGCCGGTCTTCACGACGACGGCCACGCCCGTCTCCGCGGACCAACGGGCGGCCTGCTCGAGGGCCTCGTCCTCGGTGGCGGCGCGGGGCTGGCTGGTGAGCACGGCGAGCTCGTCGATGTTGGGGGTGACCACGGTGGCGCGTCGGCAGAAGGCGACCATGGCCTGCTCAGCTTCGGGCTGCAGCAGCCGGTCCCCGCTGGTGGCGACCATGACCGGGTCGACGACGAGGATGCGCGGCTGGATGGTGTCCAGCCACGCGGCGACCGTGGCGATGATCTCCGCGGTGCCGAGCATGCCGGTCTTGACGGCGTCGAGGTCGACGTCGTCGCTGACGGCATGCAACTGTGCGGCAAGGAACTCGGTGGTCGGGACGTGGAGGTCCCGCACGCCGTGGGTGTTTTGGGCGACCAGGGCGGTCACGACGCTCATGCCGTAGCCGCCGGCCGCGGTGATCGACTTGAGGTCCGCAGCGGTGCCTGCGCCCCCGCTCGGATCGGTGCCAGCGATCGAGAGCACGCGGGCCACTGAAGCTGCTGCGGGCAGGACGGAGCTGGGCGGAAATTGGGTAGGGCAAGAAGAAGTCACGCGGACATCCCTTCGCTAGTTCGAACTAGATCAGGTTCCACGGGTTTGATCTCAGCGCCGGTCGGCGCACCCCGTGTCCGCAACCCAGTTTAAGGCAAGACACCGACGGCCGGTTGGGCGGGCTCACGATCGATCGTGGCGCCGAGCGCAACACTAAATGCCAAGCAACTGCAGATGGACTCAGTGTTCGCCGTGACGTTACGGTCGACGGCATTCACCCGCCGACTCGCAAGTGTGGCAGTCGGCGCGTCTGAGGCGACGACCCCTTGACCCCCAGGTGCCGGAATCGACGGCTCTACTGCCCCTGACCTGGGGTTTTCCGTTTCAGCCGCTTGCTCTGGGCATCTCGTCTTGCAGCGTTTGCAGGCTGTTGGTCACTTGATTGGTCCACTTCGGTTGTCCGCGTCACGCCGAGGTCGGCGCACTCTCAACTCGCTGCCTTTCGGATGTTGCAGATCAGGTGGGCGAGGACCGAGTTGCCGCGAGTGTGGTCCCCACCCGTCGACAGGGGAACGACGTGGTCCAAGCTCGCGCTCATGGCATCGGGGTGTAGCACTTGAGGATCGACCTTCCCTCCACAGATGCCGCAAGTCCAAGCGTCTCGTTCGTACACCTCCACTGGATCAAACCGCTCGATGGTGGCTTCTGAACGCGCCCGGCGCTCGTGCTTTGCCGCATTGCTGCTGACTCGGCGACGACGATCCATCTCCGCTCGGTAGCGCGACGAGTGCATCGGCTCGGGGTAGGCCGGTGTGTCAACAGGGACGGCGGCGTAGCACTCCCAGAAGAAGTAGTCCACGCCGTCGGGCTGTAGATCCGTGATCCGCTCGCGGCGCCATTGACACAGGACGCCGTTGATGTCGAAGGTGTGGCTGAATAGCTGACCCTCAAGGCGTTCGCCTCCTGGACCGTGCGGTCCGATCACCAGGGACGAGTAGTAGCCATCATCACTCGCCCCTGCTACGAACATGTCACCGCTCTGGGCAACGGCTAAGACGATGCGCGAGGTGAAGTAGCCGTCGGGCATGTCCTGGACGAGGTAATGGGTCAAGATGCCGTAACGCTCGACCACATCACCTGGATGCGGCCCGTACCCCTCCCACTCGATAGGCAGTTCGGGCGGGCGCGCATCCGGGAGGGTGCGGAAGACACGAGGGCCGCTGGTTCGTGGATTCGGTCGCGGCCCGGTCGCTTCGACCGCCGCCGCCACTCGTTCGGCGTTGATGCTCGCGCTTCCGCGACCGTAGCGGTGACGCAGGAGGTTGTTGCACCGTCCGGAGCACACGTGTCGGTCTCGTTGCACCCAGTGGGCGCTCATCGGCACCGGCTTGCCACAGATGACGCAGGGTTCTCCGCCCTTGGCTCGGCCATCTGGATGTTTCAGTGCCTCATCCATGACGCGGAAGTGAGCGTCTTGATCTGCCATAAAGGTCAGCCTTGCATCAGTGGCCGAGGCGTCCGGTATCGATATCGGTCCTGCTGATGGCGGTTAGCTAGGGGCGATCGTGGGCAGGGCACCATCCCGTGACCTTGCGGGCACTCGCTTGGAGGAAGTTTACGCAAATCAATCGCCGGTTGATTGACCGCCCGAGAGTCGCCGCTTCACACGATCAGAGTCGAGGTCGGGCACTCCGATCCGGCCCCTGTACTGGCTATGTTGAACGAGCAGACCCTCGGAAAACGGACTTACGAGCGAAGCTATCGGGCTCATCGCATCGAGAGTCTCGGCCGTGACCGCTTGCACATTCTCTAGGTCGAGAACCAAGTCCGGAATGTCGCGAAACGCAGGCAAGTAGTAGAAGCGGCCTTGAGTGGCTGTCAGAACATGCTTCTCAAGCTCATTCCAGGCGGCCTTTGACTTTGAAGCGGACCACTTCTGGAATCTGGAATTCGATCCCAAGTCGCCTGCTTTGGCCAGTAGCGCGAACTCGAACTTGTCTTGAGCGAAGTCGCATGCTGGCGTGAGGATCACCCACCATGTGGCATCCGGCGCTCGAAGGAGATCGCCTGGTGCGCGGCGAGTCGAAGCAGGCGGGTAGATGTATCGATGACTCGGGTCTGCGGTCAACGACTGTTCGCTGTCTTCTTCGAGCACCCGAGAGAGGCGGCTGAGCAGAACTTGCGCGATTCCCGAGGAGTCCGCAGCTTCGGTGTACTCCGCCCAATTTGGCGCCAGCTCCGTCCACATGTGTTTGCGCAGGACGGTGGCTACATGTTGTTCAATGCCGCTGATTGTGATGACCGCACGACTAGCAACTGCCGCCTGGATTGCCGCAGGTAGTTTATCGGTGTCATCCTTGGTTACGACGGTGACCAGGGGAGCCATCTGCTCATGGACGACTGTTTCAGGGAGAGCCGTCCAGAAAACCACTGGGGCAAAGCGGGCATCCTTAATGTTCAGATATACAGCGTGCCCAGCGGCCTCATCGTCCGGCGACGGGTCAGGAGTGTCACGCCGGACATCCAGCACCACAACGTCACTCTCGCCCCGACTGAACTTGGCGAATCCCTCATCGAAGTCTGTCTCCACCGAGACCTCAACCTCAATTTCATCGCTTTCCTCAAACGCGTCTTCGATCTCGCGCCGCGCATCCGCTGCCAGGTCAGCCTTGTCCTCGATGATGAGGACACGTACCTTTTCCTTCATTGGACCCGCCTCCTGAAGGTGGCCTCGAAAGTTGCCCCGTCGAGCGGACCTTCGTCAATAAGGATGAGCTGGCCCTCGTAGATGTCTTCTACGAGGTTGCCTACGATGCTCAGGCCGAGTCCCACGCCTTCCGGTTTACTGGAGAAGTAGGGGTCGAAGATGTGCGCGCGGACGCCCTCCGCTACCCCGGGTCCAGAGTCGCTCACGACGAGGCTCAATGAGGAGTCATCGATGAGCCGGGCGGCAGCGATGACCTTCCGCTCGGTTCCTTTCGCCTGGGTTGAGGTCCAGTAGATGGCGTTTTGGATGAGGTTGATGAGGACTGTCAGCAGTTCAGCTTCGTCGATTTTCACAGCGACTGTATCGCCCTCTCGAAGCAGTTCGACGCCGCGGTCGTCGGCTTCCTGCTGGAGTATCGAGATTGCCTTGTCGATGACGTCGCTGGTGCTGATTTCCTTCGGTCGTCCGCGCTTGCGACCACCGAAGGGCTCGATCTGTTTGAAGAGAGATGAGAGTAGTTCGGCTTGGGTCGTCGTCTCTGACATTGCTTCCACGGCGAGGTCGATCTTCTCCCCGTCGGTGAGGCTCTTCTTGTTCAAGTCGCGGGTACCGAAGCGCGCGATGTTCTTGAGTCGTGTCACGACGGTTCGACCGTCGTGAAGGACGCGATCGATGAGTGCGCCGAGGGTGGCGAGTCGGGAGTATCGCGAAAGGACGTTCTGAACCTCTATGACGCCTTCCTGGATATCGCGGTTCTTCTCGTCAATGAGTCCGATCAGGCGCTTGTCGCCGGGATAGCTCTGGGCCAGAGCGGTACGAATCTCACCGAGGTCGAAGCGCTCAAACAGGCCGCCCTTGCTTTCGCCCGGTTCCTTCTTGGGGTGGCGCGCGGTGTACCGGCGCGTCTCTAGTTCGTTGAGCGCGGCTTTGACGAGCGTCTGGAGGTCCGAGTAGGCGGTGCCGGCGAGGATGCCCTCTCGGTTCGACTGGTCCTTGAGCCCTTCGTTCGTGTCGGCGCCGATGAAGACGTGTCCGATGACTTGGTTGTTTGATACGCGGCGGGTTGGGGTCTGGACTCGTCGTAGGTCGAGTCCGAGCCAGTCGTCGCCGCTTTCACCGAATGGCAGGACTCGAAAGCCATCTCGATAGATGCTAACACCGGCAACCTCGCTGAGCGTGTCGCGGAAACCCTTCAAGTCCTTCGCGCTGGGCGCTGCGTTCTCTGCGTCTGTCTCCTGGAGGGTCCGTTGGATGGCTGTCTTGTCTCGGTCCCAGACGTTGATCTCGAAGTCGAAGGGTCCTGCCTGCGGGGAGCGCTTGTCATCGGTCCACAACTGTTTGACGCCGATATCCTCCTCCAGCGGGGGGTCCTGCTGTGTGTAGCGAAGGGTGGCGGACCCCTGGGCATCCACGGAGCCGGTGAGGCTGTAGTGAGGGGTCTGGAGTTCAGACGATGGCTCGATAGGACCAGCGAGGTCCTCTAGGCCCTCCTCGACGTCGACCAGTTCCAGGATCACCTGGAAGTCGGGCTCGGCATCTTCTGCGTTCGCGAGGCTTGAGCCTGTCCCCGGACGGGGCCGTATCAGCCGCGTCAGCGCTGTACGTAGCTCAAGAAGGTCGTCACGATCCCACGCGCGAGAGAGGCGGTCAATCTGGACCACAGTCCCCCGGCCGTGATGCCAGGTCTCGTTCTCGGCTGCGGAAAAGGTATCAACGGCTGCGCCAGAGTCAGAGAAGACGTCAGGTGCTCCGACTTCCCAGGCGACCTCGATCTGATCGAGGTAGGCGTCCTCGCGGTCGAAGTCCGTCCAGTCGATCAGGAGTTTGACCTCGTCGGCATTGGTCATCCGCGTGACCAGCATCATTTCGTGACCGAGCCGGGCAGCGGCGAGCCGACCGATGCCCTTCTCGCCGAGCACTCGTCGACCTCCGTCGCTGCGAGGGCGTCGTCTCTTGGTGTCGGTCGCGATGTCGAGCCATGAGCGCTGGAGCGTGGCGACGTCCATGCCGTGGCCGTCATCCCATACCTCGATGCGACCTTTCGCCTCCTCCAGCGGACCGTGGAAGCGGAGGAGAACGACGCTGGCGTCGGCGTCGTAGGAGTTCTTGACCAGTTCGATCAGCGCGACCTTGTCGCTGCTGATCAGGTCGCTGCCGAGTGTCCGGAGCAGCCGCGCCTTGGGGCGGAGCGCGCCACTACCCGAGGGCTCATGGCTCACGGCCTGCTGGACATCCGCACTCATGAGACTCGCTCTCCCCTGGACTGTGCTGGGAGTGGAGTAGCGGGGTCGAGGACTCGGGCACGCGCCTCGGAAACAGCGATCGCACGAATCGCGCACATCCTCAATGCAGCGTCCTCGCCACTGGAGACCAACTGAGCGAGAGCGACCTTGATGTCAGTGCGCAGCCCGGTGTGCCCTTCGGGCAACTCCATAAGGAGGGTCACGACTCTGCTGACGTGTTCGTTGACAAGAAGCTCGTTGCCGCCGCGTAGTAGCGAGAACACGCGGTGTTGCGCGTCGCCGAGCATGGCTGCAACGCGCGGTGTCCAGTCGACCGACGGGCTCTCACGGACGATGCCTCGAAGCTGTCTTACGGCGTCCTTGCGAGTCTTACTGAGGGTGTGCACGTCAATGTGCTGAAGCGAATCGATGGAGAGGTCTGGAACGCCTCGGAGTGGTTCCATTAGTGAAGCGGCAGTTACGACAGGAAGTCGGTGCATGTCAAGCAGCGCGGCTACCGCGGCAGCAGCGGCCGTCATGTCCGGCCCGGGGTAGAGCCACCATGCCGTCTTTCTCTGCTCTTCGGCCCACAGCGACAGCCTTCGGCGCAGATCGGGAAGTCTGGGCTGCTCCTGACGTGGCTCCGCGAGGGGCAGGATCGCCTCCGCGACGGTCCGCCCGAGTGCCGGCGGGACTGCATTGCCGATCTGCCGGAAGGCGTCGCTGCGGGTCCCTGCGAAGCGGAAGCTGTCTGGGAAGGTCTGGATACGTGCCGCCTCGCGGACGGTGAGCGTGCGGTGTTCCTCCGGGTGGATATACCAGTAGCCGTCCTTGGCGATGTGAGCGGTGATCGTCCTGCTGAGATCGTCCCAGTCCAGGCGCTTGTACTTGTCGTTGAAGGTGTCGGAGCGGTATCGGCGCAGGTGCTCAGGGAGGTCCGAGTACAACGTCGAGGAGGTCATAAGCCCGAACGCCTCGCGGTCATCGGCCCGAACCGGACGCGTCATGTGGTCGTAGATGATGTCCGCGTCGCCGTCACAGAGGGTCTTGGCCAGTGCACTGGATGGTTGACCCGTGTAGGGCAGCTCGCGCGCACCGGTGGTGTCGTCGAGCGAAGGAAGGTCCTCGATCGCATCACGGACGGTAGGGCGGTGCTCCATCGGTGCGGGCCAATCCGGCAGAGCCCCGTCGTTGCGTGCTTGGAGGATGAACCGCTTGCGGTGCTGCGGCACGCCGTGGCGCCATGCGTCAAGCAGTCGGTAGTCGACGACGTATCCGGCGCCTTCGAGGATGTCCGCGATCGCCCTGATGACGGCGAGATCATCGCCAATGGCCATATCGGGCACGTTCTCCATGAGAACTGCACGTGGTTTCAGTGCCAGGACGACATCGATGAAGGATCGCCACAGCTCCTTGCGTGAGTCGACCTCATCGCGAACGCCGTCGTTGATGAGACTGCGAATCTTCGCCCGTCCCGCGCGGCTGAACGGCTGGCAGGGCGGGCCTCCGGCGACGAGGTCGATCCCGAGCGGGCGGAGTCGCTCGATGAGCGCATTCACCTGGGCAGGATCGGCCATATCGACATCGAGCGCTTGGCCCCGGAAGTTGGCTCGATGCGTCTCCAGCGCCGCCATATCGTGATCGACTGCCGCGACGACGGTCCAGCCTGCCGCTTCGACACCAGCGCCGAGGCCGCCAGCTCCCGAGAAAAGGTCGACGGCGAGGGGGCGACCAGACGATCTCTCCAGCCGACACCACTCGCCGAAGCTGTCGTCGTCCGGAGCGTCTGCGTGCCTGGGGAGGACGAGCGGTGCTGAACGCTCCAGCTTCACTGCATATGCTGCCAAGCTCCAGCGCTCCTTCCCGCTTAGATGTCCACCTCCAGGAGAACACGACCAATGTCGTCGTGGCGCGCGGCTCGCCGAGCCGACACGCCACCTGCCCTCAGTTTACCGGTACGAGAGGGTCCGCATGGTTGGACCACGCCGTAGCAAATCACTGACCCGCCTTGGCCCGACCGGTCTGGCTCCGGTCGCTCGGATCACTCGGCGGTCTGCGGACGGGACCCATCTCGTACCGCCTCGACGATACGAGAGGCCACCGACAGGGGCTTCTCGTGCTCCCAGAAGCGCAGCACAACCCAGCCTCGATCCCCCAGCGTGGCAGTCGTATCCGCGTCCCGTTGCCGGTTGCGGTCGATCTTCGCGTCCCAGAAGTCCGTGTTGGTGGCTGGCATCGTGAAGTGCGCCGGACAACCGTGCCAGAAGCAGCCATCGATGAAGACGGCGACGCGAGCACGGGTGAAGAGCAGATCGGCCGTGCGGCGGATTCCCGGCTCCGGACGTGCGTTGACGCGGTAGCGCAGCCCCTGCGCATGCACGATGCGTCGCACAGCGAGTTCGGCCTTCGTGTCGCGGCCGCGATTTCCCTGCATCGTCTTTCGCGCCGCAGGACTCGAAGCCCAAGACTCCTCCATGCTTCGAGGCTACGCCCGCGAGTCGGGCTTCTTCCGGGGCGTTCGACGGATCGGATGACACCGGGCCGTCGCAGTGTTCGTGAGCCCGTTGGACCTCTGGCCTCGATCACGCCGTCGGGGCTCAGTCGCTCCCGCCGGTCGTATCACGACGCGCGGGCTTCCGGTAGGTTTCCGGAGCGTCCTCGGCGCGGCGTTGGGCTCGTGACTGACCGACCTCCTGCAAGGTGAGCCGGATCAGGACCTCGCACAGCTTGTGCAGGTCGGGTGGATCATGATGCACCGCACGCACACAGAACTGCCGCTCGTCGTAGCGGCGCCGGGCGGTCTTCTTCACGTACGCGCCCATCACGCACCTCCCCCTCCTACGCGGCGACCATGGGCCGGTGGTCGGCACGCTGCTCGCGGCGGCGGGCGGCGTACTCGCGAAGGCGGGCACGGAGCAGCAGGACGAGGCTGACCGGTCCCATGATGGCGAACTGCATCGCGTTGTAGATGAACAGCAGCACGAGCAGGTGCAGCCACCCGGGACCGCCGCCGGCGATGAGCTGCACGCAAAGGTTCGCGGCATACAGGTACGGGATGGCCAGCAGCATCGCCGGCGGGCTCCAGCGCAGTCCGCGGCGAGTCCGGATGGCGTCGAGCAGGATGTTGGTGGGCATGTAGCGGCGCAGGAAGTAGCGGGTGTGGACGCTGAGAGCCCAGATGAGTCGGAGCATGGACAGACCTCTTCAAAGGTTCGGCGACAAGAACCTGAAAGGACCGCCCGTTCCCGGAAAGGTCATACCGTCACAAGGAGCGACAGCGCCGCATAAGAGGCCGCCTCAGCAACCAGCTGAAGACGCCGCGCAGACACCGGGAAGAGGCGAAGGTGACCTGGCGCCTGCCCTCGCTGGTGCGCGGCTCGCGTGTGCGCTCCGCGTCTGGGCGTGTCCGTGGTGGACTTGAGGCATGGATGATGCGTCGTTGCTGATCGACCAGCGCTCGGCCTCCCTGGCTGCCGCCGGGGAGGATGTGCGGGCGTGGGCGAGCGGGCGGCGAGTGTTCGTGTCCAGCCTGATCACCGACATGCCCGACGAGCGGGCCGCGGTGCGGGCAGCGATCGAGTCGGTCGGGGCGACGGCGGTGATGTTCGAGGATCTCGGAGCGCAGGACATCTCGGCCGAGCAGGCCTACCTCTCCGGGGTTCGCAGCTCCGAGGTCTACGTGGGCATGTGGGGTTCGCGTTACGGCGTGCGGATGCCCGACGGGTACTCGGCCACGCATGCGGAGTTCTTGGAGGCCGAGCGCAACGGCTTGCGGCTGTGCCTGTTCGTGCACGGCGAGACCGGCGGGGAGATGGATGGTGCGCAGCGCGATCTGATCCAGGGTGCCCGCAACCTGTACACGACGAGCCCGTGGAGTGACCCGGACGACCTCGGTCGGCGGGTGCGGCGTCGTCTGGAGGAGTTGGCGGCGGAGGAGCTGGCGCCGTGGGCGCGGGTGGGCCGGACGCTGTTTCGTGCGCGGGAGATCACCAACGACGGGAAGACGATCTCGCTCACCGCGGCGGTGCGCAGCGACGCGGTCCATGCCGAGCTGGTGCGGCTGCGGGACAACCGGGCCGGCGGTGTCCCGTTCGCCTCCCCTCATACCGCGCTGCCGGTGCAGATCGTGGAGCTATCCACTAGGACCGTCTCGACAATCGGTCATGAGGAGCGGCTGACGTTGGTCACCCAGGAGCAGCGAGGCTCGACCATGCGCGCCTCCATCAATGGGATATCGGCCGACGAGGTCGGGCAGCGGGCGCTGTCCGACGGGCTGTTCGGCACCTCGCTGCTCGGTCAGCAGATGGGGTGGATGGCGCGGCCGATCGATCCCCTGACGCCACTGCGGGGACTGGGCCTAGACGACAGCGTCCTGCGGCCGGTGGCTCGACTGCTGTTCGCTGAGCGGTTGATCACCGACCAGGCCGCGTCCAGGATCGACTCGTTCGCGCTCGGCCCCTCCCACCAGGGCGCACGCCGTCTACGGGCCACCTGGACCCCGCCGCAGGTCTACGTGAACGAACCCGACCCAGCACCCATCTCGATCGACGGCACCGTGACGGGCCTGTGATCGAGACGCGTCCTCAGAGAACGGACTTGCGCGGTGCGGATCTTGCGGATCGGCCTAGTCCGCTCCAGGTTCGTGTGATTGCAGACTCAGTGGGTCCCGGTACTGCGTGCGATGCGTTGTGGGCTCATCGGAGTTGTGAATGATTCGGCTGGCGTGGTCGAGGGCGGTCTTCGCGCGGGCGGCGTCGATCTTCTGCGCGGTCGACGCGGCCGGGGCACCCAGGGGTGTGTCGTCGGTGATGCCGTATCGGTCGCGGTAGGCCGCGACCGTCCTCCCAGCTCCGCGACCGCCCGGTGCCCGGAGTGCGAGCTAACCCGCGGTGTCGTCAGTTCAGCCAAGACCGCGGAGGCCGCGGCTCGCATGGCCGAGGCAAAGCGCAAGCTTGACAACCAGGTCGCCCGAGCCGAGCGCGAACTCAAGAAGGCGGAGAAAGTAGCGGCCGAGGCGAGGAAGAAGCTCGCCAAGCTGAAGTCGAGGACCCAGCGCACTGCGACCTGATGCGTGGAGGTCACCAACGCTGCATGAGGGTCGCTCGTCACCGGTAGCCTCAACGCAGTAGATCAGTTCGGTGAATGGGGCCTAGATGTCGGACAAGGACGAGCCGCGCGACGAGATCGAACTGGTCAGCGACGGAGACGGTCTTGCCGTCATCGGCGACCCGCTGGCGGTGGAGCGCTTCCTGTCCACGGCGGGCGTGGCCTCCCGCGAGTTGAACCTCGCGCACGCTTTCGGCAGTGCGATCAACGTCGGCTCGGCGGCCGCGAAGGGTGGATCTGAGGTCGCTGCCAACGCCGGTCGCTGGGTGAAGCTCACCGAGGAGTCAGCCAAGGCACTCAAGCTCGGCAACGCCATGAAGGGCTCGTCGGACAGCGTCAGCCGCGCCATCGTGACCACGAGTAAAGGCAAGATCACGAACATCCTCGAGTTCGTGAAGCCCGACACCGTCGGCTCGATGCTTACCAACCCGGCGATGCTGGCCGGCGCGGCAGGCATCATGGCCCAACTCGCAATGCAACAAACCATGCAGGAGATCACCGACTACCTCGCCATGATCGACGAGAAGGTCGACGACATCCTGCGGGCACAGAAGGACAGTGCGCTCGCCCGCATGATCGGGGTCGGACTCGTCATCGACGACGCCATGCTCAAGCGTGAGCACGTCGGCCGCGTCTCCGAAGTGACGTGGTCGAGCCTGCACGGTGCCGCGCAGACCATCGCGGAGACGCAGTCCTACGCCCTCCGCCGTATCGATGCCCTGGCCGAGAAGATGGAGAAGAAGTCGCGTGTCGCCGACCTCGCCAAGGTTGCGAAGGATGCTGAGCGAGAAGTCGAAGAGTGGCTGGCCGTGCTGGCACGTTGTTTCCAGCTCCAGGACGGTCTGGCCGTACTCGAAGTCGACCGCGTCCTCGACTCCAGCCCAGACGATCTCGACCGTCACCGCGAGGCGATCCAGGCCGGCCGCGCCAAGCGTCGCGACCTGATTTCGAAGAGCACGGAGCGTCTGCTCGCGCGGATGGACGCGGCGGCGGTGATGGCGAATAGCAAGGTGCTATTCCATCCCCTGAGGCCCGGCGAAGTAGTGCGCTCCAGCAACGAGGTGGGCGCTGACGTTCTGGTCTTTCACGAAATGCTCGGCATCTCCGACAACCGTGTGAACCTGAAGAAGAAGCGCTGGGCTGTCGCAGCGATCGAGGCACGAGACGCCACCGTCGAGGCCGGAGTAACAGGTGCCCAGACCGCCGGCAAGCTCGGCGCACGAGGAGTCGAAGCTGTCGCGTCGGTCAGCGCCAACGCCGCTCACAGTGCGAAGGACACTGCGGTCAAGGTGTCGAGCACTGTCATGTCGAAGCTGCGGCGTAGCGCCGGGGAGAAACCGTCGGACGCTGAGCCGTCATGAACCTGCTCGACGACGGCTCGTTTCGACCGGCAAGTGGGATCAACGCAATCGTGCCGGACGAGTTCGGCGTCTACGCGATTCGGCTGCGCAGCGATGCGGCCCTTACCGAGCCCTTCCAATCTCTTCTCGAGGATCGCGCCACGCGCGTGATCTACGTCGGGCAAGCCGAGAAGCAGACGCTCCTCAAGCGACTGCTCGGGAACGAGCTCCGAGCACGCGGCAACGGCACCTTCATCCGAAGCATCGGTGCGGTGCTGGGCTACCGTCCCCCATTCGGCTCACTTGCCGGTCGAGCGCGGGCCCAAAACTACAGCTTCGCACCGACCGATCGAATGGCGATCGTCGATTGGATCGACTCGAGTCTCGATGTCAGTTGGTCCGTACTGCCGCAGTCTGAGGTTCACGAGGTTGAGGTCGCGCTGATTCGCGAGCACACGCCACTGCTCAATCTCCAGCACAACCCGCGTGCACTCCCGGAGCTTTCGTTGCTCCGAGCCGAATGCCGCGCTATCGCTAGGGGGATATCCACTCCAGTGCTGTAATTTCTACCGCGCCTGATGTCTTGTCAGCGCAGGCCTCTTGGTTCATACCCATGCGAAGATGTGACATAAGAGGCAGCACGCACCGATGTCACTTCCCTAGGTGCGTGGGTCAGTAATCGTGGGGTCGATCTTTAAAACGCCGGCGGATTGACCGGGCTGTCTCCTGGCGGGCTGGGAGAATCGGGTGATGGGTACCAGTGCTGGCCAGGATGGCCTCTTCGAGGAGTCAGCGGTGGAGCGGGTCGAGCCCGTGGACGATGGGCGGGTAGAGACCAACGCTGGCCGGAACAAGCGGTTCCGCCCGTTCGAGCCGGACGCTCAGCTGCTGGTGCCTCCGTCGTTGGATGAGTGGCTGCCGCAGGATCATCTGGCCCGGTTCATCGCCGAACTCGTGGACTCCGAGCTGGACCTGGACCGGTTCTATGCCTCCCACGCCAAGGCCAAGGGCCAGCCCCCGTATGACCCCAGGTTGATGCTGCGGATCGTGCTCTACGGATACTGCGTCGGGATCCGCTCCTCCAGGGAGCTGGAGCGGGGGTGCACCGATGT